>CASDQQ010000126.1 GCA_949282945.1 uncultured Eubacteriales bacterium
GATCACACCTTCTTATAACGGAATGCCCTATTTACAGTACGGTATTTATTTCAAAACAAATACCGTTTCTTCCAGTGCATGTGGGTCAAATTCTATTATAATTTATGTGCCATCGCAGACAAGTTTTAAACTGACATACAACAGTAATGTAGGAAATCGTTCTGGGGCGGCTACCATATCTGTCATAAAACTTACAAGAACCGTATAATTATGCGGTTCAAACTACTGACAAACCTCTAAGTTTTTCATAACAAAGAAAGAGCCCCGCACGCGAATTGCGTGTCGAGGCTCTCGACTGGTCGGAGTGAGAAGATTCGAACTTCCGGCCTCTTGGTCCCGAACCAAGCGCTCTACCAAGCTGAGCCACACCCCGAAATATGAGTCACGCTTTACATGACTCGTATTATTTTACTTTAATCAAAATTATTTGTCAAATATTTTTTGTCCTCTCTCCTATTATCATTAAAACAGCTTTAAGCGGCATCCTGCAAGCCTTTATTCTCCCTGAACCTCTTTGCCGGCAAAAGCAAAGTCACTACTATCGCAAGTACTATAGAGGCCACAACGTCTATTATTGAATGCTGTTTTATAAATACCGTTGACATAACTATAAAAACCATCAGCACCGACGAAGAAATTTTAAGCGCCGTATTCTTTCCAAAAGGCTTTGAAGTACATATAACAGTATTAATGACAATAGTCGTATACACATGCATACTGGGGCAAACATTAACGGGAGGATCAACGCTCCTTATCAGCTCGACGATAGACGTAAGCAAATTAGTATTTTCAAAAGGCTCCCGCAAATTAAGACCGTTAGGCCAAAAAGTATATACAGTCAGAGAAAAAGTCATACCTATGATCAACATCAGCGCGAGCCTTATAAAATCCTTTTTACTCTTAAAGCAAAAATAAAGCAGCGGCCCGACTAAATAAACATACCAAATAACGTATGGTATAACAAAAATCTCAAGTTGGGGGATATAATCGTCAATCCATGATTTTATGATAAACACATTTTCATTCTCACGGATCTGAAGCCAGAAAAACCACAGACAATAAGGAATCGCATAAAGCAGAAGCAATTTTTCACCGTGATTTTTTAAAAATTTTTTAAGTTTATTTTTCATAACTATCCGAGCTTATTAAAAATCCTGCTCTTAACCTCTCCTGTTCTTATATTGATAAATCTTGTAAATAAAGAAACTTTATTTTCATTGTTTAAATTATCCCATATCTCAGCAGAAAAGTTTTCAAGATCATTTAAAATATTTACCGGTTCCGGTTCTCCGGAAAAAGACGGAATGGGATTCCCATCACAGTTATATGTATGGATAAAGTGCCCTATACCTGCTTTAGGCGCGTCATAATCAAAAAAATATCTGCAGACTCCGCTCTCGTCCCCGTACATACTTTTAAGTATGGAAAGCTTGTAGGCTGTTTTATTGCCGTTTCTATTTATGATTCCTGAAATCCTTGGAGTAAAATTAGGAGGATCCGGTTCAAACGTGCGAGTAGCCAACGCTTCCTCAAAAGTTTTTCCCTCTTTGATAAAATCCAGTATCGTATCTGTCTGATCTCCGTTAGTGACGATAGTAATATTTTTCCAAACCCTTACCGGCGCATATATTATCAAAGACGGATCAACCATTTTTGTCGGATCAAAAGCTTTATTCATTATGCCATCTCCGTCCTCGATAAAGATCCTGTTTCTTGAATTAACGCTCCTTCCCATAGTAAAATACGCCATAGCAATATTTTCCCCGTCAGGAGTAAGCCCTATTAAAATTCCTCTTCCCGGATAAGTGTTTGAAGAAAGCAAATTTTTCATATTTTCCATTTTCATAGATTAAAATCCTTCCCGTAATAATATTAGTGGTGGAACAGTCTTATTTTCGTAAAAGCCATAGCTATTCCGTACTTATCGCAAGTCTCGATAACGTTGTCGTCCCTTATGGAACCGCCTGGCTGCGCTATATATTTAACGCCGCTCCTGTTAGCTCTTTCAATATTATCTCCGAACGGGAAAAACGCGTCTGATCCAAGAGCCACGTCAGTCATTTTCGAAAGCCACGCTTTCTTTTCCTCTCTTGTGAGAGGCTCTGGCTGTTTTGTAAAATACTGCTGCCAAACCCCGTTCCCTATAACGTCCTCATAGTCATCAGATATATATACGTCTATGGTATTGTCTCTGTCAGGCCTCTTTATATCATCTTTAAAAGGAAGTTCCAGGACCTTGGGACACTGTCTTAAAAACCAGACATCCGCCTTGTTTCCCGCAAGCCGCGTACAGTGTATCCTTGACTGCTGTCCCGCACCTATACCTATAGCCTGACCGTCTTTAGCATAGCATACGGAATTGGACTGAGTATATTTTAACGTTATCAGAGATATTATTAAATCTATTCTAGCCTGCTTGGGAATTTCTTTGTTTACCGTAGGTATTTCCTGCAAAAGCTCTTCGGTAATCTTTATGTTATTTCTTCCCTGCTCGAAGGTTATGCCGAAAACATCTTTTGTTTCGATTTCTTCAGGTACATAAGCTGTGTCTATCTCAATAATATTGTATGTTCCCTTTCTTTTACCCTTGAGTATTTCGAGAGCTTCGGCCGTATAGCCAGGAGCTATTATTCCGTCTGAAACCTCTCTTGCAATGAAGCTTGCCGTCTGTTCGTCGCATATATCTGAAAGAGCTATAAAGTCTCCGTAAGAGGACATTCTGTCGGCTCCTCTGGCTCTTATGTATGCGGTAGCTATAGGTGAAAGTTCGACACCTTCCACGAAATATACTTTTTTTAGGACATCATTCAGCGGTACGGCAACCGCCGCCCCGGCTGGACTTACATGTTTAAAGGATGCCGCCGCGGGAAGACCCGTGGCTTCTTTAAGTTCTTTTACAAGCTGCCAACTGTTAAAAGCATCTAAAAGGTTTATATATCCGGGCTTTCCGTTATGAATAGTTATCGGAAGCTCCGCGCCGTTTTTCATAAAAATCCTTGACGGTTTCTGATTTGGATTACAACCGTATTTTAAGCTGAGTTCTTTCATAAACAATCGCTCCTTTTCTGAAGATATGTTGAGTTTGTTTCGGAAAAGTTAAAATACCAACTTATCCAGGTAACTGCCCAGACGGTCGGCAAATGTTGTTATACTTCATGTGGTCAATTCCACTTCCGTCAGTCATATAACACTTTAATTTTATAATTTATACATTTGCCTGTCAACTTATTTATAATGAATGTTTGCCATTACAGAGCCAAACAATCCAGTAAGCCTGTAATTAATTAAAAGCGGCAGATACTCTGCCGCAAATTAACTTTTATCATTATATTATTTTTTTAAATTTTCTATCCGTGACAAGGTTTTGTCGTACATCTCCTGATATTTTTCCTTTTTGGTCTTTTCCTCTTCAACCACCTTCGTTGGAGCTTTGGAAACAAATCTTTCATTAGAGAGCTTTCCATTGACCCTGTCAAGCTCATCTTGTAAATTTGAAAGCTCCTTTTCAAGTCTTTCTATTTCCTTTGAAATGTCTATAAGCTCTCCTAACGGAATAAATATCTCCGCTCCGTCTACAACTGCAGAAACCATTTTTTCTGCTGCGGCAGGCCTTTCATACAAAACAGATATGTCGGAAGCTGATGCCAACCTCTTAAAAAGACCGTCTCCCTCTTTAATTATATCGGCGTGCTTTTCATCAGCAGCAAAAATCAGCGAAGCCTTCTTTGAAGGGGGAACATTCATTTCCGCCCTTATATTTCTTATAGATCTTACGGCGCTTATAATAAACTCCATTTTAGCTTCTTCTTTACTGAAATCTTCGGCTTCGTCATATACAGGCCAATTTGAGATCATTATGCTATCCGCGTCCTTTATAAGATTCTGATATATCTCTTCAGTTACAAATGGCATAAACGGATGCAAAAGCTTCATAGAATTTACAAGCACCTTATTCAAAACATACTGAGCCTCGAGCCTTCCTTCGCTTTCTTTATCGAAAAGTCTGGGTTTTACCGTCTCTATATACCAATCGCAGAAAACATCCCATATGAAATCGTAAACCTTTTGCAAAGCTATCCCAAGCTCAAACTTTTCAAGATTATCCGTAATTTCGGCAGAAAGCTTATTCAGCTTTGTAAGTATCCATTTATCAGCTATAGTAAACTTACTTTTATCTATCTTTGAAAAATCAGGCTCTCCGTCAAAATTCATCTGTACGAATCTTGCCGCGTTCCATATTTTATTCGCAAAATTTCTTGCCGACTCAACTTTTTCCGGAAGATATCTTAAATCGTTTCCGGGAGAAACTCCCAAAGTAAGAGCAAATCTTAAAGCGTCCGTACCGTACTGTCCGATCACTTCAAGAGGATCTATTCCATTCCCCAAAGATTTACTCATCTTTCTGCCCTGAGAATCCCTTACAAGCCCATGTATAAAAACATATTTAAAAGGAACTTCTTTCATCTGGTGACAGCCTGAAAAAATCATTCTTGCTACCCAGAAGAAAATGATGTCATATCCCGTTACGAGTACGTCGGTAGGATAGAAATAATCAAGCTCTTCTGTTTTTTCCGGCCAACCTAATGTTGAAAAGGGCCAGAGCGCGGAACTGAACCACGTATCTAAAGAATCTGGATCCTGTGTAAAATGAGTATCTCCGCATTTTTCACATACTGAAGGCTGTTCCTTGGCAACCACCATATGTCCGCATTTATCACAATAGTAAGCGGGTATTCTATGTCCCCACCAAAGCTGTCTCGAAATACACCAGTCCTGGATATTTTCCATCCAGTTATAATATATTTTTGAAAAACGCTCCGGAACAAATTTTGTTTCCCCCTTCCTTACAGCCTCTATAGCGGGCTGTGCAAGTGGTTTCATTTTAACATACCACTGGCGGGAAATCATAGGCTCGACCACTGTATGACACCTCTGACAGGTACCCACATTATGTTTATGAGGAACCACCTTCACTAAAAGGCCAAGCTCTTCCAAATCTTTCACTATTTGTTTTCTGGCCTCATATCTGTCCATACCGCAATATTTTCCGCCGTTTTCATTTATGATTCCGCGCTCGTCTATTACTCTTATCTGCTCTAGCCCGTGTCTTAAACCAACCTCATAGTCGTTAGGATCATGGGCAGGAGTTATTTTTACACACCCCGTTCCAAAGTCAATTGAAACATAATCGTCGGCTATAACCGGTATTTCTTTATCCACGAGAGGCAGGACAAGCATTTTTCCTACCAGATCTTTATATCTTTCGTCATTAGGATTTACCGCCACAGCCGTATCTCCCAAAAGCGTCTCCGGTCTTGTGGTGGCAATCTCCACAAATTTATCGGAATCCTTTATAGGATAATTAATATGCCAGAAAAAACCGTCTTGCTCTTCATATTCAACTTCTATATCGGAAATGGACGTATTACATTTGGGACACCAGTTCGTTATCCTGTTTCCTCTATATATAAGCCCCTCATCATAAAGCTTTACAAAAACCTCCAAAACAGCGTTTGAAAGGCCTTTGTCCATAGTAAAACGTTCTCTTTCCCAGTCGCAGGAGCTTCCCAACTTTTTAAGCTGTTCTACTATTCTTCCGCCGTACTCGTCCTTCCATTTCCACGCGCGTTCAAGGAATTTTTCTCTGCCCAGATCTTCTTTTGAAATTCCTTCCTTCGCAAGAGTATCAACGATTTTAGCTTCTGTGGCTATACTTGCATGGTCTGTTCCGGGAAGCCACAGCGTACAAAACCCCTGCATCCTTTTCCACCTTGTAAGTATATCCTGAAGCGTATTGTCAAGAGCATGACCCATATGAAGCTGGCCTGTTATATTAGGGGGCGGCATAACAATAGAAAAAGGCTTTTTGCTGCGGTCCACTTCTGAATGAAAATATCCGTTGTCCATCCAAAATTTATAAAGCTTATCTTCTGCTTCAGCCGGGTTATAAGTCTTATCCAATATTTTTTTCTCTGCCATAAAAGCTACTCCTTTTAATTATTGATATAATAAAAAATCCTTTCGTCCAAATAAATTTGGACGAAAGGCATATTTCCGCGGTACCACCAAAATTTCCGTATAATAAACGGACTCTCAAACTTTTAACGCAAGTCTACGTCTCCGGCTACTCAAGTTCACCAAGCTACTCCAAAGCTACTTCAGCACCGCACTATTCCGGAAAAATCTCAGCCGTTATCCTCCGTCTCTGTTAATCGCAAATGCTTACTCCTCTTCTTCATCGTATTTACGATATTATTAATTATCATAACCGCTATGAAAAAAAATGTCAACTTCTGTAGCTTCCATTTATTTTTACATAGTCATAAGAAAAATCACATGTCCATATCCTATCGGAAAATTCTCCGTATTTCAAATCTATGACTACGGTTATCTCATCCTTTTTAAGTTCTTCCTTGGCCTTCTCTTCATCAAAAGGCAGGGCAACGCCGTTTTCGCAGGTTTTTACTCCACCGATATATATGTCTGCCGAATCCGGATTAAATACTGCTCCCGAATATCCTGCCGCCGTGATAATTCTTCCCCAGTTGGCGTCCTCACCGAAAACCGCCGTTTTTACAAGAGGAGATTTCGCTACGGCTACCGCGATCTTATATGCATCCTCCTTACTCAGAACATTTTTAACCTGTATCTCAAGAAGCTTTGTAGCTCCTTCTCCGTCTTTTGCAAGCATCTTCGCCAACGTTTCGCAAACATATTCCAAAGCTTCTGCAAATTTTTCATAATCGTCTGTTCCTGGAACAATAGGAGCATCGTCTGCCGCGCCGTTTGCAAGCATTATAGTCATATCACAAACACTTGTATCTCCATCCACAGATACCCGGTTATATGTTTTTTCCACAATTTCTCTGAATATAGGCTCAAGCGCTTTTTTCGATATATTAGCGTCGGTAGTTATAATGCTTATCATCGTTGCCATGTTTGGATGTATCATTCCGGAACCTTTTGCCATAGCGCCTATTCTTACATGTTTTCCATTCAACATAATATCAACGGCCGCCTCTTTAGGATGCGTATCCGTTGTCATTATGGCTCTTGCCGCGTCATTTCCGCCGTTTTCGGAAAGCCGTTCCTTAAGCAGGTCCGCTCCTTTCATAATGATATCCTTATCAAGAGGAACTCCTATTACTCCTGTAGAACCTATAAGCATATTTTCTTCGTCGATATCCAGGATCTCAGCGCAGTATTTTGTTATTTTGACCGCGTCTTCATACCCCATATGTCCCACGCAGGCATTGGCGCATCCGCTGTTTATGATAACGGCATTAGCGTAGCCATTTTTCATATTGTCCATTGTAAGCTGGAGCGAATGCCCCTTGACCACGTTAGTTGTATATACTCCTACCGCCACGCATATATCCTCGCTGTATACCATGGCCAGATCCGGATTTCCGTTTTTCTTTAA
>CASDQQ010000127.1 GCA_949282945.1 uncultured Eubacteriales bacterium
ATGCTTCTTATAATATTGTCTGACTGGGCGGCCGGCAGATGCTGCAAGTGATTCATGACCTTCAGAGCGTTTTCTACATAGCTGTATTCATCTTGTTCAAGATAAGCGACACAAAGTTGTTTCCCTACCTGTTCATAGACATTTTTTGATAAAAAAGCACCGTTGAAGTGGGCGGTGTACATATGGATTTCTTCTCCCTTTTCTACACAGTACTTATGAGACTGGGGAGGTATCGTCATATATATAACTCCTTTGTAAAGAGGATAGCGGATTCCATTTAAAATCTGATGGCTGCTGCCGTCGATAATAAGTTCTAATTCAAAAAATTCATGGGTATGAAAAAAAGATTGATATGCCGCGTAATTCTTGTAAGATTCAAAAATATGATATTGCTTTTCCAGTCCTACCTCATTTTTCCCAAATTTGTAAACATTGACCATAAGATTCTCCTAACTGGCAGTTTATATATTTAAAATAACATATATCGTTGATTTATGCAAGAAATGCATTGAAATAGAAAATACATTTTTGTTGAAATGTTGAAATATACAAGATAGGATGAAAATATAGATAAAATAAAATTTCATAGGGAGAGGAAAGTAAAAATATGAGTAAGAGTTTAGTAGAAAAACAATTGGAATTTGTAAATTACCGGTTTGGTATGTTTATTCATTTTAACAGCGCTACATTTCAGTTTGCAAAGGGGGATATATGCGACTGGGAATATGGGGTTGAAAATGGTGGAGAACCGGAGCGTTTCCCATTTGATGAAAAGAAGTGGAATCCTACGGATCTAGATTGTACTCAATGGGCAAAGGCCGGAAAATCCGCCGGCGTGGAATTTGCCGCTCTGACGACGAAGCACCACGAAGGTTTTGACTTATGGCCCAGCCAGTATACAGAGCATTGCGTAAAAAACGGAAGTGTGACCAGAGACGTAGTACGGGAATATTTGGATGCTTTCAGGGCAGAAGGGATTCGGGCAGGCTTATATTTTTCTATGTTGGATATTCATAATAAAATCGGCAGATATCATTGTTCGCCGGAAGGAAAACAGCTTATCAAAAATCAATTAACAGAACTGATGACCAATTACGGTGAAATTCCATTTATCATTTTTGACGGTTGGCAAGCACATTGGGGCGGACCTTCTTATGAAAATGTGCCCTTTGAAGAAATCTGTGATTTAATTCATTCTTATCAGCCAGACTGTTTGATAATGAATATAAGCTGCGAATCTAATCTGGACCATACTGATATGGTATTTTATGAAAATGCGGCTGGACAAGAAGTGGAAGACGATTTCCAGGGACCGGGTGTGAGCTGTAATTTGTTGTCACCTAATTGGTTTTGGAGAGAGGCAGATCCGGCACGTGAACTAAAACCTGCTTCATGGGCTATTGAAATGATACAGAAATTCAACGACCACAATGTGACGTTCATTCTAAATGCCTCACCAAATCAGAAAGGTCTTTTAGACGATAACATGGTGCAAAGATATGCGGAAATCGGTAAATTGTATCAAAAGGCTCCGGATCTAAAAGAATTGCCGGAAAAATGGCTTTACAGAAAGGAGAAATAATCTATGAAGAAATTGGGGAAAATTTTAGCGGCAGTGGTATTGGCGGCAGTGATAATGGTGTTTGCTATTCCGGTACAGGCAGCGACAGGAGACGAATTGTTTCATTTTTCTTTTGAAGATGAGAATAATTTGGGACTGGATTCTGCAGGAAACGGTACTCTTTCTGAGGAAAGTTACACGGACGATCTGGAGACCACCGATGGTATGGTGGGAAATGCGGCTGCTTTCGACGGATTTAGCTCTGCTTTATACATTAACAGCGAATTAAATGATGTAAAGGATTTCACATTGACATATTGGATAAACGTGCACGAATACAGCGCTGACTTTATTTCTGTTATAGCGGGAGACGATTGGTCAAGCGAAAACAATGTGCTGCATTCTAATATTACGCCAAACTATGGAATCGAAATAGGCGCTTCTAATGTAGAATGGGGCGGCGAACGAGAATTTGCAGATTGTATCGACCTGGATACCTGGTACTTTATTGCTTATTCCGTAAGCCTGACAGAGGGGAAAAGTGTATTTTATATTGACGGTGAGAAAGTATATGAAATTGAATGCAGCGGAGATATTGGAGTTGACTTTTCTAAATTTACCATTGGCGCATGGAGGAACGGCGGTGCGTTCTGCCGGTATCTTAACGGCGACTTAGATGAGCTGGTGCTTTATGAAGGAGTGTTGACGGAAGAACAAATAAAAGCTAAATATGATGAAGTAAACGCCGCGGCAACTCCTACCCCCGAAAAAACGCCGACGCCTGAACCTGAAGAGACTCCTGAACAGACAGAAAGATCAACACAAAATACGGATGCTGTACAGACAACAACTTCGGGAGCTGCCGCAACTGACGGTCAGACAGATATACAGGGATCTGATAACTCTATATGGATCATAGTGATAATAGTAGTAGTCATTATCGCCTGCTGCGTGGGTACCTTTATTATCCTGAAAAAGAAGAAATAACCTGGGGCAAAACTATATTTACGGAGGAAACCATGAGTTATCTAAAAAAGAAACTAAAAAAAATAGTAAGCTATATTTCATGTACCGCATTTATGTTTGCCCTATTTAGCGGAATCAATATCAGCGCAAAGACGACGGCCTTTGAAGATACAGTGGCGGATTTCAGCGGAATCTATATTACAAGAAAACGTGTATCTCTGAAAACGGGAGGGAGCGTTATACTTAATGTCAGGGAAATCAACAGTGGTTCCGGGAATTTGATGTGGGAAAGTTCTGATAGCAGTATTGCGGAGGTGGCAGAATCCGGCCTTGTCACAGCGGTAGGAACTGGAGAAGTTGAGATTACGGTAACTAAAGGCAATTATCAGGATACATGTACCATTGTTGTTACAGACGAAGACCCTATGATCGAGGAATATGCTCATTTGATGGAATTAAAAAGAGATTTTCTTGATCTGAGATTTGGTATGTTTATACATTTTAACAGCGCGACATATGAATTCCGGTCAAGCGGAGGAGACTGGGGCGGAGAAGGATACGTTTCCACCTTTCAGCCTCAGAGTTGGAACCCCAATCAGCTTGATTGCGCTCAGTGGGCCAAAGCGGCAAAGTCGGCAGGAATGACATTTGCGGTACTTACCACAAAACACCATGACGGATTTAATCTTTGGGACAGCGCTTATACAGAATATGATGTGGGTTCCGGAAAGGATACTACGGATGTTGTGGCGGAATTTGTTACAGCCTGCAGAGAAGAGGGAATACAGCCGGGATTATATTTTTCCATGTTGGATCTAAAACATAATATTACTTCAACTAATTGTACGCCGTCGGATGTGGAATTTATTAAAGCACAATTAGGAGAACTTTTGACAAATTATGGAAAGATTCCATTTCTTATTATGGACGGATGGAATGCGGACTGGGGCGGACCCTCTTATGAAGATCTTCCTTATGAGGAAATCGTGGATTATGTACGGTCTATTCAGCCGGATTGTCTGGTGATCAATATTAGCTGCGAGGTCAACGATACCCACTCTGACATTATCATGTTTGAAAACGCAGCGGGGCAGGAAGTGCCTGAGTGGTTCTCCAATGTCAGCGTGGCGTGTCATACTTTGACTCCCTGTTGGTTCTGGATGGATTCTTATACTAGCGTTGACCTGCGGACTACGAACTGGGCCGTCAATCAAAAATATGTACATTTAAAGGAGACGGATACTGTATTTATTCTCAATGTCTCTCCAAATCCAAAAGGAAAGCTGATTGACAAATATATTACCCGTCTGGAGGAGATTGGCCGGGCTTCTCAAAAAAACGCGGATGTAGAGGGTATTCCTGAAAGCTGTTATGTAGATTACGACTATAAAGAGAATTTACTGTTCCGGAAAACTGCAGCGCAATCTTCTACAGAAGGGAGAGCGGCGGCTGCCCGGGCAGTGGATGGTTATACAGATTATGAATTTGATCATGCGACTGCGTCCAGGACTCAGGGACAGCAGAGTCCTTGGTGGCAGGGTGATATTGGTTATAGCACGGAACTGGAAACTATAAAAATATTTGCTGGAGAAGGGGCAAGCACGTTACGAAAAACTGGAAGAGTGTTTATTTCCGAAAATCCGATTTCCGAAAATGCAACTTGGGATGAATTGACCAATGATAATGCTGTCGTATCTTTTTCAATTGGGAAAGCAGAATGTAAAGAAGACTGTTTTGCTATTCCTTTGAATGGGATTTCCGGCCGATATATCCGCATTATGCTAGAGGGGACAGGAACGCTGACTTTGTCGGAAGTAATCGTAAATCCTAAATCTGACGGCGAAGAAAAAGAAACCGTTACCGATGTCAGAACTACTGTTTCTTCTCAAACAGTATTAGAGGGAACGTCTTTTGACCAATTGAAACTGCCGGATACTGTACAGTTGATTACTGACAAGGGAAGCCTCTTGACTGGAAATGTGAAGTGGGAAAAGGAAACTTATCAGGCGGAAAATCAAGGAACATACACTATTTATGGAACTATAGACGGCCAGGATACCGATGTGAAAGCAAAGGCTACAGTTATCGTAAAGAAACAGCAGGATTATCAGGAGGTACCTATTATTTCTGTTAACGCTTCCAGTTGGTGGGGGCAACCGGTTACAGAGGGAGACGCCAGACCTGTTAACATTATCAATCATTCCGGCCTGACTATAGATGAAGAAAATATTTTGCTCAGTACACATGACAATCCTCATAACGCAAGCTCCATGTGGCACAGCGAAGACGGATTCCAGACAGGTACTCTGATATTTGATTTCGGTTCCGTAAAAAAAGTAGATAATGTTTTAATCTGGAATCATAATCAATTAAATTGTTCCAACAGAGGCGTTAAAACTGCTGAGTTTTATTATACCCAGTCGGCAACCCCCTCGGATGAAGACTGGATTAAAATAGGAACTTATACTTTAAATAAAGCAAGTGAAAGCGCCAATCTTTTGGCAACCGATTTTCTCTATCTTGGAGAAATTTCTGCCAGAAAAATAAAAATCGAAGCCGTAGAAAATTATGGGGGCAGCAATATTGGCTTAAGCGAAGTTATCTTTTTGGAAAATACCAGAACCTATGCAAATGATCTCAACGCAGACAAGTTAGCAACAGCAATTTCTAATTTTGAATATTTTGCTCAGTTTAACTACCCGGCGGAGGATTATGGAAAGGTGCAAAATATTTATGTGCAGGCATTGGAAGCATTGTCAGGTCAGACAACACAGGCTGAACTGGACAGTCTTACATCTCAACTGGAAGAAGGTATGTCAGATTTACGCGCTAAGTATATAGAAAGAGAAATTACCAATCTGGGCGCTATGTATTTTGAGGTGCCGGTAGGAACGGCTGTAATGCCGGAGAACATTCTGGTTACCTTCAGCGACGGGACCTCTGAAAATCTTCCGGTTACCTGGTATACAGATATATCTTCTCTTTTTGTGCAGCCGGATACTTTTTCAGTACAGGGACGTCTGACTGGGACTCCGTATAGCTTTGTCGCGTCCGCGGCAATACGGGGCGTATCTTCCAAGGCTTTGGCATCCTATGTAGAGGACTATGAAAAACTGGATCTATCGGGATATTCCACAGAATCTGCGGAGCGTTTTTCTGCCGCTCTGGCCGAGGCAAAGGCGGTCCTGAGTAAAGAGAATGCGACTCAGGAAGAAATCGACAGCGCCAAAGATACATTAAAAACAGCAAAATATCAGTTGGTAAAGGCTTCAAATGGAAATTCCACGGTGGAAAAGAAGTCTCAATATGACACATTGATCAAAATTCTTTTAGTTGTAATGGTTGTAGTAATCCTGTGTTGCGCAGGGCTGATTATAGTCAAAAAGGTAATAAAAAAATAAATTTAAATAAGGAAAGAGGTATTTTTATGAAAAAGAGAAAGAAGATTTTTAGAAAGGTAGTTAGTATTGGAGTTGCCATGTCAATCCTGGCATTAACGTCTGTATCAGTTCATGCGGAAGAAAAAATAAATCTGGCGGCCGGGGCTACTTTCAGCGCGTCAACCACCTGGGGAGACGAAGACTGGGTCGCTCCGGATAAGCTGAATGACGGAGATCTTACGACCAGATGGGCTTCCGCGGATGAGGATAGAGAAATATTCGTTGAAATTGATTTTGGAAAAGATACGGTCGTGGATCAGGTATACCAGGTCCAGGGAGTAGATATTAACGGCCCGGTTATTACAACGTATACTATTTCCTATTGGAACGGAACTGAATGGAAAGAAGTAGTAACAGATGGAAGCTTTGATGAGACGGAGGATCAGGAGAGCAACGGAAAATACGCGGATGATAAGTTTGAGTCTGTTACTACTAGCAAGCTGCGCATTGATTATCAGGCGGAATGGGGAATTACTCTCTATGAAATCGAAGTTTATGGCAGCCAGCAGACGTCAGACGAGGGTTCTGATAATACAGGCGATGTAAATGAACCGGAAGAGCCAACAAATCCTAGCGAACCTGAGGATGAAGAGCCGCCGAAAACAGGAGACGCTTCCGTACTGATTTCTTTAATAGCTGTGTCTGTAGCGGCTCTGGGAGGCAGAAAACTGAAAAAACATTAAAGATTGAACCGCGGACAGTGAAAAAACGTAAAGAATAAAAATTTAGAAAATTAATTTTTGTAAAAAAATACACAATTATTGTTATTGAAAGTATAAAAACAGTTATGATATTAATATAAAAAGACTATATATTAATATCAGGAGAAAGACATGATTAAAAGAAGCCTCAAAAAATTTCTGAGTTTTATATTGTCGATTGCCATGCTGACAATATGGGTAACTTTAAGTGGCTGTGACATGTCAACAGACAGTGTTGTCTATGCTGATTTTACTGGTAAAGGAACCTTTGCAGATGCGCCCATAGAAGGGCAGCTTCGAGTTTACGGGGGCGCCACCGGGTTTTTTACTGATACGACGTACCTAACAGCAGAAGAAAGAACAGCTGTCTCCAAATTTAAAACTACTCGCTGCATGCGTAACATTCGGGGGAATGGCTATGTAGAATATACCATTCCTATAACTGACCTAGAATCTGCACCTAACTATTTGGCCTGGGAAAGCCAGGGAGAATTAAAAGTTTCTGTGAACGACAATGTTGTATATACTGGAGAATATTCTCATGCTGATTTGACAGATATATATTCTGTGCCTGGTGAAGTTGCATTAAATGCCAAAGAGATTACGGCAAAAGACACCATTGTCATTCGTTTTGAGAATATATCTGCCACAGACAGCAGTGGACAAATAACAAATAACGGTATTATCTGGTTTGAAATTGGCGCTACCTCTCCCTGGGATACCCGGATAGAGCATATTTTATGGGATACTCAGGAAGTAGTTTGGTCTATAGGTCATTATGACGGTACGGCCAATGAGTTTTGCGGCGATACCCAGGAAGTACAAATAGGTACTGCAAATGAACGGAAAATGAAGAAAAACGGCACTATAAAAGTGCAATGGGAAGATACAGATATGGTGGAAGGGGCAGAATACTGGTTGCTTGTGGGCATTATTGGCAACGCCATCACTCGTGTAGACTTTGGCTGTGACGGGAAAAATGAATTTGTGGGATCTGAATCTTTTTATGAATGTGTCTATGACATTCAAATAGAAAACTATGATTTTCGACAATTGCAGTTAAAAATCGGCAGTAGTGCAAAGTTGGATTTTATGGCATTGGTACGGGTGGTACCAGGTACCATAAAAGACGGTGATTTAAAAATGGTATTTAAAGGCGGAGCTTCTGCCACCGACTGGACACGCCTGGTAAATAACTCCATGTATTGGACCAATGATTTTATTGTGGATGAAGGAAGCGGATTTGTAGACGCCTCTTTGATGAATGGTATGTATGCAAATTTGTACGCGGTTTCTGACGTAGGACCTACCGCCTTAGAATTGCTCAAATGGGGATATGTAGATGCGGCAAAGCAAATTACCACCTATTATTCCAAAGGAGCAGAATTTGCTACCAGGGATAACGGCGCCGCAGGACTTGTATATACAGTCATGGCAAAGTTAATGCAAATGGAAAATTATAAAGGGGAGTATACAGATAAAATGTATGCCTCTTTGCAAAGTGGTATAGAATACTATTGTGATCATATTTCCAATAATCAATATCATTTAATCCTTGGTACTAACGCGGAAACAACTTCTGGCGGATATGGAATTTACAACAATTCTATTGCATATTTTACCATGCTATGTGCCATTGAGGCCGCAGAAAAAAACGGTCATACGGCAGATTCGGAAAAGTGGACCAATTATGCGGAACTATTAAAAGATGGCATTACCCAAAATCTGCTTTTGAAAAATGATTTGGCAGGTTACGGAGAGGAAGGATTGCCTGCGGGAGTATTTCGCTATTCTCTTACCACCAATGGGGCAGATGTGGAAACGCCGGCTGCCGGTTGGTTTGGCATTGGCAGTATGGAAGAACTATACTACGGACTGGATGGCAGTTCGGTAACGGAATGGCGTACAGCAGTCAATAAAATGTTGGATTATTTTCCCAAAGCTTTTTGGAAAGACTGGACGTTTTATGGCCATAACAGAGGATTCGGTACATCTTATGGTGTGTTGACTGAGCGTGGGGGTTGGCCTCTCAGCGCCATGTTTATGGGAGACAGAATGGGCATGGCGCAAAAGAATCTGGAACATATTATCTATAACAGCGTAGATTATAATTTTGAAAATGATAACCAGGGTGTACAGGAGACTTCTCCTTATTTGATTGTCCGGGAAGTCAGCGCCCATGACACCGGCATTACCGGTGCAGATGTAGGCAATGGAGGCGGCGTAGAAGATTTAAATCTGGTAGAGTACATTGTAACCATGAAAAATGCAAGAATTATGGCCGGCGTTGACGATTCTCTGTGTAATGGCGACCAACTGAAAATCATTCCCAGAATTTTTGAAGATTGGGAAGGGGTTATGATAAACAATATGGCTATTACTTATTTAGAAGACAACCAATACTGTCGAGGTAATTTAAGCTATGACTACACTTTAAGTACAGAGGGAGCAGAAATTTTAGTCCAGGCGGATTGTGATATAAAAGGAGTGACAGTGCGGTTTGGTCCATTTGCAACGGATGCAATTGTCAGTGGAGCAGACAGCACGGAAATTTCCGGAGACAGCCAGTGGGCTTATAAGACTATTGATATTTCTACGAAAGCGAAAAAATACACTGTGACTGCGACTCTTCCTGGAAGGGTGACGGCAAATGATAAAGGGATTTTCAATTTGACAGAGGATGGTCAATTATATTGCAACGCATCTGTGACTTTTACTAAGGAAGCGGAAGAAGCCGCCTTATATCTGGCCGGCTGCGAATGTAAACTGACTTCTTCTAAAGATAAGAATTATGGCACCCTTGCCCTTGTAGACACTGTTACGGGGAGTGTACTGCAGCAAGTGGAAATCAATATAAATAGCAACAGGACCTATTTTATAAAAGCAGTGCAAACGGGCAACAAACTGGAAATTATATTAAATGGCGTTACCGCGTTTACGGTAGATAATATTGCTTTTCCAGATACCCAAGTGTATGCAAAAACAGCTGAAAATTGTACTGTGAAACTGGTCCGCAGCATCGTATGATTGGTATATAAGTGTGTACGCAAAAATTGAACAATCTATAGTAAAAGCGGCTGAAATATAGCATGATATTATTTAATACAATAAATAGCAATATTCCGCAATGAAGAACACCGCGATACTTATGACTCCAATCATACAATCTTAACTAACGGTTAGTTAAAAATAGAAAAACTCCCTATTTTTTATATCATGAAGGCATAGACAGGTAAAATATATGGCTTTAAGTATAGCTTTCATACTATCAAAACCGATGACTTAATTCTTAATTTATGATAAGATACTATTAACAAATTAAATTTGTGGAGGCAGGCAATGGAGTGGTTTGGATTAGTTGCTCTCGTTCTTATACTTTGTTATTCTTCTTACCCCGGAAAAGTGAGGCGACTTGAAGCAACAATAAAAAGATTAGAGAGAAAGCAGAAGGGAGAAAATTGTATGTCAAAATTAATCAGCGGATTAGTTAACAAACAGTGTAAGATAAAGTCTGATGACGCGATGCAGTTAGTGGGAAGTACGGAATTGATGTGTTTTATATTGGACGCAGACGATGAGTGGATTAAAGTTCGCTTTACAGATAAAAAGGGCAATCAAATCATAAAGCTACTCAGGATAGAAAATATTAATGAAGTTGAAGTAATAGAGGAATAAACGTATACAAAAGTTATCTGGCAAACCTAGTTTTATAGTTTAATACTAAGGTTTAGCATAAGAAGAGGTTGGTCAATAAGACTGACCGTTTTTTATGTCTCCAGATATCAATATATGCGGATTTTTTGATTAAAGGTTACAAAATTATAAACGGTCGTTGGGGATTAAAGCGGAGAGAAAAACTGTCAGATTTCATGAGACCATGGCAAAGGTATGCTGAAAGTATTATAATGAGGTCAAAAATTATGCTTTTTGCATATCAGCAAGTACTTTTCCGATGTCTTCCTTTATGCAGATAGCTTGTTCCATGATTTCTTTTGGACAAACAGTTTCTCCGTAATTAATGCACGCGTAGGTGGCGTGACTGTTGTCCACTGTCATCTGCCAAAAAGGATATTTTATGATCACCGGAGTGTTATAACCAACTCCAAGCTCTAAAAACAGGATGTTTTGACCGGATCTGGTTTGCAAAAAATGGCTATAGCGTTCTGCGGCCATATGCCAACCTTCATCCTCTACAAACTTATTATCCGAACGCAGATTCATGGTCATAGGTTTGCCGCAATAGGGGCAGAAAGGCAAAAGTTCAGATGGGATCTTCATATCTTTTTGCTGCTTCAGCATCTGGCTTACAATAGCCTCGTTTTCAAATGTTTCGCTGCGGCAAGGCCGGCTGCATTGAAACAATCCATAATCTCCCTGTGTGTAAAATAAGCGCTTTTTGTCAAATCCGGCTTTTTGAAAACAATGATCTACATTGGTAGTAATCACAAAATAGTCTTTGTTTTTTATCAATTTTAACAGATCGTGATAGGTGGACCTTGGAGGATCAACATAGCGGTTGTAATAAATATAACGGCTCCAATATGCCCAATATTCTTCCGGTGTGTCATATGGATAAAAGCCCCCTGAATACATATCGTGAAAACCGTATTTAGCTTCAAAATCTGAAAAATTTTTCCTGAAACGTTCGCCTGAATAAGTAAACCCGGCCGAAGTGGACATTCCCGCACCGGCTCCAACTACTATAGAGTCGGCAAGTTTAATTTTATTTTTTAGTTTGCTTATATTATCTGAGTAGGCTTTCATATAATTTGTGATCGATATCTTTGAAAACATTAAAAATCACCTCTATTTTACTACTTTTTTCCATTATATAATCTTTTACCGTTTGTACGGCAATCTCCGCCGCTTTATCGTTTGGAAAATGAAATTCCCCAGTAGAAATACAGCAGAATGCTATACTTTGTAATCCATTTTTTTCTGCAAGTGCTAGGCAAGAGCGATAACAGGATATAAGCTGTTGTGTATCTTTGTCTGTCAGATGTCCTTTTACAATGGGCCCCACGGTATGCAAAACATATTTACAGGGCAAATTAAATGCCGGCGTTATTTTCGCGCCGCCCGTAGATTCTTTGTGGCCCTGCCTTTTTATTATCTCAAAACAGGCGTGCCGCAGCTGAACTCCCGCATACGTATGAATGGCGTTATCTATACAGCTATGGCAGGGAATAAAACAACCAAGTAGCTCTGAATTAGCCGCGTTGACAATAGCGTCGCATCTTAGCGTTGTAATATCGCCCTGCCAAAGATAAATACCTTCTTGTATCGGAGTTAGATCTACAAGTTCCGTAATGCCTTTTTTCTTGGTTTCTTCTCTTAAATAAGCGTCCTGTATCTGCAAAAAATGCTTTTCCAAAGGGCGCGGCATACGGACATTGAAAAGAGAACGGAGCAGGTTTTTTTGTTCCTGCTCATCTGCCGGTATTTCTATTTCGTAATACTTCCCCTGCTCTTTGAGCAGTTTTTTTATCAGATAAATTCTTCTTTCAGTTTGTGTCATCATTTATTTATCCCTTCAAATTACAGAATTGTACGGACAGGCAATAATGTATGAAGTACCTTATTCTGACCGTACAATGGGAATCCTTTTCTCAGGCAATATGATTATGGCAAATAGGATGCCTTGCCCGTTTTCAGGCAAAGAAGAATCCCGCCGTCATATCAAGATAATTTTGGCCGCTATATTCTGGATACTGTTTCTGGACTTCCTCCTTAAAACTATCGGCATCAGAACAATTTGCGGCGATCGCTTTTAGATTTTCAAGATAGTCGATCTTGGTCTTTGCGTCTTTTAAATCTTCCGGAGTATAGTGGGAAGTTAAAATCAAATCATAACCCTTTTCAATATAGTTTTTTAATTCCGCGATTATCGCGTCAGCATGACCTGCACCCGCTACTATAGAATGACAATCGTGACCGAGCATATGAGTATAAACTGCGTTGATTTCTGGAATTTCTACATCAAAAGCTTCCGAGGTCTGCTTGATAACAAAATCGATGCCGCCTATATTGATTTTGCCTTCATTTATGATATTGGTAATTTTGTGTATAGAGCTATCAAAAATTTTACCGAATGCATTGGTAAAGTTTCCGATCAAAGTTTTACCGCCGCCGTTTTGGGAATAATCTATCGCGTTCTGTGTAGAGTACTTTGAAACTTCAGACAGGAAAGTAGCGCCGGCGCCGTGATAGGCTATGAGCATTCCCTCAACGTTCATATTATTCAAATAGTTGGTAAGTTCTCTGTTATTGTCAAAGAAGCATGGAGATTCAATAATAACAGCTTTGCCGTTCTTTTCAATGATAAATACTTCATCGTCGATAAAATCGTTTGTCTTATAGGCATGCAGCTTGATTGTGCCAAAGTCGTAAATATTCATTTCTCCCTTTTCAAGTTTAACTGTTTTAAATGTATTTTTATTCATGATTATTTCCTCCCGTTATATTGTTTTTTTCATTTATTCAGAGTATTGAAGCGGCCGCTTTTTTCCTCTTGGCTATATTATATGAAGTCAGATTTTACTCGTAAAGTACGCACTTTATTGTGGCGTAGTTACCTGAAAGAAACTACTGTATGGTTACCGATAGGAAACAAATACGCGGATACAGACTTTTTTGCCGTTGTGAGCTTACAAAAAAATTTTTTGGTTTGTAGATAGTGTTAAGTTGCTATAGAGTTTTTTCAACTTTGCGATGTCAGTGTTTTTAATTTACATATCTACTTATTAATATTGTGTACACAAACTAATATATTTGAATATGTGTAGATTTCACCTTTTTATGAGCCTTGTCATGCTTAATTGTCCAACAATCCTAACTCTGTATACTATTATCTTGTTCTTTCTCTTTGAGTATCAATCCTGCATCTTTCCTTTTAGTCTTACTATTTCGTATTTGAAGATTTACTTCCTGCATAATTGTTTCCAAAAGCCTTTTTGCCGCGGCTTTGCAATCGTGCAGAATATCTGAGGATGATTAGTATGTTCCAATAGATATCCTTCAAGAGAGAACCCTCCGTGTGCTGCTATTTTACTTTAGTATCTTAATGCTTAGGGTTGAGGCAGAATCAAGCGCTGCCTTTTTTCTTAAAGAGCCACAACTATTTTGAACTACCTATGTTGAGTGCCGCTAAAAGGGTACGGGTCTGCAGCATTGGCTGAGTTATAGTATCTAATGGTTTTTATGAGGATATGGTACGTGTTTTGGGTTTGGCCCAGACGAGGTTGCGTGAAAGTGGGAAACTTGCGTGTGAGGTCTGGGCCAAACCATAAGGAAATTGTGTAGGAAAGGATAAAATCAGGATAATTTGGAGTGTTGCAGGGAGGTTTGGCCCAGACTAGATTGCGTGAAAGTGGGAAACTTGCGTGTGTGGTCTGGGCCAAACCTAAAGGAAATCGTGTAGGAAGGGATGAAATCAGGGGGGATTTGGAATGTTGCATGGAGGTTTGGGCCAGACAGGATTGCGAGGAAGTGGAAAAATTGCGTGTGGGGTCTGGGCCAAACCTAAAGGAAATCGTTTAGGAAGGGATAAAATCAGGGTAATTTGGAGTGTTGCGAGGAGGTTTGGGCCAGACAGGATTGCGGGAAAGGAAAAATCGTGTGAAGAGTCTGGGCCAAACCCTGCCACACCCTGATATAAATAAACAGTAAACTTGGCGAATTTTGCCGTCGAACGATTTTGCTGTACACAGGGGCCTCATTTTGTTAAATTAAGATAAAAAGGAGGCAGAAAATTTGCCCGATTTTTCAACAGCGCGGGGATCCCGCGATAATATCCTGATAGAATACT
>CASDQQ010000128.1 GCA_949282945.1 uncultured Eubacteriales bacterium
ACTCTGTCAGCTCCTTTCAGTTGAGATATGCTCTCGTTATCATAAGCATTTCTGCCTTTTTCTTTCGCCATTAAAAAACCATCCTTTGACATAATATAAAGATATTGCTAAAATCTATAACCTTATATATTATGTCAAGAGGATGTTAAAAAGTCAATATGTCCAGTCATTGTATTACTATATATCTTTAAAATCTAAAAGCAATCGCAGCGACATTAAAGTAAATAAGCAGTACAAGGGCGTCTACTATAGTAGTTATCATAGGGCTCGCCATAAGAGCAGGGTCAAGTTTCATCTTATGGGCAATAAGCGGGAGAGTACACCCTATAAATTTAGCTATTATGATAGAGAATATCAGGGTCAACGACACGATAAACGCCGTCAGAAGCGGATTAGCCAACGTAGGATAGATCGCGTTGGTAATTATTATACGTATAAAGTTCAAAACAGCCACGCCTATGCCGACTATTATACTAACTCTGAATTCCTTCCATATGATCTTAAAAATATCTTTAAATGCAACTTCTCCCAATACAATACATCTTATTATCGAAACTGACGCCTGGGAACCGGCGTTTCCGCCTGTATCCATAAGCATCGGGATATATGAAGTAAGGAAAACAAGATTATAGTTTACAAGATCGCTTTCATATTTGCTTATTATCATTCCTGTAAAGGTAGCGGAGATCATAAGTACCATAAGCCATACAATTCTTTTTTTGGCCAATGTAAACACCCCGGTATCCATATAACTTTCTTCTATAGGTTCCATAGCAGCCATTTTATAAATATCTTCAGTGGTCTCCTCTTCCATGACATCTACCACGTCGTCTATGGTTATAAGGCCCACAAGCCTGCCTTCGTTATCAACCACAGGCATTGCTATAAGATCATATTTTTTAAACATATCTGCTACTTCGGCCTGGTCCTCCATAGTATTGACAGAAATAATATCCGTTTCCATAAGATTTCCGATTATTTCATCGTCATTTCCGGCAAGTACGTCTCTCAGTTCTATAGTTCCCAAAAGTTTTCTTTTAGGATCTGTAACGAACAGTGTGGAAACCGATTCTTTATCCTGGCTTTTTTTACGGACTTCTTCTATGGCCTTTTTAACCGTCCAGTCGTCGTCAAGTTCCATAAATTCTATAGTCATAAGACTTCCGGCCGAATCTTCAGGATATTTTAAAAGCTGATTTATCTGCTTTCTCGTATCAGAATCGGACATTTTTATAACTCTTTTAACGATAGAAGCCGGCATTTCTTCGATAAAATCAACTGTATCGTCCAAAAAAAGCTCGCTCAATATCCCGGAAAGTTCCTTATCGCTTATTTTCTCTACGATCCTCTGCTGCATGTCCCTGTCCAGATACGCAAAAACCTCGGCAGCCATTTCCTTTGGCAGAAGCCGGAAAAGGATGATAGCGCTCGCGTCATCTTCATCCATTTCTTCTATAAATTCCGCAAAATCCACTACATTCAGATCCTGAACTATATCCTTAACCTGAATAAACTTTTTTTCTTTGACTAACTCTAAAAGTTCCTTGAATTCTTCCAACTTATATTACCTCCTTTTAAACAGCATAAATCAACTAGCCCTATTTCCAAAGGCTTATGATGTTCAGGGTATATAATATTGAAAAAAGGAAGTATTCCACTAATTTACTGAATATTAAGACAGATATCTCCCAGGTAAACAACAGACAGCTTCAATGGAATATTTTAATTTCTCAATATTACTACTATGACCATCTCCAGAATCCATCTATTGTCACCTCCAGTGCTCAAAATATTATATTATTTTATGCTTACAAATATAATATGTCAATATTTAAAAAAAAATAAACCCGTACCAATCCTCACGGCTATATAGAGGTACGGGTTATGTATATATAATTAACCAAAAATTAAGTTATTTAAAAGTTTATCTTATTTTTTCTTTTTCTTTGAAGAGGCCACTATTATGGCAACTATTATAGCTATAACTGCAACTCCGGCAACTATTGCCACAGGAATTATAGGAAATTCTCCCTGTTCTGTTTCAGAAGCTCCTGCTGAAGCGGTAGTCCTGGGAGCGGACGTTGACGGAGCTTTTGTCGGCGTAGGAGGCGCCGGCGTAGGCGTTGGTGGGTTCAAAACTTTATCGATTTCCTCGTCAGTAGGAGTAGTGGTAAAAAAGCTCAGTCCCGAATTTGAAAGGATCTTTGTCTTTCCCACGGCAGATACGTCAAATTCAAGAACTTCTCCTCCCCATCCTTCATAATAATAAGCTTCTACGGGATAGACTTTTCCGGCCTCAAGTTCAAACTTAGTACCTTCTATGACAACCTCTCCGCCTTCATTATTGGAGTCATCTACCCACATTGCATCCCCCCAATATTCAAAAACTATTTTATTGTCAATGTACAATACAAATCCGTTATCAACATAAGAAGAAAGGAACTGATACTCTCCCGTTTCTCTTGCAACAACAAATCCGGTATATTTTATAACCACATAGTCAGGTTTGTCATTTTCTCCTCTTTCACCTACCATAACGCATCCTACCTCTTCGGCAAGAGCCCTCCAGTCCTCATCGTTAGTAGCAAGTTCAAAAGTATCCATTACAACCGTTCCCATCTCTTGCAGGTTATTGAACAATTCTTCTTTATTAGCCTCAAAATTTCCTGTAGACTCTGTATTGGATCCTAAAAACTCTGAAAAATTAGCTGTGTTCCAGTCATCTTCACTCACGCCCTTTTTCTGGTACCAAGTAGCGTTCAATCCTTCTTCAGCATAAATTGAAACAGATGACATAAAAAAAGCACACAAGATAAAAATTACCAACAATACTTTTTTCATAGATGTTTCTCCTCCGACTAATATATTTATTATATATTTATAATAATACCTTTTACAAATTTTGGCAAGTATAAATGTCCTAAATATGTCGCCGAAACATCTTAAATTTATCCTATAGCCTCAAGAACAAAACTTCAGGCGGAACTGTTATTCACATTCCCTCACTTTCTTACGTAAAGGCAAAATCATAGCCGGAGATACGGAAAGTTCATCTATCCCCATATCCAGAAGGGTCTCTGTCATTTCCATATCAGCGCCAAGCTCCCCGCAGATACCTACCCATTTTCCCTGTGCATGCGCGTTTTCCGCAGTCATACGAATCAGTTCGAGCAACGCCGGATGATGTGGGTCATAAAATGCGTCCAATGCTGTATTCTGCCGGTCAACAGCCAATGTATATTGCGTCAGATCGTTTGTTCCTATGCTAAAAAAATCTACTTCCTTTGCCAACTCCCGGCTTATTATTGCCGCTGCCGGAGTCTCGATCATGATACCAAGTTCAACCACTTCCTTGAAGGGTATACCTTGCTGTTTCAAATCTGTTTTTACTTCTTCAATTATTTTTTTTATCTGTCGTACTTCCCATACGCTAGTAATCATAGGAAACATAATAGAAATATTTCCAAAGAGCGCGGCCCTGTACAACGCCCTAAGCTGCGTCTTAAAAATTTCCGGTCTTGTAAGGCAGATCCTGATTGCCCGGTATCCAAGCGCGGGATTTTCCTCTTTTGCCAAATTAAAATAGCCAATCTTCTTATCAGCCCCTATATCGAGCGTCCGGATGATTACTTTTTTACCTGCCATATTTTCCGCTACCTGCCTATAGGCGCGAAACTGCTGTTCCTCTGTAGGATATGTGTCATTTTCCAAATACAAAAACTCACTGCGAAACAATCCGATTCCTCCGGCGTCATTTTTTACTGCCAGACCCACATCCGAAATATTTCCAATATTCGCAAAAATATTGATTTTTTTCCCCGTCCGGGTCACATTTTCTTTCCCCTTAAATTCTTCTAAAAGCTGTCTTTCCTGTATTTCCTCACTACGCTTTTTCTGCATGGACGCCATTGTTTTTTCATCGGGATCGATATAGATCACGCCTGCCGTTCCATCAGCTACGGCATAACGGCCATCATATTTTTCTGACAGACCTTCACCAACCCCTATTACGGCAGGTATATTCATTGTCCTTGCCAATATAGCAGTATGGGAGGTAGAAGATCCTAGCATCGTAATAAAACCTAGCACCTTGTCCTTATCAAGCTGTACCGTCTCACTTGGCGTCAGATCTTCCGCTGCGATAATAACAGGTTCTGATAATTTCAGCCTATGTTCCCCCGCCCCGCACAAATGATTGATCACGCGCTCAGAAATATCCCGTACATCAGCCGCGCGGCCCTGCATATAGGGATCGTCCATAGCCTCAAACATTTTTGCGAAATTATCCGATGTTGAAGCAACTGCATATTCCGCATTGATTTTTTGCGTTTCAATCATATTTTCCACAGATTCGATATAGTCCATGTCATCGAGCATTATTTCATGTGTTTCAAAAATCATGGCGTTTGCTTCCCCCATATCTTCTAATGCACGGATATATAATTGTTTCAATTCTTCCTTTGCATCGGTCCTGGCTGACTGGAACCTTTTTTTCTCTGCTTCTGCATTCTCAATATGTCGTCTTTTTACAGATTTTCCTTTTTTTTTATAAAAAAGAATTTTTCCAATAGCGATACCGCCATAAACACTTTTTCCATTTAAAGTAATCATCTTATATCACCTTCGATTTTTAATAGAATGGTTTTAATTTTCCAAACGGGCAAATACACAAAATCCAATTTTTTAAGTATTATTTTCTTTACATCTTTTATCTCGCTACGATCCAATAATCCGTAAAAAACCCCTCAGCAACATTCAGGATCTCTTCATCTATAAATTTGTCTCAAAAAAATTTTTTAGTTCGTCGACCGCTTTTTCTTCATCCTCGCCTTCAGCCTCTACCACCACTTCATCACCGGCTTTCACACCCAACCCCATAATACCAAATATCCTTTTTGCGTCCGCCTTCTTTCCTCCTTTTGCCAATTGGATATTCGAAGAATATCCTCCTGCTTTCTTTACAAGGATCCCCGCGGGTCTTGCATGAATCCCATCCGGGTCAGTAATTATATAATTAAAGCTTTTCATCATATTTCTCCTGTTTACTAAATTTATTTTCTTTTTTTATCTGGTGTGAGCTTTTAATGTTACAGTTCTTTTCCATTAGTCTCAATCACATGCTGATACCAACTAAAAGATTTCTTTTTACTTCTTTTTAGCGTACCCTTTCCTTCATCATCCTGATCTACATAAATCAGGCCATACCTTTTTTTCATTTCTCCAGTCCCAAAGGAAATAACATCAATACAGCCCCAAATCGTATAGCCCAAAACTGGCACGCCATCTAACCGGATGGCTTTTTCCATCTCTTTTATGTGCGTACTTAAATACTCAATACGATAGTCGTCCTCTACATATCCGTCCTGATCGGGCACGTCATATGCTCCAAATCCATTCTCCACGATAAAAATCGGTATCTGGTATCTTCCATATAGTATATTCAGACTGTAACGCAGGCCTACGGGGTCGATCTGCCATTCCCAGTCAGATATCTGAATATAAGGATTTCTTATGGTTCCGGGAAAACCGGATCCAAGTACATCAGGCTTTGATGTGTCTGAGACCACGGTACTGGACATATAATAGCTTATGCCGATATAGTCCACTGTTCCATCAGCCAGGATTTGCGCATCTCCGGGCTCCATTTCCACCTGTATTCCCTGTCTCTTCCACTTTTCATAGATATACTCCGGATATTTCCCACGAACATGCACATCACCAAATAGAAAACGGTCCCTCATCACTTCTTCTGAGCGCATGACGTCATCAGGATCGCAGGTGGCGGGATATACCGGAACCATTGCCAACATACAGCCGATTTTAAAATCCGGGTTAATTTCATGACCTTTTTTAACTACCAATGCGCTTGCTACCATTTCATGGTGGATTGCCTGGTATACTGCCTGTTCCCGTTTTTCTCCTTCACGAAAGATAATTCCTGAATTTGAAAAGGCAAAGATAGGCTTTTCCATATTTGTCTGATTGTTGATCTCATTGAACGTCATCCAATATTTTACTTTATTTTTATAACGTTCCATTACAGTTATGGCATATTTCACAAAAAGGTCAACAACCTTACGGCTGCGGAATCCTCCGTACTCCTTTACAAGATGATAAGGGATCTCAAAATGGCAGAGTGTAACAACCGGCTCTATCCCATGCTCCAAAAGCTCGTCAAATAGATCGTCATAAAACTGCAGCCCTTTCTCGTTTGGTTCTTCTTCTATACCGTCCGGAAAGATCCTGGTCCACGCAATCGAGGTTCTGAAGCATTTGAATCCCATTTCTTCGAATAACGCAATATCTTCTTTATATCTATGATAAAAATCAATTCCTCTATGGTTAGGATAATTTTCGCCGTCCACAACTCCGTCTGTAATCTTTCTGTCAACTCCATGCGCACCCGCAGTCATTACATCCGCCGTGCTGACTCCTTTACCGTCTACATTCCAAGCACCTTCCAGCTGATGAGCCGCTACAGCTCCGCCCCAGAGAAAACCTTCTGGTAGTTCCATATAATCACCTCTGTTATTTAAATTTTTTATATAGCTCATAAAACTCCAACACCATAATTTTGACCATTTCCACGGACATCATCTGGTCCTCCACATGAATCATCAATAGAGAAACTTCCACTTTTTCACCGGCGCATTCTTTCTGTATCAAATCTGTATGAATGTCATGAACAGTTTTGTAACTCTTATCGCCCTCTTTGATCAAGCGGTCTGCTTCTTCATAATTCTTTTCTTTTACCGCCCCCAGAGCTTCCATATAATCCGATTTTGCTTCTCCTGCCGCTGTGATCATCTGGAAACACATCATTTCCCAATTCATATCTTCCATTTTATGCCTCCATCAGTTTTATCGCAGCCTCAAGTACTTTATCTCCGCGGAGCATGCCGTAATCTGTAGGAGCAATGGCGTCTACCGGCTTATCAGGGAATATCCCTTTTACTTTTTTTAGTTCAAACCTCACCTGAGGCCCTAGCAGAATCACATCCGCATCGCTTGCTTTTTCTTTTATTTCAGAAACAGGGTATGCAATAATTTCACACTCGTAGTTTTTTTCTTTCGCCGCATCGCGCATTTTTGATACCAACATGCTGGTCGACATTCCGGCATTACAACATAATACAATTTTCTTCATAACATTTTCCTCCATTTTTAATTTTCTCTAGCGGCTTCTTCCTGCTTACGGCAGACTATATCCTGACGCTTCACAAAAGGAAAGTAAATTATTACAGATATCACAAGGATAATTGCCTGTATCAAAGCCCCTCTCCATCCTCCAAGCAGAAATCCTGAAACGATCACCGGCGTCGTCCACGGGACCTGAACACTTCCAAAAGCGTTCAGAAAACCGATGCTCGCCGCCCCATAGGTGATTATAAACGCTATCAGAGGCACAAGGATAAACGGAATCAGCATAATCGGATTGTATACAACCGGCAGGCCAAAAATAACAGGTTCATTGATATTAAACAGTCCCGGAACTATAGAGAGTTTGGAGATTTCTTTCAGCTGTCCTGACTTTGCGGAAATAAGAGCTGCAATCAGCATGCCGATAGTAATTCCGGTACCTCCGAACTTTACAAAACAGTCAATGATCTGAGGGGTCAAAAGCCTTGCTCCATTCGCGGCAGTTGCGGCCGTCCCGGCATCGATCAGCGCCTGGTTTGCCAGAGCATTTGCAGTTAAGACCGGAGCCATAACTCCCATAACAATATTCGGTCCATGTAAGCCTGCCCAAAACAGGATCGAAATCAGTAATACAATAATTATACCGCCTGTCCAGGTACTGCTCAGATTCTGAAGCGGGGTCTGGATAACTTTAAAGATCACCTCTGTTAAAGACACTCCGCCAAACGCCATGCATAGTTGATATGCGATCATGGAGACCAGAATTACAAAAAACCCAGGGATCAAAGCGGAAAACGCATTTGTCACGCCCTCCGGTACTCCTGCCGGCATTTTAATTTTCAGATTTTTCTTTATACAGAAGGTAAAAATATTTCCTACCACAAGACCTACGATAATTGCGGAAATAACTCCGTTACCACCGGTCCAGGTTCTTGGGATCACCCCGCCGATCACGTCTCCCGCTTCAGTTGTAACTGTTGAAGCAGATACGATCAGAAACGAAATCAGCGACAAAACACCGCAGGATATGCCGTCCATTTTTTCATTCTTAGCATAAGCATATCCAATGCCTACCGCTATGATCATTGCAAGAATATCAAAGGTACAAGCAGAAACCTGGCTCAGGCCGATATTCCAATTTTCCCCAAAAATATCTGCCATAAAATCTGCATACCCCGGAAACGGGAGGTTGGCGATCAGCAGAAATAATGACCCTATCAATGTAGCGGGCATGGTCAATACAAACCCATCCTTCAACGCAGTTATAGGTCTTGTGCTTGCAAACTTCATAAAACCTTCAAACACTTTGTTAATGAATTCCTTCATTTCTTTTATCCTCCAGGTTTTCATTAATGATAGTTAAAATACATTTAAACCAGTACACTTATATACAACTTAATTTTATCTATCCATTTTTTTATATAATGTACAATGCTAAGAGATTTTATTCTCTCTTAATATTGTACGGTAACTGTTTATTTATTTCGTTTTGGCTAAATAAAAAAACTTTGTCCATCAATAATGATAAGAAATATATAACGACAGACCAAACAGTCATCATTTGTCAGGCTGTTATAATAAAACTCCACAAATACGAAAGACTATATTTTTATTACTTACACATAAGAAAACGGTGCGGCTCAATAAAATTTAAAGCCACACCGTTTTCAAGAGCAAATTTATTTTGAAATCATCAAGGATATCTATATTCGGTCAATCATAATGAACGTCCTCTTCCGTAACGTCTTCCTCTACGCCAAATACCCGATTCATAAAATAATTAAAGTCGTCTGAATCGCTTTCTTTCCTGCACACTGACATTACATAAAGCTGACTCACTATACATACCGTAAAATATACCGCCAAAAGAGAGAAGCCCAGGATTTTACAAAATCCTCCCCTCATCAAACCTATTATTATAAATAGTAGCGCCGCGGCAAGAACAATGCCATACTTTATAAAGTTAAGCAATATTCCTATAAGAAAAAATGAAATTGGGTATTTTCTTTTCATATTAAATATGCGTCTCCACTTAAAATATTTTATACATTATATCATGTTTGTTCATATTTCTGCAACATTTTTTATGTCAACAATATTATTTTTCAGTTACACCTCTTGTCATTTTGTTTTTATTATATACGTTTACCTAAAATATACTCTTTCCCTGTCGGGGTGCTCGCCCGACCATCCGGTCTGAGGTATCGTATCAAGCCTGTACATATCCTCTTTTGAAATTTCAAAAGAAAAAATATCCTGATTTTCTTTCATTCTTTCAGCCGAGGAGGATTTAGGAATAGGAAATACGTTTTTCTGCAGCGCAAACCGCAGGCATACCTGTGTAGGAGATACATTATATTTTTTAGAAATATCCAAAACAAGAGGCTCCTGCAATATTCTGGTCCTTCCTATAGGACTCCACGCCTGAACCTTTATATCGCGCTCTTTGCAATATATCACAGCGGCCTCCTGAGTGTATCCCGGATGAAATTCAAGCTGATCTACAGCAGGCATAACTTTACAGTTTTCAATTATATTTTCTATATGATGAGGTAAAAAATTACTCAACCCTATCGCCCGTATCTTACCCTCCAGATACAATTCTTCCATCGCCCTCCACGTATCTATATCAAGCTATTTCCAATCCCGATATTCCGGAGTTGGAAGAGGCCAGTGGATCAAATAAAGATCTAAATAATCTGTATCAAGATTATTTAGCGTCCTTTTGAACGCTTCCTTTGTCTCATTATAGCCCATTTCTGTTTTCCATAATTTTGACGCGATGAAAAATTCCTCTCTCGGGATCCTACTGTCCCGTATAGCTTCAGCTATATATTTCTCCGTACCATAGAAAGAAGCAGTATCAAAATAACGATACCCTGTTTCAATGGCGGTCCTAATTATGTCAAAGTTATTTTCTTCTGCCGCTTTATAAGTCCCGTAGGCCCTGCACGGAACTTTTACGCCGTTGTTCAATATATAAAAATCATGAATATCTTTCACTTTTCCTCCTGCCTTAATTTCAAAAAACATTTTTTAAGAATATATTGATTTTCAGAGAGTAAGCTGATCGTACTTCGATTTACTCCATATTAATTTCATTTGACCTTTATTACATTTCCTCCAGTATATCCTGAATCTCTCCCACAGCCGCACGATCGTTGTCAAACACGATCCTGTACAACCGCTTCAGTTCCTCCTGCACCTTCGGTTTCTGGAGCGGCACAAAGGATTCCTCCGTTGGCATATATCCGGACCTACGTGCAGCGTACCCCAGATCTTCCAACCAATATAATGAGTCTCATTTTTGTTGCCGGCAATGTAATGAAAAAAAACAAATCGCTCAGCTTACTTTTAATCTTGGTACATCATACTCCCCGTTTTAGATATCTCTGCGTAAAGGGACATACAGCAAAGCACAGCCCGCATAAATCTGTTTCAATGCCGGTCGCCTGTTTCATTCGTTGGATTTGCATTTCCCTGCAATCTTCCTTATGAAGTAGCTCTTCCCGGCTTGTGGTTGTATTCCATAACACCCCTGTCAATGCCTTGGCAGGGCATCTTCTCACACAGACTGCGCATCCGCCGCATTGACTCTCGTTCATTGGTGTTCCGGCCGGCAGAGGGGCATTAGTAAGCAGGCTAGACAGGCGGACAGCACTTCCGTATTCCTTTGTTACAAGCAAACTGTTTTTCCCAATCCACCCCAACCCGGCCCGTGTCGCTACTGTCTTATGGGGAAGTAGCGTACACCAGTTGTTATCTTTCTTGACAACTTTGGTGGTGTTTGCATACGCTTGATAACCATTTTCCCGCAGGAATCCGGCCCCGCACAAAACAATGTCGTCCAACATTGTATTTAAGGCATAATATACGTCATAATATTCTTTCGTAGGTGTAATTTGCAAATCTTTCACGATGTCCCTGGGAACAGGAACGGCTACCGACACGCCTATTTGCATTTCGCCGCTTACAATTCCAGACAAATCGGCTACTCCTATTAGCTTTGCGCCCTTTTCCTC
>CASDQQ010000129.1 GCA_949282945.1 uncultured Eubacteriales bacterium
TTCAGTGTGCTTGGCATTGTGATTTCTTTGATATCTGTGTTGTAGAAAACATTATAAGATAGTGTCTCTATACCTTCAGCCAATTCAACCGTTTCCAAGCCTGCGTTGGCAAAAATATCGTCACCGGCTTCATTTAAACAATTGGGAGGTAAATAAATATGCTTAAGGTTTGTGCAGTTCATAAAGGCTTCCAGTTCAATTTTAACAAGCGAATCCGGAAGATTGACTTCCGAAAGCAAAGTACAGTCTTTAAATGCCTCTCTCTCGATAGTTGTTACATTTTCGGGAATAGTTACCGATTTAACCGTGTTTTCAGCTCCCAACCCAAGACCATCAATAGAAGTAACTTTTACCCCATCTATCTCTGAGGGAAATACAACGCTGCTGTCTTTGCCCACGTAAGCTATAGTGATCGTTCCGTCATCAAGAGTACTGTATAAAAAATCGGTTATAGGATTTTCTTTTTCCGTTGCCGCCTCTTCCTTGGTCTCCGACTCTTTCTCCGGGTCTTTTGTGGAATCTCCGCACGCGGTAAGGGTTGACAGCATAATGGTAGCCGCCAAGAGATATATAATAGTTTTTTTCATATTTATTTTTCCTCCTGTTAATTCTCCTAACATAGGCTCATTATATCAGCAGTGGAAATGATTGTCAATAGATATTTGGTTGTTTTAATAAAAATTATATTACAGGATATGTAATATAATTACAAAAACGAAGTTAAACTTCATATTTTTGACAAAAATGAACTTAAACTTCCAAAAATTACACGCTTGAAAAATTCTGCCCGTTTTTCCGAGCTTTCAAAATATTTACCAAATTTCAGTATTAAATTCGCTCCATTCGGGTGAGGTAAAACCCTCCGCTCCCTCGTGATAATAAATGGTATATGACGGCAATTGATCTGACTCATCGTAAAAATTTTTCGGAGCGTCTCCCTCAAATTTGACCTTTTCTAAGTTACTACAGCGCTCAAAAACGCATATGTCCATCATGTCAACAGTTGAAGGGATGATAATTTCCGTAAGTTCTGTACATTCTCCGAATGCATAAGAACCTATTGTTTTCAATCCTTCACTTAAGATTACTTTTTTCAAGCTTTTGCATGACATAAAAGCGCCGAAATCTATAACCTTGAGCGTACTGGGCATTGTAATTTCTTTAATATTTGTTTTGTGAAATACTTGCCAGGGAAGTGTTTCTATACCTTCTGCCAGTTCAACTGTTTCTAAACCGGATCCGGAAAAAATATTATAACCATCGGCATCATTAAAACAGTTAGGAGGTAAATAGATATGTTTAAGACTCGTGCAGTTCATAAAAGCTTCAAGCTCTATTTTCACAAGCGAATCCGGAAGATTGACTTCAGAAAGAGAAGTACAGTCTTTAAACGCCTCTCTCTCGATAGTGGTGACGGTTTCAGGTATAGTTACCGATTCAACTGTATATCTTCCGTTTAATGCGATACCGCCTACCGAAGTAACTTTTACCCCATCTATCTCCGAGGGAAATACGACGCTGCTGTCTTTACCTATATAAAGTACACCTAAAGTGCCGTCATCGAGAGTGATATATGAAAAATCAGTTATAGGATTTTCCTTTTCAGTTGCCGCCTCTTCCTTGGTTTCCGACTCTTTCTCCGGGTCTTTTTCGGAACCTCCGCACGCGGTAAGGGTTGACAGCATAATGGTAGCCGCCAAGAGATATATAATAGTTTTTTTCATACTTATTTTTCCTCCTGTTAATTCTCCTAACATGGGCTCATTATACCAACAGCGGGAATATTTGTCAATATTTATTTGGTTGTTTTAATAAAAATTATATTACAGGATATGTAATATAATTAAAAAACGAAGTTAAACTTCATATTTTTGACAAAAATGAACTTAAACTTCCAAAAATTACACGCTTGAAAAATTCTGCCCGTTTTTCCGAGCTTTCAAAATTCAAAAGGGCAGTTTAACTGAAAGGAGGGTGCATGGAAGAGATCGGCATAATTCTTGAACGTCACGATCAAAAGATAAAGCATCTTGAGGATGATATCATAAGTCTTCGTGAAATTCAGAATGAAATCAAATCAATGAATGAAGTGCTTATAACTCTGACAAACGAGTTGAAGCACACAAAGGAACATCTTGAAAGACATGATGTTGAGATTGAAGAGATGGACAGACAGCCAAAGCAGAGACTGCAGCAGATAATAACCGCCGTTGTTTCGGCTCTGGCGGGAGCTTTGATTTCCGCGGCTGTGGGTTTTATCTTTACATAATTACAGAAAGGGACAGCAAATGGATATTATGTCATATATCAAGCCGGAACTCATTGTTATTGTACCCGTTTTATACTGTATCGGTATGATACTTAAAAGCACAAGACTTGTAAACAAATGGATACCTCTGATATTGGGCGGTATATCCGTGGTTTTGTGTCTTATATGGGTGCTGTCACGCAGTGATATAGGGAATATACAAAATTTCGTGGGGGCTTTGTTTACCGCGGTAACACAAGGTATTCTGACAGCCGGCCTGAGCGTATATATAAATCAGATTTACAATCAAATGAAAAAGAAATAGCCTTGAAATAACAAAATTCAGCGGCGCGCGGGACGAAACCTTATCTGACCGCATAAAACGACATTTTTTGTACTTGTCTTTAAGAAATCAAATAGGCATACAAATTATTTGTCAAAAGTGCACAAAAAACAGGGCTGAAATTCTATCTTTCCGATATAAAAAAGTTGACATAAAATATTGAATTTTTTATCTGCTTGTTGTATAATTTATATATTGGGTAATATTTATGGGTTGTATTTTATGCATATTTGAATATTAACGCAATAATATTAAAGAGGAAAGGTAAAACCACGGAAAACCCGTGAGTG
>CASDQQ010000130.1 GCA_949282945.1 uncultured Eubacteriales bacterium
CGACTATCCTATGTGGGATATAAAAGAGGAAATAGAAAGAATACTGGCTCTCGATCTTGGAAAAGAGGAAACGGATAAAATCCTCTACAGGAACGCAGCCGCGTTTTTAGGACTTTAATTTAAACCGGCAATGATTTACTGGCGAACTACATTAATAAATATACGGTTATTTAAAAATTAATATGGAGGATTGAAATGATCGAGATAAAAAATTTAACCAAGACATACGGTCAGATTAAAGCTCTTGATGATATCAGTTTTGAAGTAAACGACGGCGAGGTTTTAGGATTCCTCGGACTAAACGGAGCGGGAAAGACTACGACAATGAATATAATTACCGGGTTTATTCCGCCTACTTCAGGAACTGTTACAGTTGAGGGGTTCGACGTTATGGAAAAACCTGAAGAGGTTAAGAAGCACATAGGATATCTGCCGGAGCACCCGCCTCTTTATATGGATCTGACGGTGAGAGAATATCTTAATTTTGTGGCGAAGCTGAGAAAGGTAGAGCCGGACAAGATTAAAGCAAATATGGAGTATGCTCTCGAAAGCGTTAAAATATTAGACGTAGCAGACAGGCTCATAATGAACCTTTCTAAAGGTTATAAACAGAGGGTCGGATTTGCTCAGGCGCTTATAGGAAACCCGAAGATATTGATATTGGACGAGCCTACAGTGGGACTTGACCCTACGCAGGTAATAGAAATAAGAAGCCTTATATCCAATCTTAAAAAGAAGCATACCATAATATTCAGTTCCCATATTTTGTCTGAAGTAAGCGCGGTTTCTAGCAGGATCGTAATAATAGACAGTGGGAGGATAATCGCGCAGGGAGATACCAGGAGCCTTTCAAGGTCCATAGGAGGAAAGAATCTCAGAGTATCCATACTAGGGCCTAAATCGTCTGTGCTTTCCGCTATAAAAAATGTGTACGGAGTAAAGAGCGTGGAGCTTGCCGAGGTACACGACGATGTATGTACGTTCGATATTGAGCAGGCGGAAAATGAGGATATAAGAAAAGCGTTGTTTTATGAAATGGCAAAACGCTCTTATCCAATATACGCGCTTAAGTCACTGGACGATAATCTTGAGGATATTTTCCTGGGAATAGTTAAAAGAGGCGGAGCTAAAGGAGGACGGAGCTAATGAACGCAATTTATAAAAAAGAATTAAAATCTTATTTTTGTTCCCCGGTTACATATACGATGATAGCATTGTTTTTGCTGTTGATATCCATTTTCTTCTATCTGGGGAATCTTATGTCCCAGGACCCGAATTTTGGCTCTACGCTTCAGACAGGAGAGTATTTTCTTATATTTTTCGCTCCTATAATAACGATGAAGCTGTTGGCGGAGGAAAAGAAAAACAAGACGGAAGTGCTGCTCTTGACGTCTCCGGCTTCTGTGGTATCGATCGTACTGGGAAAGTTTTTCGCGGCTTTTACAGTATTTATGATAATGGTGGGAATAACAGTTATATATCCTATAATACTTTTGTTTTTCGGAACGCTTCCGACAGCGTCAATAATAGGTAATTATATTGGATTTATTTTTATGGGCGCGCTTTTTCTTTCCATAGGCCTTCTGGCTTCGTCTTTGTCGGACAGCCAGGTGCTTTCGGCGGTGGTAGGAATAGTTTCACTTTTCCTTTTATGGTTTGTGGGAGGAATAGGGGAGAGCCTCGGCGGCGTGTTAGGAAAAATATTGACATGGATATCTCCTATCTACAGATATACAAGCTTTGCCAACGGACTTTTAAAATTTTCCGATATAGTTTTTTATCTGTCTATGACAGGGTTGCTGCTCTATGTCACTGTAGTCAATACTGAAAGAAAGAGGTGGAAACAGGGCTGATGGAAAAGAACAAAAATAAATCTATAAAAGAAGAAAAAATAAAGGATAAGACCAGGAACAGAAGCAGGGTGTTCGGCTCCGTAGCGGCAGTTACTATAGTAGTGGTCATTGCAATAGTCGTTGTGTTTAATATAATTTTTTCTAATCTGGTAACGGCTCAGATAGATCTTACTCAAAATAAGGATTTTTCTATGACCGAAGAAGCCAAGGAGTTTTTAAAAGATGTAGACGAAGAGGTTGAAATAGTAGGTCTGTTTGATGAGGTGAAAAAGGACCTTGGAGTAAGCGCTTCGGGAATGGAGTCTACATATTTTACCGATCTGTATCTTGTGGGACAGCTTCATGAAGGGACCTACTACGGTACAATGTATACTCAGCTTTTCGGATATTCTCTTCCTTTGATGAGCGTGGATTCGGTAATGGGCATTTTGAATCAGTTTACTCAGGTAAATTCCAATATAAAGGTTTCCTATGTGGATCCTGAAGCAAACCCTCTTTTTATAAGGAATTACCTGGGAGACAGCGAAAAAGCTTCGGAGTTTCAAAAGGGCGACTTTATCGTTAAATGCGGAGATACTTTCAAAAGAGTTACGTCTGCGGATCTGACCCGTAAGGTGATAGATACTTCAACCTACGGTACAAAGGTGTATCTGCCTTATGCTCCAAATGTAGATGGAGGATTTCTGAGCGCCATACTATATGTTACCGCAGATAAGCGCCCTGTTGTAGGCGTTGCTGTAAACCACGGTGAGCTTAGCATGGAAGACGGATTTTCTACATTAAGTTCCGCTTTGCAGGATAATGCTTTTGAAATAGAAGAATTTGACATGGCGTTAGCGTCAGATTTAACTAAATATGACATAATATTTATGATAAATCCTCTAAGCGATATTACTGTGTCTGAGGGGGACGCGCTTACCTCCTACCTTAGCGGAAGCGGTAATCTTGTGGTCATGGTGGATCCCAATGAAAATTCTCAGGAATACAACAATCTGAACTTTGTATTGGAAAACTTTAACTTAAAAATAAACAATGATCTTATAGAAGGAGCGGCATCAGAAACCTTAGAAGGCTTCGGACTTTATCTTCCCACAATTGTCACGTCTACGGGACCTACCGCTGATGTTATAACAGAGTCTGAAAATTTGATCGTTCCTAAAGCCAGAAGTATATCGTACCTGAATAAAACCATATCCGACCTGGAGAGCAATATTCTTATAAGAACCGGGAACAGCGCGGTTTCTTATGATTATACTTCGGGCGAAGAGACTGCTACAGGTTCAAAATACGTTTCGGTAGTGTCCTACCTTTATAACGGAGGAGACGAGGCTAAGGTCATGGTGACGGGGTCTTCTTCAATGTTTATGGATACATGCCAGACTTCCGACGCGGCTGTGGAAGCCGTTGCCAAAATATGCGCATGGATGGAGAAATCTGTAAGCTATACGCTTCCGGTTAAAAGAATTGACGCCGCCGCTATAACGGTTACCGAGAGCAGCGCAAATCTTATAGGAATACTTTGTATTGTTCTTTTCCCGCTGCTTACTGTTACGATAGGACTATTTATTTGGCTGAGGAGGAGACATTTGTGAAAAATAAAATAATCGGACTTTCTGTACTTGCCGTTTTATTGATCGCTGTAGTAGTGGTATATTTTATATGGGGAAATAAACCCTCCGAAAACGGCGGCCTGATAACCCCTAGCCCGTCGGCGTCTTCTACCCCAAAGGAGACAATATATGATCTTGAGCTTTCTGAAGCAAGATATATTACTATAAAAAATCCTGAAAGCGAGGCATATAAGCTTGGGCATACCCAGATCATTGAAAACGATGAGACGGTAGACAAATATACCCTTGTATCAGATAGCTCCATAGATGTTGAAGAAGATGAGATAGGAACTATCTTTGCTGTAATAACGGGACTTTCCGGAACGGTTTTGGACAGCTCGGTCGTAAATGAAGCTACCGACGAGGACTTTGGATTTGATAAAGCCACTGTAGTAACTCTTGAAATGAGAGACGGAACGGAATATGTTTTAGAGGTGGGAGATTATACTACCTCCCTTGACGGAACTTTTGTCAGAAAGAGAGGGGAAAGCACTGTTTATGTCATAGGCTATGGAGAGGGACTTTACCTTAAATCAGAAATAAACGATCTGAAAAATCTGTACCTTTTTGTAGCAACTTCGGAAGAGTTTGTAAACAGAATAAAAATGACTAAAAAAGGTGAGTTCCAGTATACTCTTGAGGGCAGTCAGGTAGAAGACAGCTCTACCGAACTTTGGAATGTTACGGAGCCTATTTCATGGAGGATAACCTTCGACAGTAATTTCCTGAATTATACATCCGCTTTTTACAGTATCATAGCCGCCGAGTGCGCTGATGAAACGGAGGATTTCGCAAAGTACGGCCTGGACGTGCCCGCTTATGAAATTGAGTTTACAGTGGACGATAAGACAACTTATAAACTTTCCCTTGGAAATCTTACGGAAAACGGTGCTTACTATTATGCAAGGTGGAATGACGGGAACAATATATATTTGATAACGGCAGACCAGTTTTCAGAAATTGATAAGACTTTAAGAGAGATGGTAGGAAATATAGTTTATTATTGCTCGTATTTTGATCTTAGCAGATTTGAAGTGGAATACGGCGGCCAATCCTATTCTTTTGATATTGGAGAGAACGCGGAAGAGAAAACGGAAAACGACGTTTTTACTTATGATGGTAAGAGTTTTTCTGAAAAAGAATATCCTGAGGTTTGCAATGCGTTCAGAAATATTTATAAAGGAGCTTTGGGACTTTGGGCCTATGAATTTGATACGGAGGTCAGCCCGGAGCTTAAGGACCCGGAGATTACGCTTACTTTCCACAATAGGGTTGAAAACGAAGTTGTAAAGCTTGAATATGTGAGAAGAGACAACGACCGTTACTATATATTTATGAACGGAGAATATACAGGAGCTCTTTCTATGATAAGCACTATAAACAATCCTACTGACCAACTTACACCGGGACTTGCCAACGCGCTTACTGAGTTTAGCGAGATATTTAAGACAGTTAAGTGATTTTTGATAAATAATATGTAATTATATTAAAATACCCCGCATAGTTTTTACAAACGAGTTTTGCGGGGGTTTTTCTATAAAAAGGGACGGTCTTTCAGCTTTTTCTCTGGCAAATATATTTGTTTCCTGCGTTGTGGGCGCAGGATTTGCCACAGGACAGGAAATATATAAATTTTTTACAATATACGGCGTGAACGGGTTTTGGGGAATAGCTATTTCGGCGGCCATAATATGTGTTTCCGGGATGTTGGCTATGAAAAAGGCCTATAAGTATGGACTTTTTTCAGTAAATGAACTTGTGGGAATGAAATTCGGAAAAACCGGGGAGATGTTATTGGAAACTATCTCGGTATTTATGCAATTTTCTGTTTTTATCGTTATGCTTTCAGGAATGAGGACGATATTGTGCTCTTTGGGCATAAATACATGGCTGAGCGCGGCCGTTACAGGAATAGGGGCTTTTTTGATAATTTCCGCGGGGACAAAAAGAGTTGTAAAATTTAATTCTGTTATAACACCCGCAGTGATATTCGGAATAATTTTGGTCTGCGTCATGTTATTGACAAAAGGAGGAGTAGCAAATGGAGCCGCAATAGTGGAAAAGAGCGGAAACGGGAATATCATGTGGGCAGTTTCAGCAGTCTTATATGGCTGTTTTAATTCTCTTTTAGCATTTCCGGTCATATGCAGCACGACGAAGTACGTAAGGTCGCCGGCATCCGGAACGGCGGGAATATGCGTTGGAGGAAGTATAGTAGGAATAATGGCGGCGCTCGTGTCGGCGGTCCTTTTGCTCAATTCTGGAGCCGCGGCAAGCGAGCTTCCTATAGTGGAGTTGGCGGTAAATTTAGGAAACTGGGGGAATTTATATAAGTTCGTAATATTTTCTGCCATGGCGGGATCGGGTGTAATCTGCGGAAGAAGTACTGTGGAACTTTTATGTAAAGGAAAAGATAAAAGCATATGGCCGGCATTTATCGTATGTGCAGCCGCCATACCACTTTCGGCCGTAAATTTTTCAGGACTTATAGGAACGCTCTATCCCTTCTTCGGAGCTCTGGGAATCCTTGCGATAGTTTTGACAGTATGCTAAAATAACCCAAGAGGTGTTTTTATGCAAAAGAAGAGAATCATAATTGTTGTGATAGCAGGGTTACTTATAATAGCGCTCGCATTTGTTATGATAAATTTTAAAGATTTAAAGAATAAAGGTGTGGCAGGCTTTTTCGCAGATATTTTTAATCCTTCCGCGGAGAAAGTGCTGACGGCTGTGACAGTTGATTCGGAAAGCCAGGAGGCGTTAGCCTATGAAGCGCATAAAAATACCATAGTATACGCCGGGACTCAGGGCGTAGCTGGAATGAATCTTTCTGGAGAATGGCTTTGGGACGAAACTTCAGTAAGCTTTTTGAAACCCTATATAAAAAGCGCCGGAGAATATATACTTGTAGCAGATCTTGAAGGGAAATATGTACTGCTGTTTAAAAATAATGTTCTTGTATGGAAGGTTGAATTTCCGGCAGGCGTAATAAGCGCTGACATTAATGAAAAAGGCTATGTCGCAGTGGCTTATAATCTTGAAAATTATGACGGAGCGGTGGCTGTCATAAAACCGGAAGCCAATGACGACGGGAGCGGTAAGATACTTTTTACAAATAAGATAAACGGGGAGTATGTTCTTTCCGCGGTCCTTTCCCCAAATTCGGAGCAGGTCGCGGTAAGCGGAATGAGCATAGAAGGAGAGACTATAACCGGAAAAATAAGCTTTATAAACGTAAGCACAGGAGAGATTTTTTCATCTATAAATACTGAAGGAAATGTTTTTCCCGCCGGAACATATACAGGTAAGATTGATTTTATGGCGGTGAATGCAAACAGCCTTAGGCTCATATGCCGTTCTCATACGGCCTCGTCGGACGGAGACAGAGACACGGACCTCTGGGAAAAGTACAGTAGTTACGGAGATATATATTCATTCTGCGTAATGAACGGCCAATATATTATCGTAGCAGCTGGTAATGACGTTCAGGGTGTTTACAGCTCCAATACAGAATCAAGGATAGTAATACTGGATCTTGCGGGAAATGAGGTTAAAACCCTTAAGTCTTCGGGAACAATAAAAAGGGTGGACTCAAAGGGCGGGATTTTTGCTGTAAGCACCGACTATCACACAGATATATATAATTCTGAGTTTGAAAAAATATACGAGTACGATACTATATCGGAAATAAGCAAAATAATTATCATAGACGAAAATAATTTTGCCGCTGTTACTAAAAAAGACATACACATATTAAAGGCTGTTTCTTTAAATAATAAATAAAAATAGGAAAAAGGAGGACGAGATTTGTCACCGATTATTTTAGATATTATTTTGGCGGGGATCATTGTTGCGATATGCGTGAACGGATATATACAGGGTCTGGTCGTTTCTCTGTTTAATCTGCTTTCTTCCATAGCCGCCGTTGTAATTTCATTTATAGCGTATCCCGCTTTTACAGCTTTGTTTAAAGCTACTCCTGTTTACGAGGCTATAAGGGGGCCAATTTATAATTCCGTAAACAGTCTGAGCCAAGGCCTTGAAACTGTAACGCCGGAATCTTTGGTAAGCGCGTTAAAGCTTCCTCAGGCGGTTTCAGACAGTATATTAAGCAGAGTTTCTGAAGGCGGTACGGACGCGGGTGCTATAACAAGCAACACGAGCGATGTGGTTACGGATTTTTTATTGCAGATAATATCAATTGTATTGATATTTATTATAGTTAAGCTATTACTTCTTTTGTTAAAGAAAGTTGTAAAACAGATAACCAAACTGCCGCTTATACGCCAGGTAGATAAGTTTGGAGGTATCGTTATAGGACTATTTGAGGCTTTTGTTCTGCTTACCGTTGTGGGAGCGCTGTTTGCTTTGTTCAGCGGAAGTGTAGACAGCGGTGTTCTGTCCGCGGTGGAAGGGTCTGTCATAGGACGATTTTTCTATGACGGGAATCTGCTTATGGGGCTTCTTAGCGGTAAGCTCTAATTTGCCGTATCAATCAAAAGTGAAAATGTCCTGAAAATATTAATGTATGTTTATCGTACATTATTGTAAGCTTATGCTAAAAACTTAAATTTCATATATACATGTATATAATATTCCAGAATAAATTTTTCTTAAAAATCCTAAAAAAATTTT
>CASDQQ010000131.1 GCA_949282945.1 uncultured Eubacteriales bacterium
AAACATATATAATTCCAGACAGGATATGGGCGGTGCTGCTGCAAAAGATATAATAGAAACAATCATGATGCTTTTAAATAAAAAAAGTGAGATAAATATTGTTTTTGCGGCTGCACCGTCACAAAATGATGTTCTGAAATCATTGTGCGAATCAAGTTTTGTTTTGTGGGATAGGATAAACGCCTTTCATATGGATGAATATATCGGGCTTCCCGAAAAAACAAAGCAGAGTTTCGGGAATTTTCTTGACGAGCATATTTTTAAAATTGTTAATTTCAAAAGCGTAAATTATATAAATCATTTTACCCAAGACCCTGAAACCGAATGTGTAAGATATTCCGAGTTGTTAAAAAATTATCATCCGGATATTGTAGTGATGGGAATAGGAGAAAACGGACATATAGCGTTTAACGACCCACCGGTGGCAGATTTCAGAGATAAAAAAATAGTTAAAATAGTAAAACTTGATGATATCTGCCGTAACCAGCAGGTGAATGACGGTTGTTTTAAAAATATAGATCAGGTACCTACTCATGCGATTACGCTGACCGTCCCTGCGTTAATGTCTGCCGAATATGTTTTTTGTATAGTTCCGTGTACAAGTAAAGCAAAAGCAGTTAAAGAAACGCTCTACGGCAGTATAGACGAGCATTGTCCTGCAAGCGTATTACGTATAAAGGAGAACGCAAAGTTGTATCTGGATGAAAAAAGTTCGGCGTTGTTGTAATAAATCATAAAATATAGAAAGTATAGAGGCGAGGAGATTATAAAATGAAACTGACTTTCAGATGGTACGGAGAAAAGGACTGTATTCCATTAAATTACATAAAGCAGATACAAGGGATGACGGGTGTAGTTACGGCGGTGTATGACGTGCCGGTAGGCGAAGTTTGGCCGCTTGAAAAATTGAAGCGGCTGAAAGGGCTTTGCGACGAGGCGGGACTGTCTATGGAAGTAATAGAAAGCGTGCCCGTGCATGAAGACATAAAACTCGGCAAGCCTACGAGAGATAAATATATAGAGGCGTATAAACAGAATATTATCAACTGCGGCAAAGTAGGGGTTAGGTGCATATGTTATAACTTTATGCCCGTGTTCGATTGGTTTAGGACAAATTTATACTATAAACATAAAGACGGCTCAACTTCTTTATCCTATTCGGAAGAAGATTTTTCAAAATTGGATAAACATAACCTGAGGCTTCCCGGTTGGGACGAAAGTTATACGCCCGAGCAACTTAACGGACTGCTGAAAGAGTATGAGGTAGTAACGCACGAAAGACTGTTTGAAAATCTGGTATATTTCTTAAATGCAATAATGCCTGCGTGCGACAAGGCGGACATAGATATGGCAATACATCCCGATGATCCGCCGTGGGATATATTCGGGCTTCCGAGAATAGTCGGAAGAGAAGAAGATTACGACAGGTTGTTTAAAGCTGTGTCGAACAAACATAACGGTATAACATTCTGTACGGGAAGTCTCGGAGCAGGCAGATTCAACGATTTACCTAAGATGGCGGCTAAATATGCCGGACGCATATATTTTGCGCATTTAAGACAGTTAAAATTTACAAACGATACTGATTTTTATGAAAACGGACATCAGACGCAGGAAGGTAACGTAGATATATACGCAATAGTGAAAGCGCTGGTACAAAACGGATTTGACGGATATTTACGTCCAGACCACGGAAGAAATGTGTGGGGAGAGGACGCAAAACCCGGATACGGCTTATATGACAGAGCGATGGGAGGAGTATATCTGCAAGGTTTATTTGAAGCGGTGGGAAAGGATTTGAAGGAGGTAAAATAAAATGATACCATTCAAGGTAGATTTAAGTAAGAAGGTAATAGCTATAACGGGCGCAGGAGGGATAATATGCAGTGAATTTGCGAAAGCGCTTGCTGAATGCGGGGCAAAGGTGGCGCTTTTAGATATAAATGAAGAAGCGGCGGTAAAAGTAGCGACTGAAATCGGAAAAAA
>CASDQQ010000132.1 GCA_949282945.1 uncultured Eubacteriales bacterium
CTTTTCTCAACTGTCGGCTCCATTACCGAGCTTCCCGAGAAAATGTTTGGTATCCATGGAGTTATCGGCGGAGCCGCTCCCGCCTTTGCCTATCTTTATATAGACGCCCTTGCCAGAGCCGCCGTAAAAGCCGGTATGCCAAAAAAACAGGCTCTCGAGCTTACAGCTCAGACGGTGCTCGGAAGCGCGAAAATGGTGCTTGAAAGCGGAGAACATCCCTGGGCTCTCATCGATCAGGTATGTTCCCCCGGCGGAACGACCATAGAGGGCGTATGCTCGCTTGAGGCCAACGGTTTTGAAGCCGCACTCTGCAAAGCCTTTGACGCGGTTTATGAAAAAGATAAAAAACTTTAAACCTTGTTAAAAATGCCTCTCCATCTCATAACCAAAAATGGAAAGGCATTTATTTTTTGCGGTTTTATATTTTTAATTCGCTATATTTCTTATATTATTTCCCACTATTGTCTTTTTCATTTAATCAAGACAAATCCATTGAATCTATCAGCCCCTGTACCTCATTAAAAAACCTCGATAGATGAAATCCATCGGCCACCGCATGATGGATATTCATTGTCAAGGGCATAATAAACCTGCCATTATTGTTTTCATATTTTCCCCAGGTTACAACGGGAGCAAGAAATTTTCCATCATCAAAAACATGAACATCAAAATGTTTGTATCTTACCCACGGAAGACAGGATACATCAAAATGATTTTCAGGCTGTTCTTCGGCTATATTTCTTGTGTTATCGTATTTCTTGCCGTCCTCAATAAATCTGTCGCAGAACTCAAACAGGTTGTCGCTGTACTCAGTAACATATTTTGTAAAGCACTCGTCATCCTTATGGAAAACCGCATAACTCGGCGATATAAAATCCCATTTTACAAGCCTTCCTTGACCGTCCCATCCGTATTTAAACTCACTATGTGAATTAACTATCTTTGACACAGTCCATATCATTACAGGGTAAAACTTAAGGCTACATTTCTTTGAAATTTCTATCAGCGCAGTGACATCAATATCAACGGTTAGGCTCATTACGATACGCATATCATCGATATAAAATCTAAAAAGTTTTCCTCTGCTCCAATTATCAATATCTATAATTTTCATTCTTCAGCCACCTCATATTCTGGCATAAAAATTTCTAATTAGTCCGAAAATACAAGGCGCAGAGGATAGCTTATTATAACCTTCTATACAAGTCTATCCCCATGCCTTGTATAGAATCATATCAAGTCCAAGTTTCATATTACCGCCTCCGATGATTATATTTTATAAAAATTAAACGGCAGATACAATACCGCCGTTTAATAATCTTACGTTTTTATCTCATAAGTTTAAGCTTTTTAAATACTCTCACCATGGATCTGCCCTTTGGTATGCTCTGGAAATCTTTTTCCGTTATACCCTTTATAAGCAGCATACATACAAGATATACTCCCATGGCCAGAACTATGGTCACAAGGGTGGATATTGTGTTTCCGAAAACAATATCAAACAGCTTATAAAA
>CASDQQ010000133.1 GCA_949282945.1 uncultured Eubacteriales bacterium
GCTATATCCGCGTCTATCCATTTATACAGAGTCCTTAGATAATTGAAACAGTGGTGGGCTATCTGGACCATATCGCTCTTAAAAGCCGCTTCTGTATACATATCCTTTATTATGTCTTCTGCTTCTGTATTTGTATCTCCCAACATCATGACTTTCTTGCCGGATATATCAAACGTTAATATGGTGGAAGTGCAGTTAAAATCGTTTACAGTGCAGACAGAAGCATTTGCGGCTCTTACGGCGTCCTCATGCGTATACAGAACTTCGATACCCACGTCGGCAATGGAAAATTTTTGCCCGGTGTGAAGTTTCATATATTTTGCGTTCGGGTGATATGTAGTTATTATATGCTTGAACCATTCGGCATAATAAATACTGTATCCTCCGGATTTAGTCTGATAGGAAGGAAAGTTGAACATAACTCTTTCCAGGTTTATTTCGTTATGATATTTGTGAAGTATTTTTGAGGCCATCGTCATATGGTCGTTATGGGCGTGAGTAATAAATAAAGCGGCTATACGTATTTTTTCGCCCGAAACAGTTCCGGTTATTTCATGCATAAAGTTAATAAGCCCTTCGGCGGCCTTGTCTGACGCCTGATACAGATGGCCTCCGTCCACCATAATGATACTGTTGTCAGCCAGTTTTATTATGTAATTCATGCCGCAGTTTACAGTGTTTATCGTACCGCCGGCCTGATAAAGGCCATATTGATAAATAGTCGTATCTTCGCCTTCCAAAGCAGTATATGAATAACTGAATTCATCCAGGGAAACGCTTGATTTGTCGTATATTATTTTTGCGTTGTTAAGCTTACTCATAAAATATACATAAATAAGTTTGTCACCACCTTTGTATTGAGCGAAAAGATTATCTTCGATTTGATTTTTCATTATTTCTGTATATCCGTAACTTCTGAGCTTTTCCAGGTATGATTCGAATTCTTCGGCCGTCGTACGGGAAGCTATCTGCATATAAGAATCTTCACCGGTAACTGCAAGAGCGTCGCTCATCATCCCGGGACCGCAGTTATAGATTTTGGAGGAAAGCATGCCGCCCTCGTAAGAGGGGATACCTGTTAAAAGCCATCCCGTGCGTACGTCGGTCTCTTCTTTGACGGTTTCATTTGCGTTATCATTTTCTCCGAAGGAGCAGGAAGAAAATGGTACTATTAAAAATAAAGATAGGATAATAGCGATTATGCCAAGTATTTTTTTACTCATTGTCCGGACCTCCCTTAGAAATATTTTTTGCTTTAATGATAGTAAATACGGCAATTGCTGTGACAGCGACCGCTCCAACGGCTATTACAGCGATTATTATGTATGTTTCAGAATTATCTTTGTTTAACCGAGAAGTATCGGGATCACTATTTTCAAGATCATTTTTGACAGGATTAAGATAATCATATTGGGATATATCCCCGTAAAGTTCAAATTCATATATAGAGCCTAAATTACTTTCTGTTTCTCCGGCTGAGATTTCCACTCTGAAATGTTTAGACGAAACCGGATCAAAAGTGATTTCGTCAAGATAGGGGCTTTCAGGTGAACCATCTCCGGAGCGCTCTGAATAGGAAGTATCGGAAATGTCAATCCATTCTTCGCCGTTTTCAGAATATTGAAGCTTATAATGTCCTAAAGCCGCGCATTCTGTATGCCAGTAAATTTTTGCTGAAGATATCTCAGTATCGATTTCAAATTCAATGGCAAGCCACGCTGTTCTTTGCGATTTACTTGTATAAAGCCGGAGAGTTTCGTCATAGGTTACCTTCGTACTGGAAGCCCACCGTGATCCGTCGGCTATTATTCCGTCGATAGCATACATTGCCACGCGGTCTTCATTTTGATAGTTGTTGGATGTGGCAGTTCCATATCCTGAAAGGTTTGCGGTATTATCTGCTCTTACAGGATAAAATTGAAAGCACAAAGCTGTAAATAGAACGGTAAACAGTGCAAAGAACTTTTTCATTAAAATTTTCCTTTCTGTGATGTATATATTATATATATTATAAATATATTTTATCAAAAATGCAATAAACTAACAGGTCTCCGCATTGTTTGTCCTTAAATAAAAACAAGACGGCAGCCTTTTTTGGAACCGTCTTGTAAAAGTTAAGTTTTTAAAACGTCAATCTCCGATCATATCGCTCATACTATATTTCGAAGGAGTTTTTCCTACAATGTATTTTGCGGCTTTTAAAGCTCCGGCGGCAAAAATATCTCTTGACATAGCAGTATGGTTGATTTCCAATATTTCGTTATATCCCGCAAAGACAACAGAGTGTTCGCCGACGATAGTACCGCCGCGTACGGCGTGTATGCCTATTTCAGTTTTAGAACGTTTTTCTCTTCTGGACTGACGCTCGTAAATGTATTCACAGGGAGTTTCCAAAGCCGAATTTATACCGTCCGCAATTGCGAGCGCGGTTCCTGACGGAGCGTCAAGTTTTTGATTGTGATGCTTTTCAATTATTTCAATATCAAAGCTTCCTTCAAGAAACTTAGCGGCCTTTTTTACCAAATCTATAAGCAGATTTATACCCAAAGACATGTTTGCTGAAAAAAATACGGGTATCTTTTGAGACAACATGTCAAGTTTTTGCATTTGTTCGCCGCTAAGTCCGGTGGTAGCTATTACAATAGGGAGATTTTTCTCTTCGGCGAAAGCTGTTATGCCTTCAAAGGCCGAGGGGTGAGAAAAATCTATTATTACGTCCGCTTCTATATTACAAAGGGCGGGGGAGGGAAACACGGGAAAATTAAAGTTAGTCTCCGTATTTTTATCTATTCCGGCCACTATCTCACAGTCGTTTTGCCCGGCAATATCGCATATAACTCTGCCCATCCTTCCGTTACAGCCATTCATGATAATTTTAGTCATTTTTGATCCTTTACCTTTCATCATATTAATCCAAATTTAGTCATCTCGGTTTTAAGCAGTTCTAAGTTCTTTTCAGAAATTTCTACAAGAGGAAGCCTGAGTTTACCGTTGCAGTATCCCATTAATTTTAAGGCCGCTTTTATTGGAATAGGATTTACATCGCTGAATAAAGCGTTACAAAGGGGGAGCGCGTCAAGCTGCATTTTGCGGCAACCTTCTACGTCTCCGTCGAAGAATTTTTTTACCATTTCTACAGTATACTTTGGGGCTATGTTGGAAAGCACGGAAATTACTCCGCTTCCGCCCATGACCAGGTTATACGGCACCTGATCGTCGTTTCCTGAATATATGGAAAAATCTTCGGGAACAAGTCTGCGAACTTCTGCCATTTGCGCCAGATTACATTCCTTTACCGCCACAATGTTGGGAAGTTCAGCAAGGCGAGCTATAGTTGCCGGAGCAATGTTTACGCCTGTACGGGTGGGAACATTATATAGGATAACAGGTATTTTTATAGATTCCGCGATTATTTTGAAATGGCGGTATAACCCTTCCTGAGAAGACTTGTTGTAGTATGGGGAAACAAGCAAAACAGCGTCGGCGCCTAATTTTTCTGCCGCTATGGAAAGGGCCGTGCCGTGTACGGTATCGTTGCTTCCTGTTCCGCATATGACGGGAACACGTCCGGCGACTTTATCTATTGCGAATTTTATTACGGCTAAATGTTCCTCGTCCGGCATAGTAGAAGCTTCGCCAGTAGTTCCGCATACAACTAAGGCGTTTATGCCGTTTTCTATCTGCATTTCAATGTGTCGTCCAAAACTTTCGTAATCTACCCCCGTATCGGAGAAAGGGGTTGCGATAGCTGTTGCCGCACCTGTAAAAATCTTTGTTTTCATATTGTTTCAGTCCTTTCCTGTTATTTTAAATATATCCTTTAGCGCAAAGAAGCTCCGCCATTAAAACAGCGCCTCCGGCAGCTCCTCTTAAGGTATTGTGGGACAGGCACACAAACTTATAGTCATACTGGCTGTCTTCACGAAGTCTCCCTACATTTATAGCCATGCCTCCTTCATTATCCCTGTCAAGTTTAGTCTGAGGCCTGTCATCCTCTTCAAAATAGTGGATAAACTGCCTTGGAGCACTGGGAAGTTCAAGATCCTGAGGAACGCCCCTGAAGCTTTTCCATTTTTCAAGGATCTGTTCTTTGGCAGGTTTATTATCAAATTTCACGAAAACCGCGGCAAAATGTCCGTCAGTAACAGGAACTCTCAGACACTGAGTGGTGATAGCGGGGGAGGCAGAGTTCTCTATAACGCCGTTTTTTACCTTGCCCCATATTTTAAGAGGTTCTTTTTCAGATTTTTCCTCTTCGCCGCCTATGTAAGGTATCATGTTATCCACCATTTCCGGCCATGATTCAAAGTTTTTGCCCGCGCCTGATATAGCCTGATATGTACATGCCAGTACGTTTTTTACGCCAAATTCATTCAGCGGAAAGAGAGCGGGGACATAACTTTGCAGGGAACAGTTGGATTTTACTGCTATAAAACCTTTTTTAGTACCCAGACGTTTTCTCTGGCTTTCTATTACCTCGGCATGTTCCGGATTTATCTCAGGTATTATCATAGGAACGTCAGGGGTACTTCTGTGAGCGCTGTTATTGGAAATCACAGGACATTCGGCCTTAGCGTAAGCCTCTTCTAAAGCGCGTATTTCTTCCTTTTTCATATCAACGGCGCAAAATACAAAATCTACCTGAGAGGCGATTTTTTCCATATCTTTTACAGCGTCGTATACGATCATTTTTTTTACGCTTTCCGGCATAGGAAAAGAGGCTATTCTCCAACGGCTGCCAACAGCCTCTTCATATGATCTTCCGGCTGATCTGGAGGATGCTGCCAGAATCTTTATGTTAAACCATGGATGCTTTTCCAAAAGGGTTATAAAACGTTGGCCCACCATTCCTGTAGCACCTATTATACCTACATTGTATGATTTCATTTTTCAAACTCCTCCTGTTTTATATAGTTTATTAATATTCTGCAATAAAAAACGGCCTTCCGAACGGAACGCCTTTAAATAATTTTCCACTTTATAATATATTCGTGATAAATGTGTAAAATCCGATAGCGCTCCATCCATAGATGACAGTCGCACAGCTGTTAACAGTACGACCAGATATATTGATCCCGAAATAATCATATATCTTCGGCGCTCAACCCTTTCAGACCGTTTCATCAAAATTTCGGCTTTCCACAGACCTACTTATGTATCGCGCACCTCTATCCATTATTTTATTAAATAGATTTTATATTACGCATAAAAGGAAGTCAATAGAAAAAATATCTAAAGTTTAGTAGGCTGTTGAGTTTAAACCAAGTAATTTTATAAACTATATTTTTTTAGAAGCTTTTCGTAATTGCTAAATCTGAAACCGGTAAAATAACTCTCTCACATAACGAGGATAATTTCATATCGCTATATATTTCACAAATTTTAAAATTAAGTTATTCTATTCTAATAAGAAAAGGACATCTGCTTGGATGTCCTTTTCTGGCTGCCGAACTAGGATTCGAACCCAGACAAACAGAGTCAGAGTCTGCTGTGCTACCTTTACACAATTCGGCAACGTTTTTTGTCGCTTGAATATATTAGCACATTTTTTTTGTTTGTGCAATAGCATATTTTGTGTATAATGAATATAATTTATTATATTCGTATGGAGAAAGGAATTTTACATAAAATGAGCAAAATAATAATGACCGGCGGAGGATCGGCAGGACATACAACGCCTAATCTGGCTCTTTTGCCCTATTTAAAAAAAGAAAACTACGAAATACACTATATAGGCTCGGAAAATGGAATAGAGAAGAATATAATTTCAGAAGTTCCAGAGATAACATATCATCCCATAAAATGCGGAAAACTCAGAAGATATTTTTCGTGGAAAAATTTTTCCGATCCCTTTCGTGTGATTGCCGGTTATAATCAGGCTAAAAAGCTTATGAAGCTAATAAAACCGGATGTGGTTTTTTCAAAAGGGGGATTTGTTTCAGTACCTGTGACCGCCGCGGCCCATTCCTGTAAAATACCTGTGGTGTCCCATGAATCGGATATATCCATAGGCCTTGCCAACAAAATATCCAAAAGATTCGCCACCCGAATATGCCTGACGTTCCCCGACGCGCTTAAAGACATAGAGCCGCCTCTCGGTATATATACAGGATCCCCTATAAGATCAGAATTATATTCAGGCGACCGGGAAAGAGCACGTAAGATGTTAGGCTTTGACGGAAAGCCGGTGCTTTTGATGATGGGCGGGAGTTTAGGCGCGCAGGCCATAAACACAGCGCTCAGAGAGGCTTTGCCCGAAATTTTAAAAGATATGAATGTGGTTCATCTTTGCGGCAAGGGAAATTTAGACAATTCTTTAAAAGATCTTGCCGGATATGTCCAGTACGAATATATAAGCGGTGAGCTTCCTGATATAATGGCTCTTTCTGATTATATACTTTCAAGAGCAGGCTCAAATTCCATACATGAGTTTTTGGCTTTGAAAAAGCCTATGCTTTTAATACCTTTGCCTCTTTCAGCAAGCAGAGGAGATCAGATTTTAAATGCGAGATCCTTTGCTGAAAGGAATTTTGCTATAGTACTTGAACAGGAAAAGCTAAGTTGCGAAACACTGGTAGAGAATATACACCGTCTGAGGCAAAGCGCGGGCAAGATGATAGAAGCTATGAAAAATGAACCTAATTCTGACGGGACAAGAGCAATATACAATGTAATTTCGGAGGTAGTAAAGAATGGAAAATAAAGATCTTGAAAAGTTGTTTTCAGATCCAACCAACGAGTACAGAGGAAAACCATTTTGGTCATGGAACGGAAAGCTTGAAAAAGAAGAGCTTATGAGGCAGATCCAGGTTGTTAAGGATATGGGAATGGGAGGCTTTTTCTGCCATTCCAGGACCGGTCTTGAAACAGAGTACTTAGGAGATGAGTGGTTCGACCTCATAAACGCTTCAGCCGACAAAGGCGAGGAACTGGGCCTTGAGGCATGGCTTTACGACGAGGACAGATGGCCTAGCGGCACGGCGGGCGGAATGGTTACCAAAGACCCTGAATACAGGCTTAAATATATGAGACTGACTATCATAGATAAAGACGATATTGAAAGGAAAAAAAGCTTTATTTGGGGAAGGGATGTTATAGCTGCTTTTTCCGCCGATGTGGATGGTATATTATTTAAAAACAAGAAAATCATAAATACTTTTGACGAACTTAAAGCTCAGAATGGAGACTGGCTTATATTTACAGTGGAAGAAATGGTTAAATCTGATTTTTATAATGGTTTTACTTATGTGGATACAATGAATCACAATGCAGTAAAAAGGTTCATGGAGCTTACATATGAAGGCTATGCTAAAAACTGTGGGGACAGGCTGGTAAAGAGCATAAAAGGTATTTTTACAGACGAGCCTCATAGAGGGGCGGTAATGTGTTCGACGGGCATTACAAATGAGAATTCCGCATATATAGCGCCCTATACCAATATATTGTTTGAACGCTTTTACACGGATTACGGATATAAGCTTGAAGAGAATCTTCCTGAATTGTTCCTTTTTAAAAACGGAGAAAATACAGCCCGAATCAAATGGCAGTACATGAACCTCCTGCAAAATCTTTTTATAGAAAACTATTTTATACCAATTAATAACTGGTGCAATGAGCACAATATAAAATTTACGGGCCATATACTTCATGAGGACAGCCTTACGGCTCAGGCGGTACTGAACGGTTCGGTAATGAGGGTGTACGAGCATATGGGATACCCCGGAGTGGACGTGCTTACGGAACATAACAGAAGCTACTGGATAGTTAAACAGCTGTCCTCTGTAGCAAGACAGCTTGATAAAAAATGGCTTTTGTCAGAGCTTTACGGTCTTTCAGGCTGGCAGGCGGATTTTCAGAGCCATAAAACGGTGGGAGATTGGCAGGCTCTTTTGGGAATTAACGTAAGATGCCATCATTTGTCATGGTATACTATGAAAGGAGAGGCCAAAAGAGACTATCCGGCAAGTATTTTTTATCAGTCTGCGTGGTATAAAGAATATAAGTATGTTGAGGACTATTTTTCCAGGATCAATGTATTTATGCTTGACGGTACTCCTGTATGCGATGTATTGGTAATAAACCCCGTGGAGAGCGTGTGGACTATGATACATCCTGGATGGGCATGTTGGCTTGATGCTTCCGACGATCATATAAGAAAACTACAGAATATATATGAAAATACTTTCAAAATACTTATGGGACTCAAAATCGATTTCGACTATGGGGATGAAGAAATAATCGCAAAATACGGCTGCCTGGAGAAAGAAAAAGGCGAGTCATATATACGTGTAGGAGCGTCAAGATACAGCACGGTAGTAATAAGCGGTATGGTCACTATGAGAAAAAGTACCCTGGATCTGATAGAAAGGTTTAAGGAAGCAGGAGGCAACGTTGTATGCTTTGGAGACAGGCCTTCGCTTATAGACGCCAAACCGGAAAAGTCCATTTTTATGGATGATCTTCAAAGCTATCCGCTAAATTGTGGTTCTGTAAGAGAAACTCTTAAGGGATGCGAGACCTTAAGTATGTTTTCAGATGAAAATGAAGACCTGTCGGAAATTTATGCCCAGGCTAAAAAAGACGGAAATGTGACAAAGTATTTTTTGCTTAATGCCAACAGAGACAAACAATTCAAAAAAGTAAAAATATATCTCAAAGAATCTGGCTATATAAAAATATGGGGCGCACGAAGCGGAGAAAAGACAGATCTTGGATATAAAGCACAGGGTGAATTTATAGACATGGATTTTGCTCCGGGGGAAGAACTGCTTTTTACAATTTCGAAAGAAGGCTTTGGGGTTTTTGAAAAAAAAGATGCGTTTCTTGAAACTGTGTCAGAGCTTCCGGACAGTATGGATTTTGTAATTTTAGAAAAAAATGTGTGCGTATTGGATATTGTCAATTTTAAAGCTGATGATGACGACTGGGTGAAAGACACGGAAATATTAAAGGCGGACAGGCATATCAGAGCAAAATATAATATGAGCTGCAGAGGCGGCGAAATGCTCCAGCCATGGTTTAGAAAGAAAACAAAATATGATACAGCGGGAAAGATCATTCTTGAATTTGAATTTTTTATAGAGGATATTCCCCAAGATATAAATCTGGCTATGGAAACGCCTGAAGACTTTGATGTTTTCTTAAACGGATATAGTATAAATACAAAAAATACTCTTGGAACATGGGTGGACAACAGTATAATACTTATAGAAATTGACAGAAACAGTTTGAAAACAGGAAAAAATACTGTAAGGTTAGAATGTGGTTTTTCAGAAAGGATAAATCTTGAGGCGCTGTATCTTATAGGAAATTTTGGAGTAAAAGCTGAAGGACTTAAGAAAACTTTGACCAAACTGCCTGAAACGTTAAATAAAGGAAGTATCACGGAGCAGGGGCTTGTTTTTTACAGCGGAGCCGTGGGCTATAAAGTCAGGGCTCCGGAAATATCCGAAGGACAGATACTTAAACTTGCTTTTGAGGGATTCGGGGCGGCCTGTATAAAAGTGGCGTGCGGAAATAAAGAAAAGATACTTGCTTTCCGGCCTTTTTCTTTGGACATATCTGAGTTTGCGGGAAATGAGATAACGATCTATTATGTCCTGACGAGAAGGAATACTTTCGGCCCGCTCCATGAATATCCGGAAATAGTAGGAGGATACGGCCCGGGAAACTTTGTTACTGACGGAGACAGGTTCCTTTATAACAGGTATGGTATCATAGACGCGGGCATGACAAAACCGGTAAGATTTGAAATATGGAGTTTTGAAAAATAAACTGAGGAGAGAGAGCTTTATGAAAATAGTTGTTGTAGACGGACAGGGCGGAAGACTTGGAAAAATGTTGGTCGAACAGATAAAAAATACTATGCCGGGAGAAGAAGTTATAGCCGTGGGTACTAATAGTATAGCTACTGCGGCTATGCTGAAAGCGGGGGCGGATTCGGGCGCCACCGGAGAAAATCCCGTATCGGTAGTATGCAGGAAAGCCGATGTTATTATGGGACCTATAGGAATTGTCATGGCTGATGCTCTTTTAGGAGAGATAACGCCTAAAATGGCCGCGGAGATTTCAAAAAGCGACGCTCATAAAGTACTGATACCTATGAACAGATGTAATACGGAAATTGCGGGGACGGCAGAAATGTCAATGTCTGAATATGTTAAGCTTGCCGTTGAAAAAATATATAGGCTTAAGGCGCTATAATACCATTGTAATTATATAACTACCGGTGTTGTCAGGAGAAATAACATAAGATATGGCTTGGGAGGGAAGATAAAAATTCTCTCCTTTTTGTTTAGTGATCATATATTCTCCTGAAACGTAAAAGCTTCCTTCTTCCATACTTTCTATATATTCTTCAAGCGTAATGTTTTTATTATATATAATAGAGGAATGAGGGAGTCCCACATACCTTATGTGCCAGGGTTCATAGCTTATGCCGGTTATATTTTTCTTGAAAAGGGGATATCTTATTATAAATCCGTATTTATGGCACTGAGAATTTATATATCTTCCGGCTTCTGTTTTTAAAATAGCTTTTCCGGCGTATCCGGATATATATACATCAAGAGAAAGACCGGTCAAATGTTCGCTTGCGTCCTTTTCCGAAGCTATGTCTCCTCCCAGTTCGTCGTAGGTTTCCTGCTGTTCTTCGGGTGTTCTGTAACTGCTCATGATATATAGTTTTTGTCCAAAATTTTCGTATATATGATCGGAAAGTTCGGAAAAAGAGGAGATTATACATTTATTTACTTTAAGTCCACTGTCTTTATAATCAACAAGGTCAGGGGAAAAACCGCCGTCAAGGCGGTAATCTTTGTTTATAAGCATAAGAGACTGATCAAATTGGACGTTTTCTTTAGAAAGAAGCTGCCCGAGAGTAAAGTTTTCCATAATAACATCGGAAGAAAGCTCAGTTTTATGAAAGTCGATACTTTCCCTGCCAATACCTATGGCTTCTCCTATAATAAAACGCCAGTCTCCGCGAATAGAAAGAACGGCGAATATACATGCCAGAGCCAATATCAAAACTGAAACAGCTAATATAATAAGAGTCCTTTTTCTCTTTTTGGATATTTTCATTTTCGGATTGCGGTTCCTTTAAATTTATTCCGGCATAAGCTTTGACTTACGCAGTAATATAATTATAGGCGGAATAAGGACAAGCTGCAAGATTATTCCAGGTATTGCGTTTAAGAGAGCGCCGTTTATGAAAATCTTCCATGCGAAGGCGCTTTGATCGAGAGCATATATGGGAATGGATACGGCGCCCCATACCAATCTTCCTGTTACCATGGACAATATTAAAGAAATATATACATATATATTTCTTTTGGGGAATATTTTATAAAGAAGCCCGGTCATAAGACCATATACGGCAAGCTCAAAGGCCATTGCGGTTGCCGTTGGAAACAGGGGTGGCATTGTGAAAATGACCGAACGGAGAAGAGGCGTTATAAATCCCACTATCAGTCCGTATTGCCAACCGCATATAAAACCGCATATCAATACTGGGATATGCATAGGCAAAAGCATATTTCCTATCTCCGGGATCTGACCTGTAAGAAAAGGAAAAATAAGACCGAGAGCAATAAAAAGGCCTGAAAGAGTTATTTTATAAATGTTTTTCATAATTCCTCCTGCAAAATAAAAAAACCAATCGGGTAAGATCTCTTCTGAGAAATTTATAATACCTTCATGGTCTAAATTCCGTTTGATTTATCTGATTTAATATTATATCTATTTTCCGTCCGCTTGGCGGATCATACCGGCTCCTGACCGGCGCTTTGTGTATAATAACATAATAATTTATTTAAGGCAATGAAAATCTGTACATAATTTCAATCGGTAATTTTAGAAATCTCACTGATTATATTGTAAATAGCTTTTTTCTTTTCAGGAGAGCATTCTGCCAAAATACTGCTGAACTCATCTGTAAGATATTTATCGGAGCCGCTGTTAGTACCGCTCAGTATTTCGCCTATATCTGCTTTCAGTATAGAACATATCTGAGCCAGCCTCTGAAGATTTATTTTTGTCTTGCCAGTTTCGATCTGGCTTATGTAAGATACGGAAGTACCGAGTTCTTCTGACAACTTTTGCTGAGTATAATCGGTTTTGCTTCTCGCCATCTTAAGTCTTTGTCCAATAAGCTTATAATCTATGCAGTCTTTATTGTTTTTAGAATCTTCCATTTCGGCCCCTCCTTTCTTTTTATGAAAATAACACAAGTGGATGAATATTAACACAAACTCATAAATTAAAATTTATCTATAACTTAAAATATCCGGTTTTTTTTAGATCAAAACTGAAAATTTTTATAAAGTTAAAATAATTTAACATACTTGATCAAAACTATGTTAAACTGTATTAAAAGTAAAACACCGCAAAGGAGAAAATAATAAAATGAAAATAATAGCAAGCGATTATGACGGAACTTTAAGGAGACACGAGGGAGTAATCGACAGGGACAGAGAGGCTATAATCAAATGGAGAAAAGCCGGAAATCTTTTCGGGATAGTAACAGGAAGAGGCCGTATGGAAGGGGAATTAAAATCTGTAAATGTGGAATATGATTTTATCATAGATTTTAACGGTACCGAAATATGGGATAATAAAGAAAATCTTTTATACAGAGCTATAGGAAAAGGAGAAAATCTTTATAATATGCTTCCGGTTCTTTTAAAAAATGAAGGAGACTGGGTAGATATAATAAATGATAATAGAAGTTATTATATTACATATAAAGATATGCCGGTGGAAAAGAGAGATACGTGGGTTAAAAACGAGGTTGCTAAAGAAATTCCTGGCTTTATGCAAATATATGCTTTGCGCAGGACGGATAAGGACGCTCTTGAAACGGCTAGAGAGCTGAATGATAAGTTTGAAAAGGATGTATCCGCTTTGGTAAACGGGAGTTGGCTCAATATAGCGCCTTACGGAGTTACTAAAGCGTCGGGAATAGCTAAATACGCTGAAATAATGAACGTAGATAAAAAAAATATTTTTACTATAGGCGACAGCTATAACGACATGGATATGATCAAAGCCTTTAACGGATTTACTGTCCTTAACGGTTCTCCTGAAGTAAAGGCCATAGCTTCCGCGGTTTACGACGGTATATGGGAGCTTGTAGAGCATGTTATATAATAGGCGGATGTATAGAGCCTTTATAGCCGTTTTACAGCCATAAAGGCTTTTTGAGTTTTATCATTTTATAAAGTCCGCCCATTTTCCGGTGTAATTTATATAATTTTTACTCCAATAATAAAGTCTTTCTATATATTGATTTTTTCTTATTTCCACATGTTTTGCGCAATTGTCCGCACCATAGCGGTGGACTAAGGCAGTCAGTCCGTAAATGGGAAGCCCCATAGCGTGACCCGGAGTATGGACTACGCTGCATGCCTGTCCCAATGCGTGGCATAGAGCGATATCCTCCGGAGAATTTATTTCCCTGGCGAAAGCATGACAAGAAAGAATGGCTCTTTTTGCCTCAGGCATTTTTATGTCTCCCGACATCCAAAGCTTACAGATGTCCAGTGCTTCCCGAAATCTTATTTCGCCGGGGTATTTTTTTGAAAGCTCGCATGCGGTCTCTTCCGCAAACTCAAAGGCCCAGAGAATGACCGCTTTCCGGTTCTGTTTTTTTAACAAACCGTCAAGTTCCTGGAGATACAAGCTGTTTTTGGAAAATAGAACCTTATTTCCTTTTTTTATTTTTGTCCTTACTTCGTTGAGAAAGTCCATTTTTTCTCCTTAAAAACTGATTTTTGCATAATTGTATCATATGAAAAGCGTCAGAGACAAGGAGGATAAATTTTATTGCCGTTTGAATATTGTAAGAACAATGTGATATACTGATAACAACAATGCAGCGGACGATTCTGCAATGAAATTTAATATTTACGGAGGAATAACGTGGCTAAAAATAAAAATACTTTAAAGGTTATTCCCTTTGGTGGTTTAGGCGAAATAGGGAAAAATATAACAGCCTTTGAAACCGAAGGGGATATTGTTGTGGTGGACTGCGGATTAGCTTTCCCCGATGGAGATATGCCGGGAATAGATCTTGTTATACCTGACATAACATATCTTTTAAAAAACGCGGCGAAGGTCAGGGCTATAGTTTTAACTCATGGCCATGAGGACCATATAGGCGCTTTGCCTTATGTTCTCAAGGATTTGAATGTACCTGTTTACGGAACAAAACTTACGCTTGCCCTTGTGGAGAAAAAGCTAGAGGAGCACGGGCTTAAGGACAAAGTACATTTGCAGGTCGTAAAACAGGGGCAGAAGGTCAAATTCGGTACTATAGGAGTGGAATTTATAAATACAAACCATAGTATAGCCGACAGCTGCGCACTGGCAATTGAAACTCCGGTAGGAACAGTGGTGCATACCGGGGATTTTAAAATAGACTTTACGCCTATAGAAGGGGAACCCCTTAATCTGGCACGGTTCGGAGAATTGGGGAAAAAGGGAGTTTTGCTTTTGATGGCCGACAGCACCGGTGTTGAAAGAAAAGGATATACCATGTCGGAAAGAACTGTTGGAGAACGTTTTGTAGAGATAATGGGAGAGACAGAGGGAAGAATAATAATCGCTACCTTTGCCTCAAACATACACAGGATACAGCAAATAATAGACGCGGCTGTGCTTTATGGAAGAAAAGTTTCTGTTGTGGGAAGGAGTATGGAAAACGTACTTGAGCTTGCTATCGAGCTTGGATATATGAAGATCCCCGATGGCGCGCTTATAGATATAAACAGTATAGACAAGTACCAGGACGAGCAGATCGTTATAATAACTACGGGAAGCCAGGGAGAGGCCATGTCGGCTCTTACAAGGATAGCTTCGTCAGAGCATAAAAAGGTATCCATACAGGAAGGGGATACAGTTATTGTTTCGGCTTCCGCGATACCGGGCAATGAAAAATATATATCAAAGGTCATAAATGAGCTTTTTAGAAAAGGGGCCAACGTAATATACGAAGCTTTGGATGAAATACATGTTTCCGGCCATGCCAAGCAGGAGGAACTTAGAATAATCCATCATCTTATAAAACCTAAATATTTTATGCCGGTACACGGAGAATACCGCCATTTGATACAGCATGCAAGACTTGCGGAGGGAATGGGTATGAATCCGGAAGACATTTTTATTCTCGATAATGGAGATGTCCTTAATATATCGTCGGAACGGGCTGTTGTGGATGAGCAGGTTCAGTGGGGAAGCATTTTGGTGGACGGCCTTGGAGTCGGAGACGTTGGGAATATCGTGCTGAAGGACAGAAAAATACTTTCTCAGGACGGGCTGATAATGGTAGTGATCTCATATGATTCTGAAAAAAATATGATTGTGGCAGGACCTGAGGTGATATCAAGGGGATTTGTATATGTGAAGGAATCTGATGAGCTCATAGACGAGATAAAGGCCATAAGCCTTAAGGCCTTTGAAAAAAACGATGACAAAAAGCACAGTGACTGGATAAACAAGAAGAATTTTATAAGAGATAATATAAGAAACTTTGTGTTTGAAAAAACCAAACGTAAGCCTATGATACTTCCGGTAATCATGAATGTTACTGCTCACGATACAGAGGCGTAGTGGTGTATTCCATGCCTGACGGCCTGGGTGAATTTAAGCATAAAAAATATGAATCAGTGGCTCTTGCTTCTATCTTTGCGGTGTCAAGAGCGAATCCCGTAAGATTTTTTAAAATGGACGGCTTTGTGATTATAGGTAAAGCCGTCTTTTTTTTCATGCTTTTTAAAAGGGAAGCTCCCTTTTTATTGAAGGCAAGAGCTTTTATATAAGGACACCCGAATTTTTTTGCGTCGGCCAGATTTTTTTCTGTCGCGCCGGTAAGAACGCAGGAGGTTATTCTTCTTATGCGGGAATCGGGATATCTTGAGGAATTGCATAGATGGAAAAATGTTTTTAAATCCGTACTTTTTTCTGCAGCCCGTATGATTCTGTATTCCAATCCCTCGGACATGTAAGGAAGTTTTCTTAAATCATCCGGGGAGGAATTTCTAAAAAAAGATATTATACTATATGACGTTTTGTCAAAATCAGGGGTAAGTCCGTTTACTACACGGTTTTTTAGTATTTCGAATGAAGATTCGGGCATAGTATGCTCAATTTCAAAAAGACCGCTAGCTCCAGATTTATATATTTTTTCTCTTATGGCGGCAGCGCTGGAAATTGTTCCTGAAAGTTCTTTGCTGTCGTAGCTAGCGCCTTCTCTGAATATTGGGACGGGAATTATATTACTTTCCAGTCTTTGCAGCGCCTTGAGATACTCTACCGCCAATATGTTATTGGGAGAGGATAAAATGTTGGATGTGGTAATCTTAAGAACTTTCTCAAGAGCTGAGATCCTGGCTTTGGGATAAGAAAGTCCAGATAAAAGGAGCTTTTTTATTTCAGAGGAAAATTCCTGGGATTCACTGTAAAGTTCATCGGCGGCCAATTTTAAAGTTTCAAAGGATTCTGTTTCACATCCAAAAGAAATGTGGCTTACGATCCCTGTAGCGTTTAAAAGGGAAACTCCGCCGAAAGCAAAGTATTCAGCACTTGCCGATGAAAAAAGAGACGGAAGTTCAAGCACAAGGTCTATACCATTTTCTAAGGCGGCTTCTGCCCGGCTGTGTTTGTCAATTATCGAAGGTTCGCCTCTTTGTACAAAATTTCCGCTTATTACAGCAACCAAAGCGTCAGGCTGAATTTGTTTTATTGCCCGGGAAATATGCAGTTTATGTCCGTTGTGGAAAGGATTGTATTCCGCGATTATGCCAAGTACTTTCATTTAATCTCCTTGAATGACAATATAATGTAATATAAAATACTATCTGATTATAGCATGGTTTAAAAATAATGTCAGTAAGAGGTTAGAGATGACTAAAAAAGAAATAAGAAAGAGAATTTTAGATATAAGAAAAAATTTAGATAAAAAAATTGTTGAAAGTTCGGGAAGAAAACTTTTGGAAGAATTAATGAAAAATAAAATTACAGAAAATGTAAAAAGCATTTTTATATATGTTTCCGCTAAAAATGAGGTTTCTACTTACGATACTATCCGGTATCTTTTTGAAAGAGATATAAAGGTATGCGTACCTAAGACATATTCTGATGGAAGAATGGACGCTGTGGAAATTGAGTCTTTTGGAGATCTTGAAGAGGGACGCTTTGGGCTTTTAGAGCCTGTAAGCTCGGAAGTTTTTCCTCTTAAAGATATAGACGTTGCAATAGTACCGGGAGTGGCTTTTGATTTAAATGGAAACAGGATAGGCTACGGAGGAGGGTTCTATGACAGGTTTTTTGAAAGATGCTCAGGACATGATATGAAAAAAATAGGAACCGCGTATGATTTTCAGATTACGGAGCTTCCGGAACCGGAAAAAAGTGATATAAAAATGGATAGGGTGTTGACGATAAAAACAGATTGTTTTTATTAGCACTAAAAGTATGATATTTATAAAAATCCTGATAATATATTTTGTTTTTTTATTTAAAAACGCGGTTGGTGTTTGACATAGCGCCAACCGTGTTGCTATTATATTCAAAGACAGTTCGAAACCATCCTGTCTATAAATAAAACTATGGAGGTATTTTATATGAAAAAAAGAAGTCTTTATCTGTCACAGGGAGCGGTGATCGCCGCAGTTTATGTTGTTTTGGTCTATATTACAAATTTGATTCCGGGAAATTTAAATTTTGGTATGGTACAGTTTAGGCTTTCGGAGGCTCTTTGTATCTTACCTGTATTTACTCCGGCAGCAGTTCCGGGACTTTTCCTGGGGTGCCTTCTTTCTAATCTTATGAGCCCTATGACGTGGGCTGATTGGGTGTTTGGAAGCAGCGCCACACTTATAGCCGCATGGCTTACTTATTTTTTCAGAAAATATAAATGGTTTGCTCCTGTTCCTGCGGTGGTAGTAAATGCTCTTGTAGTAGGCCCTATGCTGTATTTTATGGGCTTTGTCCAAATAGAAAATGTTATGGGCTTGACCGCGATTCTTATAAGTATGGGGAGTGTGGCTTTGGGACAGATCGTCGTATGTATGGGCCTTGGGTATCCTCTTATGACAATTATAGATCGGTCTGGAGTATTTAAAAAATGTTTTTGAAATCAATAGTTATATAATAAGTTATATAGTATAATAGATATGCCGAGAAATGGCATATCTATTTTTTTATTCAAGAGAGACTTTTTATTTGGGAAAAAGACTAATATGTCTAAATACAAAAACATGGAAGGGAAGCTTTATGGATAACGGTGAAAGTAGCTACCGCCATTTCCTTGAAGGAGTACAAGAAGCTGATGTCGTGAAAAATGACGGGGAATATATTGAATCAGTTTGCTATGGATGAATATGGCGGTTTTTTTAGAATTGTAACATCGGTAAATGTTTTATATGAAAATAGTATTGTTGATGATAGTGGGAAAGCTTGAAAATGTTGCTCAGGGAGAACGAGTATATTCAGTAAGATTTGATGGGATATAGCTTATTTTGTGACTTTTAAGGAAATTGATCCTTTGTTTGCGGTGGATGTTTCTGATCCTGAAAAACCGGTGGCTATGAGTTATCTTAAAATATCTGGATTTTCAGAATATCTGCATGTTTATGGAGATGGACTTTTATTTGGCCTCGGAAGGGATACAGACAGCAATTTTGTAAAGTTATTCATGTTTAATACAAGAAGACTCTAGTGATATAAAAAAGAAAAGTTCTATCATTATAAACGGTGTATTGTATTCTGAGGCAGAATATAATCATAAAGCTATTTTAATAGATGAAAAGAAAAATATCATTGCTTTTCAGGGAGACGATGAATATTTTATATATTCATACGATAGAGATTTGGCTGAAACAACAGGAAATGGATTTAAGCTTGAGGCTGAATTTGAGACTGAGGAATATGGAAATAGTTGGGGCAGAGGATTGTATATAGAGGATTATATTTATAAAAGTTTATGATGATTAAAGTGATCCTAACCGCTCCGAACATAAATTTTCGGGGCGTTGTTTTATGTGCGCCTTGTTATGAATTTGTTCTATAGCTATGACGAAAGATTTAAATAAAGTTAAAATTAGTCGGAGGATGGTCTCATTTAATAAGGAATGTATGAAAATAAGATGTACATATTGGGATAAAAGTTTGCATTTTGGTGCGTTTGTGTGAGGTTTGGGCCAGACGAGATTGCGTGGAAGTGGAAAAATTGCGTGTAGGGTCTGGGCCAAACCATAAGGAAATTGTGTAGGAAGGGATGAAATCAGGGGGATTTGGAATGTTGTGGTGAGGTTTGGGCCAGACAGGATTGCGTAGAAGTAGAAAACTTGCGTGTAGGGTCTGGGCCAAACCATAAGGAAATTGTGAAGGAAAGGATAAAATCAGGGGCATTTGTTAGTTTGCGGATGGTTTGGGCAGAGAGTAGTTGGGGTGAGTG
>CASDQQ010000134.1 GCA_949282945.1 uncultured Eubacteriales bacterium
GGTTAGTACCCCTATAAACTTACAAGACTCTCAAACCGCAACGTGGCAAACTGCTGACGTGATTGAGGTTAGTACCCCTATAAACTTACAAGACTCTCAAACCCAACCTCTCGTCAGGTCATCGATCGCGTTGGTTAGTACCCCTATAAACTTACAAGACTCTCAAACCCGCCTGACTTCGCCGCAGATAATCCTTCTGGTTAGTACCCCTATAAACTTACAAGACTCTCAAACTGTAATGTAAACGTGCCGTACACATAGCCGGGTTAGTACCCCTATAAACTTACAAGACTCTCAAACTCAACTGATACAAGCTCATAATTACTCATAGGTTAGTACCCCTATAAACTTACAAGACTCTCAAACTAGAAGTTTTTATCGCCGACCTTCTTTTTGAGGTTAGTACCCCTATAAACTTACAAGACTCTCAAACCTCAAATTAAGATTCTCACCGAGCTTAACATATCGACTATATGCTGTAAGTTTTAATCCATTTCTATTATACATCTGTCTTTATCTAAAATAAATATTTTTTCTCCATCAATTTTATTTTTTTGAATGTTTTCCAAAAGAATCAAATGTATTTTTTCATAAAACGCAAATTCATATAAAGACGCAATATCATCAGCAGGTAAATATGTTTTTAAATTTACAAACACGACTACCCTGATATTGCACAGTCTATGGATAACCTTGAGATAATTTATGATCCGTTCAACAACATTTTCGCTGTCGTCACATATTTTTACATTGTAAGCCTTAAGCAATGATAATATATCAAGCTCTATTTCAAAGGTAACGTCATATGGAACAGTCAAAATTGCTTTTTCCAAATAATTTATTATCTCACCATGTATAAAAGCGCTTTCTTCAGCCATACACTCGTTTATCCTGTACGTTATTTCCTGATATAGCTTTTGTGTTACCCTTTTCTCATTGCAGCTAATAGAAAACGGATCAACTATTATATCCGCTGTCTTGCTGAAATTCAGAATCTTATCGTTTTCAACCAATGAAATTTCATCGCTGTTATTCCGCATCAGAGAATATATGCCGGATATGATATCGGCAAATATTCTCTGATGCTCTACAACCAGTACACTGACTCTGTTTTCAACCAATTCCAATTTTATATCGAATTTTGTGCTTACAAACATCATAAAAAGACCAGCCTTTCATCCGTATCAAGTACATCGGATTTAGAACTTCCAACAATATACTCCATCTTCGAATATTGTTTTTCGGTTATCTTAAGCACCTGAACTGTTCCCGATGGAGGACTGCTTTTCTTTATATTGTCTATAACAGAATCAGCGGCAGTCGAGTTCTGCGCCAGCTTGCAATATACGGATTCCTGCAGCATCAAAAATCCGCTTTTTATCAAAAACTTTCTGAACGATCTATAAGCCTTTCTTTCACTCTCTGTTATAACCGGCAGGTCAAAGAAAACTAGTATTCTCATATATCTATAACTCATATTCGTAAAATTTTATCATTGAAGTATCGTTACTGTTTATAGCGTCAAAAACACTTTTGCAATAAATTTTTATCGTGTTCATAATATTTTCGCTTCTGCCCGCTATAAAAACATCATCATTCAATACGCTCAGCACTTCTCTTTTTTCTAAGCTTTCAAACTTTTGAGGAGACATATCTTTAACTCTTCTGTCTATAATCGGCCTGAACGGCTCCATAAGATCTGAGCTTAGGTTGAACTGATTAAACATGTTGCTGTGTGAAATTCCTATCTGTGTTAAGTAACCGTTTGAAACAATTTCTCGGCTGAAAGCCGAAACTATTATTCCATACCCATAGTTTAAAGCCGCGTTTATACTGTTATTTGCCGTTCTTGAAAAATCCATTCCAAACAATGCGTTAAAGTATACCTTAGCGGCATGCCCCTCCCTGTTGGTAGCGTCGTCATACTCTATTTCATTTATATAGCTTTCCAAAAGATCTGCTTCTTTTTTTCCATACTCTCTAAGAACCTCAGCCTGTTTGCCTATCTTTTCCGCGACTATTTTTGTCCAAACATCAGCCTTCTGTTCGTCTGTCCATTTTATCTGCTCCCTTATTTTAGCGCTTGTATCATGACTGCCATAGAACGGAATAAGCTCCGATGAAGGATTCCTTTTTTCATCGCAGAATATAACTTTTACTTTCTTCTTTGTTAACTCGTTCAGGAGCGCCGCTGTCAGCGATACCGAAGTTGACTCTATTATCAGCATAGATATCTCGCTTATATGTATTCTGCAAGTGTCCTCTTTTCGTATCACGAGATATCCTAACTGATAATCCAGCTTGGCGCTGCTTGACAGGACTACCGTCCGCCAACTCATACCGTCAGCAGGTCTACCTGCTCTTCAAATATTCCTGTTACCGACTGGTTTATAAGGTAAAACTCAGCGGAATTTGTAATCTCTTTGCTTATTAGAGTTTTTCCCGCGTTAGCTGTCTCTCCAATAGCACTTAAATCCGCTGTCATAACACTTAACTGGGTCAGCTTTAATATTTCGAAAATTATCTTTACCTGACCTTCCAACGGAAGTATGATAAATTTATCCCTTCCTTTTTTTAACTTCTCTCCGATAGGATTCGGTTTCTTAGCGAATATAGTATTCAAATGTTTTTCTGTAAGTATATCATACAACTCTACATTCTTTTCCATCATTACGTCCGAAAATCTTTCAGGCTTTTCCAACTTCTTAATATAATTTATCCATTCACGGTTAAGACACAGGCTGACAGCATTTCTTGCCGAATATTGCTTTCCGGTTTTTCCTGAAATGTACATATAGTATCCGTCTTTCTTTATCAATGACTGCATAAGTATTTTCTTAAGCCTTATATCAGGATCAACAAGTTCCAACTGTTCTTTACAGAATACCATCAGCTGTTCCGGATCCTTTTCTATCTTTTCTTTCCATATAATTGGAACTGCTTCAATAGTCCTCACGCGTTTTTTCTTAACCGTATGCTCGACCAATATTAAATAAGCTGTTGAAACACTTGTGAATCCGCCATATTTTGTAACGTCCTTTAATTTCTCATCATTGCCTTTTACCGGTATATATCCTTCTTTTTTGGCCTTTCTTGCGCTGTAAATTGTCTGATTGGATATTCCTCCACTGCCTTCAATGCTTTTTCTTGTTAAAAGCGGCGTATTCTTAGCCATCATTTTTTTAACCGTCTCAATGGTAGCTTTTTGTCCATCTTTTGGCTTCGCTATCCACGCTATATCTTTTCCTCTTACCACATCCCAGTTAAACATTTTATTTACATTGTAGCGCTGTCCCTCTTTTAAAACAGCAAAGGGGTTTTTTGTAAATTTGACATAATATACATTTCCTACAACGATATTTAAATACGCGTCCTGAGCGTGATGGAAATCGTTTACGTTTCTTGACTTCCACATTTCAAATTGATCTCTGAAATCAGAAACGTTCCCTGCTTTTGAGTATACAAGCGTGGTGTCTGGCAGCGCATTCTTTAATATATCCATAACAGCCTTTGTCCCCTGTCCTGTTTCAACAAGCTGTCTTGCTATAAAGCCAGCCTTCTGTTCATCGCTTAGAGGCATCCTTCCTGTCAGTCTCTTAAATTTTTCCTCATTAATAAATCCCTGCCTGTGTAACTCCTTCCATGTAGACAACATTTTTTGATAGATTGAGTCCTCTATCGGATAATTGTCGCTTTTATGCCCATTCTTTTCTTTCTCAACAAGCACAAGGTTATTATCAATGTTGTCATCCTTTATAAAATGTCTTGGATAGATGTGATCTATATCATAAATATTATCGTTAAACAGCTGATCCAGATCTATGGTCTTGCCTGTATACATCGAGCGTCCCCGCTGAGCAAGATACAGATACATCTTTTTTGTCCTTATAGTTCCGTTTTCTTCAGCATTATCGATTACTTTATCCCAGCCCTTATCTTCGTCTTTAATTTTTTTATACAGCTCTCTGAATTTTTTTGCTCTTGAGTCCGGTATATCTTTTTTCTTTCCTCCGCCCCTCGTCATTTCTACAAAAACACGTTTAGGAGCCTCGCCCATCACCTTTTCTATTTCCTTAAGAATAAGGAGCGTCTGCCATACCATCCTCTTTACAGGGGCAGAAAAATACATATCGTCAAGGTCATCGCTTGTCAGCTCTGATAAAAGTTTATGAGCGTTGTTTTGCCTTTTTTCAACTTCATCCATATAGCTATATCGGTCCTTGTCAAGAATCTCCATAAGGTTGTCGCCTGTATTCCACATCATTTCTATAAGAGGCTGTATTTCTCCTGTATCCTTGCTGTGTCCAGAAAGCTCAAGAAATTCTTTTGAAAGATTTCCCCAATCTTTAAATTTAAGTCCTAATATTCGTTTTATTTGTTCCTGTGTAAGTTTATCACCATACGCTTCTTCTATTCTTTCCTTAAGAAATTTTCTTGAGTCTCCATATACAGTACTCCAAAATATAATCTGCTCAGACATTTTGAAATATTCATCTTCATAAATCTTGTCTTTAAAAATAGCCTTAAATTTTGCAAACGAACCAAGTGTAGAGTTTATTCCATCATTAAGCCCTGTCAGTTCATAATCGTTATTTTTCTCTAATATGCCTTTACCAACTAAATAAGTACATATCTGCTTCTTTGTTACTCTTTTGCCCTTTTCAAAAAGATCTTTGTACATACACTGTTTTATATCAACAGGGATTTTTTCTCCACTAACTCTAAGATTATTGAGTTCGTTTAAAACACAGTATCTTTGATATTCTAAAGATGTCTTTGGCAATACCTGTTCACCATTTAAATATGTACATCTTCTTACCATTCTTGAAATAAATTCTTCAGAAGTCTTCTTCAGGTCAACCTTCTTTTCAATATTCCATGGAAGGACCTGTCCCGCTTCCTTTCTTACAACCCAACCGTTTCCGCCAAATTTTGCGCTGTTTTCCGAGAGCGGTCCAACATAATATGGTATCTGGAATGAAAATAATTTTAATATTCTTTCCGATACTGTAAGCCCTGAGTCATCTTTTTCTTTCAAAAACGCAAGATAATGTTCAGCATTATCAAGTATTTTCTTCATTTCTTTTAAATGCACCTGATTTGGAATAACTCCGTTAGATGCTGTAAGCTGTTTAGGAAGAAATAAGTCGTTTTCTATATCCGCTAAAATATGGTTAACATCATTGTCATTTGTAACATTTTTAAACAGTCCCTTGATTGTTGAATACAGTTCATCCTTTCTCGTTACTCCGCCATTTCGACGCATCTTTTCCCCAGAGTTAAAGGAATTTACATAGGATCCATACGTACCTTTTTCAAGGCTTCTGAACATATAATCATACTTGTCTGCCGTATATTTTCGTACTGCCTTTTTTAAGAGCTTAAGGTCATTTTTGTGTTTGACATATTCCAATACCCTCGCTTCTGAAAGATATTCGCTCTCACCTAATAGCTTCTTCAAAAGAGATGTATCATATATTTCCTTAATGCACTGTATAAGCTCATATTTTCCATCTCCTAAAACGGAAATAATATCATTTTCTTTTTCTTCAAAATCTCCGTTAGAAAAATTAACTTTTAATGATTTATCAAAATCTTCATCAACAGCATTGCCGTACATATCTTTTATGCTTTTATCCATTCCGCATATACATTGTATTATAGCTATCTGTTGTTTATCTTTTTTAGTTAATCCTAAAATTTCCACTAATAGTTCTGATTTCTTCTTTTTTGAGATACTTTTCTCTATAAGGACACTTTCGAATTTTTCTCGGTCAAATTCAATAGGAAAACTTATACCAAGTATATCTTCCGCTGCCAATATAAATTCCATATAAATGTCGTAAATTTTTCTGTTATCTGAATCCGTGCCTAATGTTGCATTTAAAAAGTGGCCTCTATGCTTAAACATATTTAACAACGCTAAAAACACTAATCGAATATCATGTGGTTTATCTGAATTTATCAGTTCTTTTCTTAAATGATATATGGTTGGATATTGAGAGAAAAATTCTTTATCTGTATATTTTTCATCCGCAAATATAGAATTTTTATTCATACCCGGAATATCTTTATCTTCTATATGATATTTACTGTTTTCAAGTCTTTGGTAAAAGTTTGGATCCACTTTAACTATCTCATCATGGAAATATTCCTTTAAAGCTCCTATTCTTGCAATTTCTCTTTGTCTACGCCTTCTTGCCACGCGATTGGTTCTACGCTCTACAGCTGGTAAAGCTTCATCAAATTCTCTTACGCCCCATAAATCTTTCCCTTTTCTCCGAACTATAACATAGTTTTCATCTGTAACAGCCCATCCGACTGATGAAGTTCCCATATCAACTCCAATAAAATAACTCATATTTATCCCCCTTTTATATTGATTTTTATATTTAAAGCTGCTATAATAATTTTAACTTACAAGACGAGTGCAAATAAGGTATAACCGAATACGTCGTAAGACTCTACATGGTGTAGATAAAGAAGACTTGTTATCAAGTCTTTTTTTATATTATATCATAACTTTCTATTTTTTGTTATTTTTTGTGTTTATTAAATATTTTTTGCTAATATAACAATCATACTTCCTTTGTTCGATGAACATATAAATTTTGTCAGTCATTTTTAATATTATTTGTTCAAAATAATATTAATATATAGCACAACCAAAAACCTCCAATTGCTGTTGACAGTAATTTCAACTGTATATTAAAAAGGTGCACAACCATCAGTCATGCGCCAAAACCGCGGTGTCAGCGAACCCCGTCCCGCGGCATAAAATCATTTAATTTTTTGTTATCTGTCCGGCCACATTATTACTCCCATTCAGGAGCCACAAGTATTCCGCCCCTATTCGCGCTGGAAGCAAGCGCGCGGTACCGAGCCATAAATTTATCCGTCTTTTTCGGCGTGTATTTCCATTCAGCCCTTCGTTTAGCAAGCTCTTCATCGG
>CASDQQ010000135.1 GCA_949282945.1 uncultured Eubacteriales bacterium
GCAAAATACTCCTACCCGTCTATAACTACAATGCATGAATGTTATACGCAGGAAATGGAATATGCCTACGATCTGCTCCAAAAGAAAATAAACGGTTAAACTCCTACTGATAAAATAAGAGTAAAGTCCGAATTTAATATCGGTGATTCTTCCAAAAGAATATAAAATCAGTAATCAGGAGACTAAAAATAAACGAAAAAGAATTTATATTTAATTTTAACAATATTTTAGTTTTATATTAAGTTTTTCTCACGTGTCGAAGGTATGATTTTTAACTTACATTCCATACGCCAGAGATACCTCACAGGACTTGACTAAAAAAATTTCCTCACACGCAAAAAAATATACAGGAGGTTTGAATATATGATAACAATACCCAAAATACTTATTGAAAAGGCAAAAGAACTGGAGGATAAAGTAGGCTTAAAATATCCTGAATTAAAGCCCCTTGCTTCTCAGTGCTTTCTTAATACCATTGAAACTACCGTACAAAAACTGGAGGACGGAAGCTATTTTGTAATAACCGGCGACATTCCCGCAATGTGGCTGCGAGACAGTGCCGCGCAGCTTAAACCTTATATAAAATACGCTGATCAGGACCCCGAATTGAAAGACATTCTTAGGAGCGTAATTGCAAAACATGCTTTTTATGTAAATTTCGACCCATATTCTAACGCATTTAACGCATCAGCAGGAGAAAGAATGTTTAGAGATGACACAAACTTTAAACATGCTCTTATATGGGAGAGAAAATATGAAGTGGATTCGCTCTGCGCTTCACTATATCTTTCTTATGAATATTATGAGCTGACGAAAGACAACAGTATATTTACTCCGGAATTTCATAAAATGATAGAAACTATATACAAAACATTTTCTCTTGAACAGGATCATCAGCTCAATTCCCAATATTATTTTAACAGAGGAAATTGCCCAAAGAGCGATACTCTGGCAAACTTCGGAAAAGGGCGTCCTGTCAACCACACCGGCATGACATGGTCAGGCTTCCGGCCTTCTGACGACGCATGCACTTTCGGATATCTTATCCCGTCAAATATGATGGCTGTAGTTGCCATGAGATACGCCGCAAAAATGGCGGAATGCGGTTTTAATGACCTTCAGCTTTCACAAAAATGCCTGTCTCTTTCGGAATCCATAGACGACGGAATACAAACATACGGAATATATGACCACTATAAATACGGTAAAATTTATGCTTATGAAACCGACGGGTTCGGAAATTATAATCTCATGGACGACGCTAACTCTCCCAGCCTTCTTTCCATACCGTATATCGGATATAAACCCATAGATGACAAGCTATATCAAAATACAAGAAGATTTATTTTATCTGAAGATAATCCTTATTATTTTTCCGGTAAAGTCGCCTCAGGTATAGGAAGTCCGCACACGCCTCACAAATACATATGGCATATATCTCTTGTCATGCAAATTCTCACATCTGATAATGCTGAAGAAATAAACAAATGTTTTGATATGCTGTCAAGGACTCACAACGGCACTAACTTTATGCACGAAGGATTCCATGCCGACGACCCTTCAAAATATTCAAGACCATGGTTTGCATGGGCAAATACACTTTTCGCCCAAATGCTTGAATCCATTACCTAAAAACAAAAAAATACTGCGGGCAAAAATTATTTTGATTTTTGCCCGCAGTATTTTTTTATTAGAAGTATAGTAAACTCCTATAATTTTATGCTTCAGGTATATCGGCAAGGTTATCCTTGGAATTTTCAATAATAACCTTAGCAATATTTGCCGGAACCTCCTCATATCTGGTAAATTCCATGGTAAAATGTCCCCTTGCCTGAGTCATAGAACGAAGATCGGTAGCATATTTTCCCATTTCAGAGTATGGAACTTCGGCAATGATCTGTTGGGTTCCATTATGCAAAGGATTCATTCCTATGATTCTCCCTCTTCTTCTGTTCATGTCTCCCATAACATCTCCCATATATCTTTCAGGTACAATAATATTAGCTGTTCCCACAGGTTCAAGAAGCACCGGAGACGCTTCTGCCATACCCTTTTTATACGCTATGCTGGCCGCGATCTTAAAAGCCATTTCGGAAGAATCCACAGGATGATAAGATCCGTCAAGCAAAGTAGCTTTAACCCCAACTACAGGATATCCTGCCAAAACTCCCTTCTTTACACAGTCCTGCAGTCCTTTTTCGACGGCAGGGAAGAAATTCTTAGGAACAGAACCTCCGAATACTTTTTCCTCAAATATTAGCTCGTCGCTTTCACAGGGTTCAAATTCTATCCATACATGGCCGTACTGCCCATGTCCTCCCGACTGCTTTTTATGTTTTCCTTCAACTTTAGACTTCTTTCTTATAGTTTCTCTGTAAGCTATCTTAGGTTCGGAAAGATTTACGGAAACGCCATATTTACTTTGAAGCTTGGCGCAAATAACATCCAAATGCTGTTCGCCCAGTCCGCTTATTACAGTCTGATGGGTCTCAGTATCTATCTTAACTTTGAACGTTGGATCTTCATCCTGTAATTTTGCGAATCCGGAGCTTATTTTATCTTCATCGCCCTTTGCTTTAGGTACGGCTGCCATGGACATTGAAGGCTCTGGGAAAACTATCTTATCAAGTACTACAATATTATTCTTGCTGCACAAAGTATCATTGGTATTTGTCCTCAAAAGTTTTGCTACAGCGCCTATATCCCCGGCAACCACCTGATCTACAGGTATTTGCTTTTTACCTCTCAGCATAAAAATACGGCTCATTTTCTCTTCGCAGCGGGTAACAGAATTGTAGACCGTATCCTCTGTCTTAAGTGTTCCCGAGTACACCTTAAATATTGATATACGCCCTACAAACGGATCGGCGATAGTCTTAAAAACAAGAGCTGCCAAAGGAGCGGAAGCATCCGGCTTAACATTGACTACGCCGCCGTCAGCGCTTCCCGCTTTAAATTCTCCCATATCCGCAAGAGACGGAACCATATTTAAAATGCTGTCCATCAGCGTCTTTATTCCCCAGTTATTGATTGCAGCTCCGCAAAGGATAGGGCATATTTCCCCATTTCTTACTCCTGCCGCCAGTCCTTTATTTAAATCTTCCGTAGTAAATTCTTCTCCGGAAAAATATTTTTCCATCAATTCTTCATCAGTTTCAGCAATAAACTCCCAGAGCTTTGCTCTGTATTGATCGAGACGCTCAGTCATTACAGAAGAATTGGGAAATTCCGTTTTATTGCCGTTATCATCAAATTTATAAGATTTCTGAGACAATATGTCGGTAAAACCTATAAATTTTCCGTTATCAAAGCATGGAAGCTGTAGCGGTATGCACGTATTTCCGAAAGAAGCCTCGATCTGACCTAACTTTTTATAAAAATCCACGTTCTCCTCGTCCATTTTATTTATGAACAGGATACGTGGAATATTTCTCTCCTTACAATATACCCATGAAAGCTCCGTTCCCACAGAGATACCTTCTTTAGCCGACATCACTATTACCGCGCCTTCTGAAACTTTTGTAGCGCTATGTACTTCGCCGTAAAAATCAAAATATCCCGGAGCGTCAATAACATTGATCTTATAGTCTTTCCATTCGCACGGAATAACGGAAGCATTTATAGAACATTTTCTTTTAATCTCTTCCGTATCATAATCTGACGTGGTGGTTCCCTCCGTAACTTTACCCAGTCTGTCAAGGACACCTGTGTTAAATAGCATTGCCTCCGCAATCGTAGTCTTTCCGGAGCCTCCGTGGCCTAAAAGACACACATTGCGTATCTTTGAAGTTCCATATTTGTTCATGGGCACTTCCCCCTTTTCTATAAAATTGTTTTTATGTTAATCTGCTGTTCCTGAGCCGGTAACCCAAAACCATCAGACTATCGCTCAAATGTACGTTTTCCACAACAACACTTTCGTCCGATACCAAAAGTCCCATAGGAGAAAAATTCCATATTCCTTTAATTCCCAAAGCAACCACCTTTTCCGCAACATCTCTGGTCACCTCTCTGGGAACGGTAAGCATTGCTACGTCAACTTTGTTATTTCCTACAAAATCTTCAAGTTCCGTAATGCTCTTTACTTCAAAATCACTTATTTTAGTCCCTATAACCGACGGATCATTGTCAAACACTGCAATTATATTAAATCCTCTTCTGGAAAAATTCTTATATTGAGCTATAGATTTTCCCATGTTGCCCGCGCCTATAACAATCGCCGTATACTGTTGGTCAAGCCCTAATATATTTGCGATTTCTTTATACAGGCTTTCCACATTATATCCGTATCCCTGCTGTCCAAACCCTCCGAAGCAGTTCAGATCCTGCCTTACCTGAGATGCGGTAATCCTCATCAACGCGCTTAGATCCTGAGAAGATATACGCTCTACTCCGCTATCTTTTAAATCGGATAAATATCTATAATACCTGGGTAGTCTTCTTATAACAGCCTTAGAAATATTCTTAGACTCCATAATATTTACCTCCTTGCGAATGTTAAAATTGTATCATATTTATGTACTTTTGTCAAAAGCTATTTTAAATACGATAATAGTACGTTAAAACAGACGGGCATTAGAGCGGTAAATATTACTGTCCCGACCAGGTAGTCCTAGCCCGGGATCATAAAATTCCACACTAAACTCAGAAAATATTTATAAAAAAATAATCAGCCGAATATTAATATCCGGCTGACTTTTTTATTTAAGCTATCTTTATTAAATTATTCTTCTTGCTGCTTTATATGTTTTAACATAAAACGGTTCTGAAAGACTGCTTATTATAACACAATATTTGCTTCCCGAAGACGAGTGTATAAACTGTCCGCCCCCGATATAGATGCCTACATGACCTATAACAGACGAGCCTGTGCTTGAAGAGAAGAAAACCAGATCTCCCGCCTTGAGGTTGGACTTACTGCTGACAGCAGTCCCGTTGGTAGCCTGCGATCTTGATACTCTGCTAAGATTGTATCCGTGCTGCTTAAACACATACTGAGTAAATCCTGAACAGTCAAACCCATTAGGCGAGGAACCTCCCCAAACATACTTTACACCCAGATATTTCTTCGCCGTAGCAATGATCTTATCCGCTACCGAAGAACTTGAAGAATTTGTATTGGAATTCTTATCTGTACTAGCTGTTTCGCCTCTTGAAGCTGTGCTTCCCGCAGAATAATAAGTTACATAATCTTTATATACATATCCTGTAACACCTTTTGAAGTAGTCACTTTATACCAATTTGGATCAGACGCTACTTCTACAAAAGTAACTGTATTTCCCTTCACAAGAGCGCCTATTCTTGCCGAGCTCGTAGTCGGCGATTTTCTTACATTAAGAGAATTTACATTACATTTGAAAATATTTCCTTTTACCGGATTGCCTGAACTGCTGCTTACAGCGGAAGCATTTGAAGAAGTGGCCCCGCTAAGCTTTATATATTCGTTAAATACATATCCTTTAACAGAACCGGATTTTACATAGTACCAGTCTCCCTCTTCAGAAAGGATTTCCACTTTAGCGTTTTGCTTTAGGGAATTTATTTTCGGAGAGCTCAGGCTTCCTCCTGATCTTACATTAAGTACGTCTGCCGTCACGGTGCCTTGGATAGTTTTTACGTCTACGTATTCACCGCACACATATCCTTTGATGTTCCCTGATGACATATAGTACCATCCGTTGGACTCTGAAATAAGATTTATCATAGTACCATTTTTCAAAGATCCTATTCTGGCTGAAGATGTGGTTCCGCTCTTTCTTATGTTAAGAGATGTAGCGTTTACCACTCCCATGCCTATGTTACTGCCGCCGTTTAAACTTACATAATCCTTTGAGACATATCCTGTCTTTCCATTGTATTGGACTTTAAACCAGGAATTGTCCGAATCGTCTAAAATCGTAAGGGCCGTATTCTGCGGAATCTTTCCGATTATAGAACTCCCTAATGATTTTCCTGACCTCAGGTTTAGTACATCCGCTGTTACTTTTCCCGTATCAGCCAATACCGGCAATGCCGATGAAAAAAGCATTATTGCTGTTACAGTACCTGCTGCAAAGACTTTTAAACCTTTTCTTTTTAACATTTTTATTCCTCCCATTGTTTAGCCTCCGAAGTTAGTTGACGGGCTCGGGATGGGATCCCTACTTATTTAACAAATAAGATTAGCCCCTAAGAAAATCTCCTCCGTACTTTAAAATAAATTAAAGATTCGGCTTTTACTGCTTAATACAGAGCTCTGTACTTCTAAACAAGTGTCAGTATACGTCAATTATTCGACAAAGTCAACCTTTGTTACAAGTTTATTACAAGTACAGTTACAATTTAATATCCATTATCAAACAGTTTATACCATTTTTTTCCTTTTCATTCATTTTGTATTCATAATTTAAAAAGTATCCGGCCGCTTTCTGAGCCTCTTTTAATATTATTGTATCTTCATACAGATTTGCTACTTTTAAAATTGGAAGACCGTGCTGTTTAGTGCCGAAAAATTCTCCGGGTCCTCTTATTTCCAAATCTTTTTGGGCAATTATAAATCCGTCTGATGTATTTGTCATGACCTTCATCCGTTCCCTGCTTACTTCGCTTTTACTCTGGTTGAACAATACGCAAAAGGATTGCCACTGGCCTCTGCCTACGCGCCCCCTCAGCTGATGGAGTTGGGCCAGTCCGAATCTTTCGGCGTTCTCCACCACAATAAGAGCGGCGTTCGGCACATCCACTCCCACTTCGATTACCGTAGTGGTTACCAGTATATCAATCTCTCCTGAGGAAAATCTTTTCATGGTCTCCTCTTTTTCAGCATTTTTCATTCTTCCGTGAATAAGTCCCACTCTGAACCCGCTAAAAACACCTTGGGAAACCTCTTTATAATATTCTTCCGCCTTCTTTAGATCTGTTCCGTCAAAAGATACAGTATTTTCTTCATTTTCTTCTATAGCCGGACAAACTATATATACCTGTCTTCCTTCAGAAACATTTTTTATAACAAAATTATTTATCCTTTCTCTAAAAGATTCATCCACAGCATAGGTTTTTATAGGTATTCTGCCTTTTGGCATCGTTTTTATAGAGGATATATCTAAATCCCCGTAAAGTATCATAGCTAAAGTCCTGGGTATAGGTGTCGCCGTCATGACCAAAACATCTGGTACTCCGCAGGATTTCTCAGCCAACATAGCTCTTTGTCTCACTCCGAATCTATGCTGTTCATCCGTTACCACAAGTCCCAGAGACTTAAAAGAAACAGCCTCCTGTATAAGGGCATGCGTACCTATTATTATCTGAGCTTCTCCGTTCTCTATTAAAGAAAGCACCTGTTCTCTCTGTTTCTTACTCTGTCCACCTTTCAAAAGTACGACGTTTATATCAAAGCCCTTTAAAAATTTACTTACAGTTTTAAAATGCTGTTCAGCCAGAATTTCTGTGGGCGCCATGTAGGCGGCCTGAAAACCGTTTCTGACAGCTTTGAACATGGCAAGCACAGCCACCACCGTTTTTCCTGATCCCACGTCACCCTGTACGAGCCTGTTCATCACCCTGTTGCTTTCCATATCCTCTTCTATTTCCCGAAAAACATTCTTCTGGTCTTCTGTAAGCTCAAACGGGAGACTATCTATAAAACACTTTATTTCCGGAACGGGACCGAAAACAAAGCCATTTTCTTCATGTTTAAGCTTATTTCTCACTTTAAAAAGCGAAAGCTGCAATATGAAAAACTCATCGAAAACAAGTCTTTTTCTCGCCATTGCAAGCTTTTCACCGTCAAGATCCGGAAAATGCATGGTCCTGACTGCCTCCTTTAAGTCGTAAAGACCATAAAACTCTTTAACCTCTGAAGGCATGTAATCTTCAATGTCAGCCGCATATTCTAAAGCCGATTTGATGATTTTTCGCAATATATTTTGAGTCATTCCCTTAGTCAGAGAATATACAGGAACAATACCTTTGTTTTCTGTATCGCAGGCGGGGGCCTGCATTTCCATTTTTCCAAAATTCTTATATATACGTCCGTAAAAATAATACCATACGCCAGGCTTTAGCGTATTTTTTACAAATGGCTGATTATAAAAGGTTATGACTGCACTTCCCGAGGGATCCTTTACTGAAAATTTATATAACGCAAGATTTTTTCTTATCCGCTGTTCAACACATTTTGAAACCACCATAGCTCTTATGGTTGACGTTTCTCCGTCCTGAATATCGGAAATCGGCTTTACAACGGACCTGTCTTCATATTCTCTTGGAAAAAAATATATTAGATCATATACGCTGTTTATACCCATATTTTTTAATATTTTTCCGCGTTCCTCTCCTATACCTTTAATTTCGGTAACCGGCACATTTTTTAAATCCTGAATATACACGTCAGTCTCCTGTTTTTATATTTTTACACCTCATTATAGCATTTTAAGTTTTTAAATTAAAGTTTGTTAAAAAACACTTGCAATGAGATAATCGTTTATGTTAATATAATCCTTGCTTGTTATGGATTATAAGCTTCTTAAGGAGGTGTAGTTATAAATGGCAGTTTGTCAGGTGTGCGGTAAAGATAATATATTTGGAAGACATATCAGCATAAACCGTTCTCAGGTTTCTAAAAGAGCTAAAAGAAGATGGAAGCCTAATGTACAGAATGTAAAAGTTGTTGTAAACGGTACTCATAAAACTATGAAGGTATGTACTAAGTGTTTGCGTGACGGTAAAGTTACAAGAGCTTAAAATATTTTTACTATTAAATTACGGGATTTGTGGAGAACCACAAATCCCATTTTGTTTTTTCTCCTGTATCATTTACCCATTCTAAGTACTTTTCTGCATACTGCCCCCAAAAATTTGGGCATTTTAACTACTATTATTTTCATAAAATGCACTGTCCTTTCTGTCGTTAATACATAATATGAATGCTCCGACCATTGAGTGCATATATTTTATAAGAAATAAATTTATTTAAGATCGGCGAATTATGAACAAAAATCTGGTCCGTCCGCTAAAAGTATTTTTTATTTTTATTTTATTGGCTGCAGTCGCAATCACAATAAAGCTTTCCTTCTCCTTTTCAACTGTAATAAACGACAGTCTGCACATGGTCCTGCCCGCGGCGGTCTACATATCCGACGATAAAGAGCTGAGCTTTGAATACCCGGATATTTTTACCGCCTATTCAAGAAATTTTTCCGGCGGCGAAATACTTGAACATGTAGACCTTCTTACAGAAAATACACGTATTCACGGTTTTGTGGAAGTATGGGATATAAAAACTTCCTTACCGGTATATTTAGAAAAAGCCAAAGCCGCTTTTTCAGGATCCGTCAAAAATTTTAAAGAAAGTATCTCCTCAGATAATACCGATAAGGTAATATGGGAATATGACGTATACTCCGATTCAGGCGCCGTGACCCATGTAAAACAATATTTTTTCAAAACCGACGGAAAACTTATTGTCGCCTCCCTCTTTGCGCCCAGGGAAGAATGGTCAAAAAAATACGATGAAATGTTCGAAGAAATAAAAAACAGCGTCAAGCTGTTAGAATAAGCTTATACGCCAATTTTAGGGCATATATCGTTCAATATGCAATTTAGGCAGTCAGGCTTTTGAGCTTTGCAGCAATCCCTTCCGAAATACACAAGTCTATGGCAAAATCCCGTCCACTTGTCTCTGGGAATTATCTCCATAAGTTCAAATTCTACTTTTACAGGATCTTTCTGCTCTGTAAGCCCCATTCTTCTTGCCAATCTCCCCGCATGGGTATCTACTACGATTCCGGGAATACCAAAATAATCTCCCAGTACAACGTTAGCCGTCTTTCTCCCTACTCCGGCAAGAGATAAAAGGTCCTCCATATTTCCCGGAACCTCTCCATTAAATTTTTCCACAATGGATTGACAGCAGCTTTTAATATTTTTCGCTTTATTATGATAAAAGCCCGTAGGCTTAATATATTCCTCGAGCTCCTTTATATCAGCGTTCGCGAAATCTTCAGCATTTTTATATTTTTTGAATAAATCCTGAGTAACCATATTTACTCTTTTGTCGGTACACTGAGCGGCAAGCTGCGTAGCTATAAGAAGTTGAAGGGGGGACTCAAAATCTAACGAGCAGCTTGCCTCTTTATACAGTGTCTCCAATCTATCAATAATTATACGTGTATTTCTAATGTTACCCTGACTCATTGCAGTATTACGTCCTTTTCCAGATATTCTCCGTCTCTGTATATCGTTATTTTAATGCTATCTCCTGTTTTATATTTATTTTTCTCCGTCTCAAACGTCTTATAATCAGGAGTCTCAATTCCGTTGATCTTTGTTATTATATCATTTTTTCTCAATCCGGCCTTATATGCCGCTCCATCCTTGTCTATACTTTCTATTCTTACTCCCAAAATCCCTTCCGCGTAGCTGTTATCTCCTGTATACACCGTTATGCCTAGCACCGGCCCTGTATTTTCAGTTTTGGCCAATATGGATTCACATATTTCTACTACCTTATTTACCGGTATGGCAAAACCTATTCCTTCATATTCCTGGGAAATTATCCTTGAACTGTTTATACCTATAAGCTTTCCCTGAGCGTCCAACAATGCTCCGCCGCCATTTCCGGCATTGACAGTAGCGTTTGTTTGTATAAGAGTCATAATACCGTTCGTTTCGGATGTTACTTTACGGTCAAGCCCGCTTATTACTCCCTCGCATATAGATCCCATAAAATCGATTCCTCCCGGATTTCCTATGGCAAATACAAGCTGTCCTTTTACAAGTTCATCCGAATTTCCTATCTCTACTGCCGGAAGACCCGTTTCATCAATCTTTAACAGTGCAATATCTGAACTCCAGTCATATCCTATAATCTTAGCGTCATAAACATCCAATTGATCGGATCTTTCATCACTTTGAACATAAACCTCCACAGCCGCTTTAGAAGAAAGCTTTCCATCCGATTCAAGAGCGTCCTGTATAACATAGAAATTTGTTATGATATATCCGCTTTCTTTATATACGACTCCTGACGCTTCTCCCACCTCTTGGGCAGAACTTCCCCAAAGAGAATAGGACGGCTTAAAATAGCACCTTACACCAACTACGGAAGGTCCCGCCTTTTCGGAAACCGCTTCTCCGAAAGAGCTATAACCTTTTATCTCCGCTACTGTTTCCTTTATTATGATTTTCTCCGGTTTAAGATTTAATAAATCTACCTCAAATATATTCATCGACGCTGTCAGCAAAGCTATGGTAGCCACGCAGGAGACTGCTCCGCCTATTATGGCGCATATAACTCCAGTAGCAATTATCTGCTTCCAACCCGGCCTTCTCATTCGCTTTTCTCTTCTGAGCTTTTTCTTCTCCTCTTTATATTTCTTTCTTGAGTTTTTTATTTTCTTCTTTTCTTCTTTATAATCCCATATATGTTCCGCTATCTCCTGTTGTCCGACTTCCTTTTCACTGTTAAAATCTGCGTCTTCATCCGTATCAGCACCCGTTTCCTTAAAATCAGAAAAAGATACATTTTCAGGTATATCAGGAATATAGGGACTTTCATTACTTTCCGTTTCACTACTTTTATCCGTATCTGACTGAGCATCAGACTGGCTTTCCATGCTTTCATCCGGAATAACGGAACTTATTTCTGGTTCCCAAAGTTCGCCTTCATTTAAATTCGATTTTTCATTTTTCCAGTTATCTTTATTATCTTTCGGCACACTTCTCAACCCCTTTGTTCCTTAGTAGATTAATAATTATAATACATTTCTAATTTTACAAAATTATGAATTTCATGTTAAATCGCGTCTAGCCAAAAAACGAACTCGGCTCCCTGTCCCTCCGGATTATCTCTCACCTTTATGTCATGGTTATGGGCATTTACTATGCTTTTACATATGGAAAGCCCAAGTCCGGTCCCGTTTTTATCCATACCCCTGGATCTATCCGACTTAAAATATCTTTCAAAAACATTCTCTCTGTCTTCCGGAGCCACTCCTACTCCTGTATCCCTTATAAAAATCTCGGCCATTCCCTTTTTCTTAAGAGTTCCAAGCGTGATCGTTCCACCTTCCGGGGTAAACTTTATAGCGTTATTTAAAAGATTTATTATCACTCTGTTGATAGATTCCTCTTCTGCAAAAACATTCTGTTTTTCATTTTCAAAATCCACAACTATTTCTATATTTTTAGCTTCTATATTCTTTTCATTTTTGATAATTTCCATACGGATCATTTCATTTATATCAAAGCTCGTCTGTTTCAGCTTAACCGTTCCCTGCTGCATCCTGGCAAGCTGAAGCTGATCGTTGACAAGCTTATTCATCCTGACCACTTCATCCCTGACAATAGCCAGATAATAATCCCTCTTTTCCTCCGGAATTGTCCCATCCAACATTCCTTCTATAAACCCTCTTATAGTTGTTATAGGCGTCCTCAGTTCATGAGAAACATTGGCTATAAAATCATTTTTCGTTTTATCAAGGCTTGCCAAAGATTTTGTCATGGTATTAAAAGAATTTATAAGATCTCCCATATCATCGTCAGAATCATATTCTATTTTTCCGTAAAAATCTCCTTTCGATACGGCATTGGCGGCCATTTTAAGGTTTTCTATAGGTTCTGTTATCCTCCTTGTAAAAAACGTTGTCAGCAACAGGGCCAGAAGTAAAGCACCGCTCATTGACAAAAGGAAATATTTTATTACGGTTGTTCTCGATATATATACGTTCAGGTCAGGCCTGCTTATTATAATGACTCCGTACACCAGCAATTCATTGTTTTCATCTGTCGTTTCAAGTCTTCTGGCTATTGTGACCCAACCGGTATTTGTTCCGTCATAAAGTCCGTAAAAGTCTCCTTTATCTACGATAATATTTTCACTGTTTATTGCCGTTTCATACTGATTTTTATTTTTGAGATAGTAATATCCCAATTCATTATTGAGGTTGTCCTTTATATTGCTCTCCTCTATGCCCGGAGCCGATATTACCACACGCCCGTCGGTATCTACTATATAAACGTACGACCCGGTAAGCTCATAATAATTCTGGACATATTTTGTCATGCCCGTAACCACATAGGTATCCACCTGTTCGTCGTCCGTTTTATAAATTTCTATAGCTCCGCTTATAAGGTTAGCCGCCTGTCTCATTTGGGACACGCTGTCCGAAACAGAATAAGATACCATAAACCTCGAAAGAAGTATCCCGGCAAAAACAAAGGATACAAACGAGGTTATGGTAAATAAAAATATAACCTTATTAAAAAGAGTGTTCTTTCTTTTTCTTCCTGTCATATCAAATACCGCCGAGCGTTCTGAAAATCAGACTACTTCAAATTTGTATCCCACGCCCCATACGGTCTTAAGCTGCCAGTTTACATTCTCAACATCAAGCTTTTCTCTCAGCCTTTTAACATGGACATCCACAGTCCTTGAATCTCCGAAGTAATCAAAATCCCACACTTTTTCCAAAAGCTGTTCTCTTGTATATACTTTATTGGGATTGGAAGCAAGAAAATATAAAAGCTCCAGTTCTTTAGGAGGCATTTCCACGATTTCTCCGTTTATTTTTACTACGTAGTCACTTTTATTTATGGAAAGTCCTGGATATACCACCTCTTCTGTATCGCTGCTCTTATGCTCGTACCTTCTCAGGACTGCTTTTATCCTGGCCACAAGCTCTTTAGATTCAAACGGTTTTACCATATAGTCGTCCGCCCCTAATTCAAGGCCCAAAACTTTGTCAAAGGTCTCTCCCTTTGCAGAAAGCATAATGACGGGGATAGAGCTTGTCTTTCTTATCTCTCTGAGTACATCCCAACCGTCGGCTCCCGGAAGCATGATATCAAGTACAACAATATTAGGTGTTGATTTTTTGAAGATTTCGATTCCTTTTAACCCGTTATTTGCGTATACAACATCAAATCCTTCTTTTTTCAGGTAAAGTCCTATAATCTCACATATATTTACATCGTCGTCTACTACCATTACAGTTTGGTTTTTGTTCATAGTTTTCAACCCCTTGCGTCGATTTTTTTTATATTATATAATAATTCAATATTATATTGTATAAATAATTTATGAACATATTATATATTTTTATAATTTGCTATTTAAGGAGATTTTTATGAAACTCGGAATCGTTGGTTTACCTAATGTTGGAAAAAGTACTTTATTTAATGCTATTACAAAGGCAGGTGCAGAATGCGCTAATTACCCTTTTTGTACTATAGAACCTAATGTAGGCACAGTAGCCGTTCCTGATGAAAGGCTGACAAAGCTTGCTGAAATGTATTCCCCTGTTAAAGTAACGCCGGCTGTAGTGGAATTTGTGGATATAGCCGGGCTTTTAAAGGGAGCCAGCAAGGGAGAAGGCCTGGGAAATAAATTTTTATCACATATACGGGATGTAGACGCTATCGTACATGTTGTCAGATGTTTTGACGACGGAGATATAGTTCATGTAGACGGTTCGGTAAATCCGGAAAGAGATATAGAAACTATAAACCTCGAGCTTATCTTCTCCGATATGGAGGTGTTGGAACGGCGGATAGACAAGGCTAAAAAGCTGCTTAAAGGCGATAAAAAGTATCAGCTCGAAGTAGATCTGTGCGAAAGGGTCCTTAAAGAGCTTGAAGCCGGCATACCGGCAAGGGCTATGAAATTTACTGAAGAAGAATCAGCCATCATAAGCCAATCCATGCTTCTTTCAATGAAACCTGTTCTTTACGCAGCAAATATATCCGAGGATGATCTGTCTGATGTAGATTCAAATCAATATGTATCTTCGGTAAAAAGCATCGCCGCTTCAGAAGGTTCCGAGGTTATCGCTATCTGTGGTAAGATAGAAGAAGAAATCTCCGAGCTTGACGATGCTGAAAAAGAGGAATTTCTATCTGCCCTAGGCCTTGAAGCTTCCGGACTTGACAGGCTTGTAAAGGCGGGATATAAACTTTTGGGACTTATAAGCTATCTTACCGCAGGTCAGCCTGAGGTAAGGGCCTGGACTATAAAAAACGGTACAAAAGCTCCCCAGGCCGCAGGAAAAATCCATTCTGATTTTGAGAGAGGCTTCATAAGAGCTGAAATAGTTGCATATGATGACCTTATAGCCTGCGGTTCTTATAACGCAGCCAAAGAAAAAGGACTTGTGCGCTCTGAAGGAAAGGACTATGTAATGAAGGACGGAGACGTTACGCTGTTTAGGTTCAACGTTTGATAAATTTGGAGAAATTCAATATGTTGGTTTCACTTTGTGTAATAGCTTATAACGAAGAGGATAGTCTTCCCGGGCTTTTAAAGGACATATCCAGTCAAACATACCCTCACGATAAAACGGAAATCATTTTAGTGGACTCCGCTTCTTGTGACAGTACCCGTCATATAATGGATAAATTCCGGGCCAGCGGGGATTTTAAAAAAATCACCGTTTTGGAAAATCCCAAAAAATCCCAACCCGCCGGTTGGAATACGGCCATAAGAGCTTCATCGGGAGACGTTATAATAAGAGTGGACGCTCATGCCCATATTCCATGCGACTTCATAGAAAAAAACATCACAATCATTAACTCAGGAGAAAATATATCGGGTGGCCCCCGGCCAAATCTTATCATAAATGAAACTCCCTGGAAAAGGACCCTTCTTTTGGCCGAGTCTTCTATGTTTGGCTCAAGCATTGCTTCATACAGAAGAAACACCAGACGTTCATATGTAAAAACCATGTTCCATGCAGCCTATAAAAGGGAGGTTTTTGAAAAAGCCGGCTTGTTTAACGAGGGACTTATAAGGACCGAAGACAACGAACTTCACTACAGAATGAGGAAGGCTGGCTACAGGTTTTGCTTTGACCCGTCAGTTGTAAGCTATCAATATACAAGGAGCACTCTTTTTAAAATGCTGAAGCAAAAATTCCAGAATGGTTTTTGGATAGGCATCACAGCTTTTGTATGTCCCGCATGTCTGTCAGTTTTCCATTTTGTTCCCTTTTTATTTATACTGTCTATATTTTTGACAAGTATTTTAGCTTGTTTGGGTTTCTATATTCCCGCATTGATCTTATGGGGCGTTTATTTGGCCGCCGATATTGCAATGAGTATTTTGGCTGTAATTTCAGCTTCGCCAGAGCACAAAAAAGATATTACAAATATTTTTCTTCCATTCCTGTTTCCCCTGCTTCATATTGCTTATGGAATAGGCACTCTCATAGGAATCATTAATGTTCCTTTTAAAATTTCTCATATTAAAATTTCTAAAGTTTGATTTGTATTTATCAAATCAGCCGTCCATCCATAGTAAAACTCGGATAAAAGTATTCTTTACAAAAGACAAAATTTATCGTATTCTAAAAACAATTAAAATCAAAAAATATTTTCATATATATTTGATATAGTGCATTATATTTGTCATATTATTTGTAAAAATTTATTAAATTCACTTAATCAAAATTGGAGGAACAACTATGAATTATATAAAAAACTGGCCTGATATTCAACAGAGATACCGTCAAGTATGGAGCCTTGATAACCACGATCGTCCTGTCATAAATATCTGCGCTCCCAAATCCACGCAAAAATCCACTCAGGAACCCGCTCCGCAGACTATCGAGGAACGTTGGCTGAATTTTGACTGGGTTGTAAAGGATGTCCGCCGCAGCATAGAAAATACTTACTTTGCCGCTGAAAGCTTTCCACTGTTTAATCCAAATCTTGGCCCTGATATATTTGGAGCTATTTTAGGCTGCGATATTACGTTCGGAGAAAATACCAGTTGGTGTGACCATCCACTGGACAGCCTTCAGGACTTTCACCCGGTTTATTGTCCGGAAAATAAATGGCTGCAAAGGATCAAAAAACTGACCCAAATGGCTGTTGACGAATCCAAAGGCGACTTTCTTGTAGGAATAACGGATATTCATCCCGGAATGGACGCTCTTGTTTCCCTGCGAGGTCCGGAAAACCTTTGTATGGATTTATATGACTGTCCAAAAGAAGTTGAGCGTCTCCCGCTGGAATTGTTTCAGGTATATAAACAATTTTATAATGACCTGGAAACTATTACTTCAAAAAATCAAGAAGGTACTTCTAATTGGATGGGTCCATGGCACCCCGGCCGTTGGTATGCTACTTCATGCGATTTTAACTGCATGGTTTCCAATGAAATTTTTCGAAAATATATTTTGCCTGAACTTCAGGCTCAAACAGAATTTCTTGACGCTAATATTTATCACCTGGACGGTCCGGGCGCCCTTACTCAACTTGACGACCTGATTTCAATAAAAGGAGTAAATGGCATACAATGGGTTCCTGGAGCAGGACAAAAAGCCATATGGGAATGGGATGAAGTGCTAAAAAAATGCCAGGACGCGGGGAAAATGCTCTTTTTGAACTGTTGTCCCGACGACTTGCCTAAATTAGCAGAATATTTAAAGCCCGAGGGAGTTATTTTGAGTATATGCGGAGCTTCAGACCCGTATGAAGCTGACAATATCGTAAAATTGGCAGAATCCCTTTGGTCTAAAAAATACTTTTGGTAAAAAAATGGGGCATTTTCATGACCCATTCCTTTTTTATATCATATTTACATACTGATCATTCTTCAAAAAATTCCTGGTACAAAGCTTTGACCGCATTTAAAGAATCCTTTTCATCTATGCCAAACATTATACTTACTTCAGATGAACCCTGATTTATCATAGAAATATTAACTCCTGCTTTTGAAAGCGCTCCGGTGGCTCTTGACGCGACGCCTATCCTTTTGAGCATTCCCTGCCCCACAAGCATTACTATGGCAATATTTTCATGGAGAGATACAGAATCTACCTTTAAATCATTGTAGATTTTCCTTATTATACGATTTCTTATTTCCACAGAACAGTTTTTATTTCTTATGATAACACATATACTGTCAATTCCCGACGGCGTATGTTCATAAGAGACTCCTTCATCTTCCAAAATATGCAGAAGCCTTCTTCCGAATCCAATTTCCCTGTTCATCATATACTTTGTAACATTTATCGTGAAAAACCCACCGTCCGCGGCAATACCGACAACGGGAACAGAATCTGTATCCATTCTTTCATTTACGATGAATGTACCCGGAGCTTTGGGATTATTAGTATTTTTAATGTTGACAGGTATTCCCATTTTATAAACCTGTTCTAATGTTTCTTCATGCAAAACTGTAAACCCGGCATAAGACAGCTCCCTCATCTCAGCATATGTAAATACCGGGATAGGTTTGGGATTATCTATTATGTTCGGATTAGCAGCATATACCGAATCCACATCTGTGAAGTTTTCATATACTGATGCCTTTACGGCCGCAGCTAACACGGCGCCTGTAACATCTGATCCTCCTCTTGAAAATGTTACCACATCACCGTCGCTTGAATATCCGAAAAATCCAGGAAAGATCATAATATTTCCATTATCATTCAGCTTGTTGAGAGTCTCGTAAGAATGAGGAAGTACTCTCGCGTTTCCATACTCCTTACTCAGTATCATCCCCGCATCTTTTGGGTTTATATATTGAGCGTTTATGCCTAAACCTATTAGATAAGAAGCTACAAGTTTCGCTGAATTGTCTTCGCCGGCCGCTTTCATCAGATCCATAAACTGTTCGTCCGAAATTTCCCGCACTATTCCGTCGTCATGTCTTTTTCCGTTCTTTCTCAATGCAAGTCTTTTTCTAAGATCGGCTTCTATGACAGTTACTATGTCCATATTCATTTCAAGCTCCACGGCTATGCTCCTGTATCTTTCAACTATCAGCTGCAGTTGCTTTTCGGACTCCTCCTGATAGGACGGATTTTCGGTTTCCATATATTTGTTCGCAAGTTCTATAAGCATATCAGTAACTTTAGTATCTTCCGGAAATCTTTTCCCCGGAGCGGATACCACTACCAACCTTCTCTGCCTGTCTTCCAAAATTATACTGCAAACCTGTTTTATATGCGCTGCGTCCGCAAGAGAGCTTCCTCCGAATTTTACAACCTTCATAATCAGTACACTCCTTTATTCCATTACTCTTATAATGTTTTCTGCTGTTATTCCCTTTTGTTCCAATAATTTATATATATCTTTTTCTTTTACTTTTTCAGTGATCAGCCACCTTTTTACACCGTTTTCACTATACCTTACAAAAAATACAGTTTCAGTCTCGCCTGGATCGATCAATTTTTCCGACTGAGAGTCCCAAAGAGATTTTTCCACAGCCCCCGGATTCTTTACGATATCCGCAATATCTCCTACGACAGCGCTCGCCGTAGCCTCCTTACCGGCTCCGCGTCCATAGTACATAGATTCCCCTATGAAATCTCCCCGAACCATTATAGCGTTAAATACGTCATTTACACCTGATAAAATATTTCCCTCAGGTATCAGCATTGGACTTACTCTCGCCAAAATACCCGCTCCGTCTTTTCGGCTGTAGCCGATAAGCTTTATACTATATCCGGCTTCTTTTGCAAGCCGAATATCGTCAGAGGTTATATTGGTTATACCCTGACAGCTTAGCTTCTTATAATCTACAAATTCATTGTAAGAAACAGATGACAAAATAGCTATCTTCCTAAGAGCATCATAACCTTCTATGTCAGCCTCTGGATCAGCTTCCGCATATCCCTTTGCCTGGGCCTCTTTTAATGCCTGTTCAAATGATTTTCCCGTTTCCTTCATCTGCGTAAGGATATAATTAGTAGTTCCGTTGAGTATCCCGAATATCTCATTTATGTTATTTCCCGCAAGGCACAAAGTCAGAGGCCTTATAATAGGTATGCCGCCGCCTACGCTAGCTTCAAACATATATCTTACTCCATTTTCTTTCGCAAGCCTTAGAAGCTCAGGACCATGCGCCGCAACCATTTCTTTATTGGATGTAACAAGATTTTTCCCCGATTTAAGAGCCCTTACGGAATAGTCGTAGGCAAACTTAGTTCCGCCCATGGTTTCAACTATTATACTTATTTCAGGATCCTTAAAAATTTCATCCGGGTCAGATGTTACCAAATAGCCGTATTTATCCTGCGGGAAAGTTCTTACATCAAGTATTTTCTTAACTTCAATATCCTCTCCTGTATTTTCCTTTAAAATACTTTTATTTCTGTGTATTATCTCTACCACTCCGGATCCCACAACACCGTATCCTATAACCGCAACCTTTATCATAAAATCCTCCGTTCACTCTCTTGACAATATTCCGTGCTTTCTTACTCCTTCGATCAGATCGATATCTGACAGAAGCTCTTCAATGGATTTACCCATGCCATGTGTTTCAATAGATATAGTTATATCAGCCAGGCCGTTAATCGGTATATTCTGATTTATCGTCAAAATGTTTGCCTTGGCTCTGGCTATAGCGCCTATTATATTGGACAGTATTCCCGAAAAATCTTCTACCATAAAATAAAGGGTTACCACTCTTCCCACACTGGTTTCATAGAACGGAAAAACATGGTCCTTATATTTATAATAAGCGCTCCTGCTTATTCCTACTTTATTTACGGCCTCATTTACAGATTTAATGCTGCCTTTCGACAGCAGCCTTTTGACCTCGATTATCTTCGGAAAAATATCCGGCAGTATTTTTGCTTCAACCAACAAATACTTTAAATCTTCATCCATCTTTTACTTCCTTTTATATAATATGTTATGTACGCATAAACGTCCACACAGCAGACACAATTGTGTGTCTGCTGTGTATATTAGCACATATTTGTATTCCTGTAAAGAATATTTTTATAAAGAATCAGCCACCATATCTCCCATATCTGATGTTCCGATAATCTTATGCTTTTCAGTATTTTTATCTGATATATCCAAAGTCCTGTAGCCGCTTTCAAGTACTTTGCTGACCGCAAGTTCCACATTCGCCGCTTCCTTTTCCATGTTTAACGAGTACCTCAGCATCATGGCAGCCGATAGAATAGTCGCCAGAGGGTTTGCAATATTCTTTCCCGCAATATCCGGCGCGGATCCGTGGATAGGCTCGTACAACCCTGTTTTGCCGCTGCCTATACTTGCCGAAGCCAACATTCCTATGGAACCGGATACCATGCTCGCTTCATCTGAAAGTATATCCCCAAACATATTGGTAGTAATTATTACATCAAACTGTCTCGGGTTTTTTACAATCTGCATGGCACAGTTGTCCACATACATATAGGAAAGCTCTATGTCCGGATATTCTTTCGAAACATTTTTGGCCACCTCTCTCCAAAGCCGCGAGGATTCAAGCACATTAGCCTTATCCACAACACATACTTTCCGGGACCTCTTTTGGGCGGCATTAAATCCTACTCTCAATACCCTTTCTATTTCTTCTACTGAATAATATTCTGTATCGTAAGCACCCTGGGCATCTCTTCCTCTCTTTCCGAAATATATCCCGCCGGTAAGTTCTCTTACGAAAAGAAAATCAAAGCCGTCTCCTATTACCTCTTTTTTCAGAGGACTTGCTTCTGCAAGCTGTTTGAAAACCGTTACCGGCCTTAAGTTAGCATATGCTCCAAGTCCTTTGCGGAGTCCAAGCAATGCTCTTTCCGGTCTCAGATCTCCGGGCAGTGAATCCCATTTTTCCCCTCCGACCGCTCCTAATAATACCGCGTCGGAATTTACACATATTTCCAAAGTATCCTCCGGAAGAGGAATTCCATATCTGTCTATAGCAGATCCTCCGGCAGGCACGTACTTATATTCAAATACAGCTCCAAATTTTTCGCAAACTTTATCAAGTACCTTTTTAGCCTGAGCCACTATATCCGGACCTATTCCGTCTCCTGGAATAACGGCTATTTTTTTCTTTTCGTCCATGCCGGAGTCTCCTTTTCTTTTTTATAGTGTACTCATATAAGGGAGCAGGCCTCCTGATTTTATTATATCCTGTATAAACGGGGGAAAGGACTGTCCTTTATATATCTGATTTTTTGTCTGGTTTTTTATTATCCCCGTATCAAAATCAACGGTAACCATATCTCCGTCGTCTATTCCGTCAACGGCCTCATCGCATTCCATAATGGCAAGGCCTATATTTATAGCGTTTCTATAAAAAATCCTCGCGTATGTTTTGGCAATCACCACTGAAATGCCTGCTTTCTTTATTGCTATAGGCGCGTGTTCTCTTGAAGAACCACAGCCGAAATTTTTGCCTGCAACGATTATATCTCCCTCTTTAACATTCTTTATAAAATCTTTATCAATATCTTCCATACAATGAGCCGCAAGCTCAGCCGGTTCAGATACATTAAGATATCTTGCCGGAATAATTACGTCAGTATCAATATTATCGCCGTATTTAAAAACTCTTCCGTTAGCTATCATAACAAAACCTCCATTTGCTTCGTCAATAAACGCGCCGACTTTTTATCGGTCGTTTCCCTCATTAGACATTTATATTGCCAGAAGGTTCCTGTTCTGTCAATATTTTTTTAACAATCTTCAGGCGCCGAAATTTTCCCAGATACCGCCGAAGCAGCCGCTACCGCGGGTCCTGCGAGGTATACTTCCGACTCCGGGTGACCCATCCTTCCTACAAAATTTCTATTTGTAGTCGATACGGCACGCTCTCCTTTGGCAAGTATTCCCATATGTCCTCCAAGGCAGGGGCCGCACGTAGGAGTAGAAAAAACCGCTCCGGCCTCTATAAATATTTCGGCGAGGCCTTCCTTTATTGCCTGCAACTGTACATCTCTGGTTCCCGGTATAACTATGGCCCTTACACCGTCCGCAACCTTTTTACCTTTCATAATTTCAGCGGCGGTCCTTAAATCGGAAATCCGTCCGTTCGTACATGAGCCTATCACCACTTGATCTATTTTTATATCCTCAATTTCATCTATAGTTTTTACATTTTCAGGAAGATGAGGAAATGCCACCGCAGGCTTTATTTCTGACAGATCAATATTGTAGAGCTCTTCATACTCTGCATCCTCATCCGCCTTATATATTTTATAGCTTTTGCCCGGCGCATGTTCTCTTATATACTCCAAAGTCTTTTCGTCCACATCAAAAATACCGTTTTTTCCTCCTGCCTCTATCGCCATATTAGCTATGGTAAATCTGTCATCCATACTTAAGGATTCCAGTCCCTCGCCGGTAAATTCCATCGATTTATATAAAGCTCCGTCAACTCCTATCATACCTATGATATGTAATATCACATCTTTTCCACTCACCCACTTATTAAGCTTTCCTGTCAGGTTGAACTTTATTGCCGCGGGAACCTTAAACCACGTTTTTCCCTTCATCATTCCGGCAGCCATATCTGTACTCCCTATTCCTGTAGAAAAAGCTCCCAACGCTCCGTAAGTACACGTATGCGAATCTGCTCCTATGACCGCGTTTCCCGGAACTACAAGTCCTTTTTCGGGCAAAAGGCAATGCTCTATCCCCATGCTTCCAACGTCATAAAAATTTGTAATTTCCTGCTCTTTTGCAAATTTTCTCGATATTACACACTGTTCCGCCGCCTTTATATCCTTATTTGGGGTAAAGTGATCTAATACTATCACAACTTTATCTTTGTCAAAAATATCCTTTGCTCCCGCTTTTATATATTCTTTAACGGCTACCGGAGTCGTTACATCGTTTCCCAATACCAAATCAAGGTCTGCCATTATAAGCTCGCCCGCTTTTACCTCAGTCTTACCCGCATGATCCGCCAAAATTTTTTGTGTCATTGTCATTCCCATAGACAAATACCTTCCCTTCTTTACTTAATTCTATATTTTTAATAATTTATATTCTATTGAATCTATAAGCGCCTGCCCGCTAGCCTTTATAACGTCGTTTGAAACCCCTACCGTAGTCCAATAGTCCGTTCCGTCCGTTGTCTCTATAATTACCCTTACTTTTGCCCCGGTTCCTGCCGACGAGTCAAGTACTCTTACTTTATAGTCGACCAATCGCATTTTTCCAATTTCAGGGAAAAACGCTTCAAGCGCTTTTCTCAATGCCTTATCTAAAGCATTAACAGGTCCGTCTCCCTCTGCAGCCGTTATTTCGCTTTTTTCCCCGACTTTCACCTTTACGATTGCCTCAGTGGCTTTATGTTTTGCCGCGAGGGTCTGTTCGCTTATTATGTTCATTTTTTCTATTTCAAATTTAGCCTCAAATTTGCCCATTAATTTCATAACTATAAGCTCAAAAGAACTCTCTGCGCCCTCAAAAGCATATCCCTGATATTCAAGTTCCTTTATCTTATTTACAATATTGGCAGCCTCCTGAGAATCTTTATTTATTTCAGGTAAAAATCTTCTTATTTTCTCTATAACGAGGCTCCTGCCCGCCGCCTCTGACATGACTATTCTCCTTGAATTTCCTACAGATTCCGGATTGACGTGTTCAAATGCCCCGTCCATTTTAAGCATGCCATCCACATGCATTCCCGCTTTATGTGTAAAGGCTGTTTTCCCAACATAAGGCATTCCTCTGTTAAGTTTTATATTGGATATTTCGGCAATCTGTCTTACTGTAACCGTGAGCTTTTTAATATTTTCCGGTTCTATACATTCAATATTCCTTTTAATTTGAAGATTAGCTATGACCGTTGAAAGATTTGCGTTACCACACCTTTCTCCGAATCCCGCCATAGTTCCCTGTACATGTCCCGCCCCTGCAAAAACCGCGTTTACACTGTTTGCCACAGCCATTCCGCCGTCATCATGAGCATGTATTCCAATCACTGTATCCGGGAAAATATTATGTATATAATTTTTAACTTCTTTTGTTGTATTATATATTTCGTCAGGAAAACTTCCCCCGTTAGTGTCGCAAAGGCATATTACATCAGTTCCTGCTTCAGCAGCTTTTTCGACTGCTTTTATAGCATATTCCCTGTTTGATTTATACCCATCGAAAAAATGCTCTGCATCAAATACTACTTCCCTGCCGCTTTCTTTCAAAAATTTCACCGTATCATATATCATTTCGAGGTTTTCCCCGGGATCTGCTTTTAAAATATTTCTCACATGTATATCCCATGTTTTTCCGAATATAGCCACGCATTGAGTGTCAGCTTCAAGCAAAGTCTTTATTCCAGGGTCCTTGTCGACTTCATAGTCTTTCCTTCTTGTGCTTCCGAAAGCCACGATTTGTGCATTTTTAAGGGGCTTTTCTTTTATTTTTTTAAAAAATTCCATATCTTTAGGGCTAGCGCCGGGATTTCCAGCTTCTATATATGATATTCCTAATTCATCTAACGCTGTGGCTATACGCAATTTGTCCTGAATTGAATAAGCAATTCCTTCTGACTGGGCTCCGTCGCGCAAGGTAGAATCGTAAATTTTGACTTGTTCCCTCATATATGATAAATCCTCTCTTCTATCTATACTGTCTACTTTTTGCTACTATAATGTACTGCAATTATAACACTATTTAATTGTATAGTAAAATGATATACTTTTTCACCAAATTTTTCATGTTATATAAAATGTCTGAACATTTATACAAAATTTGGTTATGACCGGCGTCGCTGTTCTGGGCTAAAGCGAAAAAATCGCACCTTTTTTCGTATATCAGTAAAAAATTCTATATAATAAATTTCCACATAATATGCTCTGAATTTGTCTTACTGTCGGTATTTAAAATCCTTTCCTGATATCATACAGATCCAGGCCCTGCTTTCATCAGCCTAAACAAAATCATAAACATTAGAATAATCAAATAGTGTTTCGTCCAAGCCAGAAGTATACTTTTAACAATTTCCTTTTGCAAAGGGAATTTTCCTTCCCTTCAGATATATGTCTCTCCTATTTTCATATTATTATCGTAAAATAGGTCATCATAACTAGAAGAATTCTAAAAAACAAAGGCTTCGTTTGCCTTGAGCAAACAATCTCTGCCATATCCCGGCTCTGCCCAAAAATAAAGTTTTCCGTCAATTAATTTATATTTTTCCCCAAACTCAGTAGCATAAAAATATTCAGTTTTTATTTTCAGAAAATTTTCCTGCAGAAATAGCCGCGATAGTATTCGCATGATAAACATCTGATAGTTTTAAAAATTTAAAAACTTTTTTGATTTCCTCTGCCGACTTAATTCGCGCAAGTAAAATGTCGTTCTTTTCGCTAGGCAACAACCAACCATACATAAGGTCGTCTGTCATGGCATGGTGTTTTTCCTGTGACTCAGGAAGATTTTCCACTTCGGTTGTAGAAACATTTAATCGTTCAGCAAGGTACTCTTGCGTAAAACCACATTTTTTTCGATTTTTTCTTATATTTTCTCCAATTTCCAAATGAAGCTCACCTCTTCGCTTATGTTTATATTTGATAAGATAATTTTAATATGCATAAAATAATTTGTAAATTGAAGATATAGATAACAATTTTAACCGGCAGTTAATTTATTGCTGCAAATACAATATTTTTTAATTATCTTAGTTCTATCTTTTTATATTTATCCTTGTTTATACCATTAAAATCAAATGTAACATGCCACCTGCAAAATATGGCATGAGAAATAGAATCATTCAATATTACTGTTTTCCTATCCATTTCCCCTTTCAATTCCTTGCACTACCGTATTCCAAAGTGCATTATTTTCCGCTTTCAGTAGTTCTGTGAGGTAATCTTTTTGTTTTTAGGTAGAACTATGTTGTTGTACCATTTTCTCTACTGTCTTATGTAAAACCATGATATACGGACAGGTCTTTGTAACGGTTACTTCTTTCTGTACTACATTACCATTCCCGTCATTCTTTTCAATAATCTGCGTTTCTGCCTTTCCCTCGGTTCGAGAACTGATGGTATGTATCTTTCAAAAGATATTCGTCAGCAGTTGTTTCTTTGTATCATCCATCGTTACAACTTCTTGCGGATTGGTCTGGTCTGTATTTACCGCTACTGCATATATAGCAAGCACCTCTTTACAGGCAGCTCTACTTTCGCTCATTTCAAGTTCGTCATGGGCAGTGCCATTCTGTATTTCCATCAGCCTACCGAAGAGCAAAGCGGTGGCACATTGTCATCATACTCCGAGCCCGCCGGCCAGTAAGCTCCGGCCGCATGGGTATAAAGGATAATCCCTCAATGATTTTCACTGAGTCGGGACTTTCCGGGTCGTCGCCTGTCACTTCAAAGCTGACTATGCCTCCGTTCGGAATTTTGACGCGTGGGAAATCCACATGCAGGCCGTCAAAATCCTCGGCAAGCTCTTCGCCGGAAAAATTGCCCTCGAAATTCGCGTCGGGCAGAATAAAGCTATTGACAGTTTCCATTAAAGCAGTATCGTTGTAAGACATAAATTTGCTCCTCCAATTTCATTTTTTTGACTGCCTAAGCGGCAGCCTGATTCAGATGGTTTCAATGCCATTCGGGCATGGATAAGATATCAAATCCAATCCCTTCCAATTCGGTTGTACGGTCGTAGCTTTCAATCTGCTAGCCGTACTGTGTCACGGCGTTTGCAAGACCGCACCGGTTCATTTCATTGCTGTCTGCAAGGTGCTGCAGGACGCCATTTTGCTCTACTTCCGTCACTTTGAAGCGACTGCACACCGCTTTGACGACGCCGGCAATATCATCGGTTGGATATTGACCGAGCCTGCACCGACTTCGCTGTTGCTGATCAAAAGGGCCCGATTGAACCGTCAGATTCGGTGTGACGCTCTGCTGAAGCTCCGGATGGGCCAGTTTGATATACATACGGCTCTCCGTCATTTGGCAACTGAGAAACCGCATGTCTGCATATTCGCCGATGATGGGTATGACGGCACAGGATACCTCATGATGGTCGATTCGCAGATACCGATTGCTCACAAAGGCACGCATCCGTCCAGTACCCGCAGCATATGCTGTGCATCGGTACGGGACAGCCAACCGTTTACATTTTCTGTCAACAGCTTGGGATACTCTTCGAGCATCCGCCTGTAATACTTTGCCAGAATGTCTAAATATCCGCTGAGCTGTTTGTGAGCATAATCTCCGATGTCTAACGGTTCAATACGATCAATGCCGCTGCTGTCAAGCACATGCAGGACAAGACTGCCTCCGCATGGCTCCATACGCAGGTTGCGCGCGTAAACGATATAATCGGTCTTGCTTTCTTTCTGGCGCATAATCTCGGCGGCCAGTTCTTCCATTGTCGTACCCGCTTTCACGCGTTTTCACTTCCTTTCCCATAAGCGAATCTGTTACCACGAAAGAAGAATACCGCTACACGGGCGCGGACGAGCCTTTCAGCATCGTCCCCATCGCGCAGATTTGAAAATATTGCGTCCTGCGATGCTCCTTGCTGCCGATATTCTCAGCTATGTCAAAGCGCACATACGGATGCTTGTTGATACTGGTCTTCAGTTCCAAATCAGCGGTTGCCAGGCCGATTACATAGGTCTGTGCCATCTCGCTCCTTTCTGCCTTTCGCCTAAAATATCTATATACAAAAAAGCGCCGGCACATAGTTTCCGCCCATAAGGGCAAAACCGTACTGTCGGCACTTTGAATACAAACTTGACAAACGTGTGCAATGTGAGAAATTTCCCACGATACAAGCGCGTATTCCTGTAAATCCTAACGGATCACGCACAAAAAATCAATTACAATGGTATTGCAACACTATATCTTGTGCTTGTCAAGCATGTTTCGTCAATATACAGAGATTTTGCTATTGAAATTCTACATGAAACAGGCAAGCTGCTCATGCTTTCTTATATCAGCCATGCGGGGATATACCAGTTTTTCTTGTCAATCGGGATGATATCGGAGGCAAGACATACCACCGCGCCTGTGCCGATTTTGGTCTTTAAATGAGCTGCACCTGAAAAACTATCCTCTTCAGACGGTTCTGCTTCAATCGGAGACAATACTGAAAAATTCTTGATTGCGTCTTTCGGCGCGCTCCCCTTCTTTATTTCTATCGGGTATACCGTACCGTCCTGATAGATGATAAGATCAATCTCTTTTTTGTTATTGTCCCGGTAGAAATACAGCGGCGGTCGTTTGCCGGCATTCAGATAGCTCTTATAAATTTCTGATACCACCCAGGTCTCAAAGAACTGACCGCTCATAGAACTGTTTTCCAACACCGCCGCGCTGCCCCATCCCATCAGATGAGCGCACAGGCCCGTATCGAGAAAGTACATCCGCGGCGCCTTGATTACCCGCTTGAGAGCGTTGTTAGAATATGCGGGGATCAAGGCGACAATGCCGGAAGAAACTAAAACGGAAAGCCAACTTTTCGCGGTTGGTGCAGATACGCCTACCTCCTGCGCCAAAGCCTCGTAATTGACATTGGTGGCCGTCCTGGCTGCCACCACCTTAATAAAGTTTAGGAAAGCTGTTTCGTTAGCAACCTGTCCCAAATCGCGGACATCTCTGCTCAAATAGGTCTCCAAGTACGATTCAAAGAATGTTTCCAGATTAACCCCTTCGACTTCATACAGGTGGGGCATGGAGCCTTTATAGATGCGCTCAAACACCTCTGTTACCGACATCGGCTGCGTTGTTTCCAACCGTTTCAAAAGACTTTCTACATTGACCTCAAACGGAGGAAAATGCTGTCCCCGGATCTCACTGTTGGTTAACCCCTGCATCGGGACAATCCCTACACGGCCGGCCAAACTCTCGGTTACATTTTTCATCATCCGGAACATCTGGGAGCCGGTCAGCCAGAAATCGCCCGGGCGCTTGCGTTCATCCACCAGTATTTTGATATACGGGAAAAGCTCAGGCGCATACTGTGCTTCATCGATCAGTACCGGCGGCGAATAGCGCTGTAAAAACAGCTCCGGGTCAGAAATCGCCATCGTGCGGATTGTGGGATTATCTAGCGATACCTTTTTACGCCCCGGTTCCATCATACTTTCAAGCAAAGTTGATTTTCCAACCTGACGCGGCCCGGTTACCAACAACACCGGAAAAGTTGAGTTGATATTCTCAATAGTGGTTCTTACTGTTCTTTCAAAAAACATAGGTACACCTCTCTCTTGAATATAGTCTATGCTGCCACGATTAAAATTATACAAATCTAAAGTTGTATTTTAGATTATACTATATTCAAGGCCATATAGTCAAGCTCAACCGGCTATTTTCTCCGATGTGTTTTGCTCTGCTTCACTTCTGTTCGTCAAATATTTTGAAAGAGAACTTACTCCGCCTTTTCCGGCGGTTCAAAATTGTCGCCCAGTTCTCCCAACTTTTCAAAGCCAAGAAAATAGTCGGAGGAAAGGGCAGAATTGAAATACTCACTGCCCAATGTCAGCCGCTATGTTTTTTTGAAATAAAAGCAGTAACGGAATCCAATCTGGATTTTCGAGTACTTGCCAAGCAGAAGTGTGGATTCGGTGCCGTCATCGTCCATAATCTGGATTTTTCGATATTTGTGCAAAGGCTTGGGGACGATGCCGACGCACGAGCCCTCCACCATTTCATATTCCTTTTTTCTGATGTCCCGGTAAAATGTAACTGCCCTGCAAAAGCTGAGGATACAGACCGCGGCGCTCAACAGCAGCATAATCCTGTCCTTGGCGAACAGGAACACAGCTAGC
>CASDQQ010000136.1 GCA_949282945.1 uncultured Eubacteriales bacterium
AGACTTAAACTTTAAATAAAAATACGGAAAAGGAGCTTTATATATGCAATGCTGTAATAAAACAAAACACCGGGACGACGACGAATATAAAGATCTGATAAATCGGTTAAACCGTATAGAGGGACAACTCAGAGGCATAAAGTCGATGGTCGAATCTGAACGCTACTGTACTGATATACTTACTCAGGTCTCTGCGGTGAGTTCGGCACTCAACGCTTTTGGTAAAATCCTTTTACAAAACCATATAAAAAGCTGCGTGGCCAACGATATCAGAAACGGAAACGACAGCACTATAGAAGAATTATGCGGTATAATACAAAAAATGATGAAATAACGCATAACAGTAAAATAACAGCATAAGATTGGAGGCGAAAATAAATGAAAGTTATAAATGTTCCGGAAATGCATTGTCAGCGTTGCGTCGAAAGAATATCAGAAGCTTTGACAAACGCGGGAATAGCGTTTGAAATAAGTCTTTCTGAAAAAACTGTGAAAATTAATGACAGTCAGGAATGTATTTCCAAAACCATAGCGCTTTTAGACGATCTGGGCTTCAGCGCAAAATAATATTTTTGTTTTAAAGCTTAACTATCATTAAAATCGGATGTCTGAAAGAACAGACCTCCGATTTGTTTTATAATTTCACAAATATCGGACATTTTTATTGACTAAATATTTTTTTGTGCTATAATGAAAAATATATTAACATAAATATTTTAGGAGGCATATTATGAAAAAACTATTATATGTGTTTTTAGTTTTTATCCTTGTTTTTTCTGTTTTCTCAGTTAATGTACTGGCTGCGAATGTTGCCGTGATTGCCGAGAAAAAAGGAAGCGAAGGTGGGCTAAAAAATGAAGGTTCAAAAGCTGTTAAGGATGAAGCGGCCGGAACAGCTAAAATTATAGATGATACATACAGTGATCATGTGTTTAATTATAATGCGAACGTTGAAGCCGGTAAGATTATTAAAACTGCATTCTATCTTACTATTGATGAAGTTACCGACACCAGTCAAACATTAAGAATAAATCCTCTCATTAAAGGTGAAAATCAGGCTGAAAGATGGGCGGACGTTTCTTACAGTCTTTTAGCCGATTATGAAGGTGAAAATGTTATAGTTGTAGGAGCTTATACTATCCCCGACGGCTGCAATGAAATCGAAGCAAGATTATGGGTAAACGCCGGTCTTAAGATAACTATCCATAAAGTTGTAATAGCTCCCAACGAATATAATTTCTTGACCGATCCGGATTTTGAGCTTATATTTGAGGGCGTTGACGCGGCAAATGATTCTAATGCCGCCGAGAATATCATTTTATCTGAAGATATTCCTGATACTCCTGGCGATGACAATCCTGGAGATGATAACACCGGAGACGATAATACTGGCGACAATAATAACAATGATGATGGCAAAGAACCTAACGGTGCTACCGGAGACGTTGGAGTTATCGCTGCTATATTAACTTCCGGCGCGGCAGTTTTCGGAGGCTTAAAGCTCAGAAAGAAATAAGCTTTGCTTGTTTGATTTTTATAGAGGATTCCCAATCGGGGATCCTCTTTTATTTTTGCTGCACAAGCTTATATTTTTAAAACTCTCAATACCGAATCTGCTGTAATCTTCAAGTTTTCACGGCATTTATATTTCGACACGGAAAAATCTTCAGCCTTTGTATTTATACTAAAAATTGCCGTTATCCCGTTTTCATACATATTAAGGGCTTCGTCACCTATCTCTCCGGTAAACGCTATTACCGGAACGCCATATTTTAAAGCCCTTCGTCCTATTCCAAATATAGCCTTGCCATTTAGACTTTGTCCGTCTATGCGACCTTCTCCTGTAAAAATCACGTCTGTTCCGTATATGATCTCATCAAAATTCACAAGGTCTAATACCACGTCTATACCCGACCTAAGGTCTCCCTTAAAAAAAGCCGCTATACCCGCTCCCAGAGCTCCTGCGGCTCCGCCTCCTGAAATTCCGGACACATCCAAACATAAATCTCTTTTGATCATACCGGCCAAAAACGCAAGCTGCCCGTCAAGAAATTCCACAGTCTTTTTATCTGCTCCCTTTTGCGGCGCAAAAATATAAGCCGCTCCGTTTTTTCCGTACATAGGGTTTGTTACGTCGCACATTGCCGTTATTTTAACATTTTTAAGATAATCACAGGTTTTACTGTTATCTATAGAAAAAATATCTTTTAGGGTTCCTCCTGTAGGGATAAAACTTTTTCCGTAGCGGTCTTTGAAAATTGTTCCCATGGCCGCCGCGGCTCCGCATCCTCCGTCGTTGGTACAGCTTCCACCCAGACCTATGATAATTTCATCAGCTCCGTTATCTATAGCGTGGACCATCATCTGTCCCACTCCGTATGTCCCCGTATTTACAGGATCAAAACGTCCCTGGGCGCAGGTAATGCCGCAGGGCTGAGCTATTTCGATTATAGCTTTTTTATCCTGGGTAACCGCATAATATACTTCGATATCTTCCATAAAAGCATTTTTGACCTTTATATTCACCTTTTTCGCGTTCAGCGAACATAAAAAGCAGTCTGTTGTTCCCTCTCCGCCGTCTGCGATTGGTATAGCCTCGACGTGGCAACTATGGAAGACATCATGAACACTGCTTTTAATAATTTCACATGCCTCAGCAGAACTCATAGACCCTTTAAAGGAATCCGGTATCACAATACATTTTTTCATAGCTTTAAAACAAAACTCAATTATATTTTTTCATAAGTATTAAACGTATATTTAACGCCGTCATATTCAAAAGTTTCAGAGGTATAAATGCATTTCCACTCAGAAAGAAGATCAATATTGGGAAATAGCGTATCAGCCTCCTTTTGAGCTTCTATTTTTGTTATATATGCTCTGCTGCAATCATTTAAAAAAAGCTCATAAATCATCTTTCCACCGATCACAAATACATCGTCGGCCGGATACTTGTTAGCTAAAGCTAAAGCTTCTTCCCTGCTCTTCACGACCAACGCGCCCTCTACCTTATAATTGTCTCTTTCAGAAAGTACAATATTGACTCTGTTAGCCAGAGGTTTTCCTCCGGGAAATGATTCCAAAGTACTTCTTCCCATTATTACCACTTTATTTAACGTGGTCTTTCTGAAAAACTTCATATCTTCCGGTATAGAGTAGAGCAGCTTTCCGTCTTTACCTATACCCCAAGATTTATCCACCGCTGCTATAAGATTCATAAAGCGCTTTTACCTTTCTTATTCCCCGCCTTATATGGCAATGGGTATATTCTTTATTTCTTCTCCGTATTTATAATTCTCGATAATAAAATCATCCTTTGTAAACTTATAGAAATCCTTTATATCAGGATTCAATTTAAATTTAGGCGCCGGAAAAGCCTGCCTGCTTATAAGCTCTTTGACAATTGGTATATGCCTGTCATATATGTGAGCGTCAGCTATAACATGAACCAGTTCGCCAACTTCAAAACCGCTTACCTGAGCAAACATATGCAAAAGCGCGGCATATTGTACAACATTCCAGTTATTTGCCGCAAGTACATCCTGTGAACGTTGGTTCAATATGGCGTTCAGTTTATTTCCGGTAACATTAAATGTCATACTATAGGCGCAAGGGTAAAGATTCATTTCGTGCAGGTCCTGATGAACATATATATTTGTAATTATCCTCCTGCTGTAGGGATTATTTTTCAAATCATACAAAACCCGGTCGACTTGATCCATCATGCCTTCCTTATAAACATGTTTTACTCCCATCTGATATCCGTACGCTTTGCCTATAGAGCCGTCCGGATCCGCCCAACTGTCCCATATATGGCTGCTGAGGTCTTTTATATTATTTGATTTTTTCTGCCATATCCAAAGTACCTCGTCTATTGCAGATTTAATATATGTTCTCCTTAAAGTAAGCGCGGGAAACTCTTTTGACAGATCATATCTGTTTACTACCCCAAATTTTTTCAACGTATACGCATATGTGCCGTCTTCCCACTTAGGTCTTACCTTTTCCCCCTCTGTACTGAAGCCGTTGTCGATAATTTCTCTGCACATATCAATAAACAGTTTGTCAGCAGTGCTCATAGTACATACTCTCCTTATTCTTTACACCCTGTCCGCAATTTCATAAAGAAGTTTTTCCGAATCGTCCCAACCAAGACACGCGTCCGTTATAGACTTTCCATAAATATGTTCACAAATCTTCTGGTTACCCTCTTCTATATAACTTTCTATCATAAAGCCTTTTACCATTTTTCTTATATCTTCTGAAACCTTCCTGCTGTGTAATACTTCTCTTACGATTCTTGGCTGTTCAAAATACTTTTTCCCCGAATTTGCATGGTTTGTATCAACAATAGCTGCAGGATTTTTAAGTTCTCTTTCACTGTACATTTCACAAAGCCGCATCAGATCCTCATAATGATAATTGGGTATGGTCTGTCCATGCTTATTTACCGCACCTCTTAAAACCGTATGAGAGTAAGGGTTTCCGTCAGTTTTCACCTCATATCCCTGATACGCAAAAATATGCCCGTGTTGGGCGGCATATACGGAATTAAGCATAACGGAAAAATCTCCGCTAGTAGGATTTTTCATTCCCACAGGTACCGTAAGGCCACTAGCCGCCAGTCTATGCTGTTGATTCTCCACAGACCTGGCCCCTACCGCTACATACGCTAAAACATCATCGAGATATGTATGATTTTCCGGATAAAGCATCTCGTCCGCCGCCGGCAATCCGGATTCCCTTAGCGCTCTAAGATGCATTTTTCTAAGGGCAATAAGCCCTGCCTCCATGTCAGGCGCTTTTTCCGGATCTGGCTGATGTAAAATACCTTTGTAACCGTCTCCGGTCGTTCTTGGCTTATTAGTATATATTCTTGGTATAATAACAAGTCTGTCCTTTACCTTTTCCTGTACCTTAGCCAACCTGCTTACATAGTCGCATAAAGCGTCTTCATTATCTGCGGAACACGGTCCGATTATAACAAGCATTTTCTCGGATCTTCCTGAAATTATATCCGCGACTTCCAGATCCCTGTTTTTTTTGATCTTTCTTATTTCCTCGGTAATAGGATATCTTTCCAATATCTCCCTGTCCGAAGGAATTCTTTTTACAAAACTAAAACCCATGCTACCATTCTCCTATATTTCTTTTTATTCTATAAAAACATCGTCTATTTAAAAACATACAATAAAAATAAAATAACATGTATGACTGGTATTATAAACAAAACTACTTTAAACAGCTTCATATTAAGCGAATATTTATAATAGTACATTCCGGAAATGGTCCCTATACTTCCTCCTAATACGGACAATATAAGCAACGTCCGTTTCCCAACCGAATAACGGCTGAATCTGCCTCTTTTTTTGTCCGATCTTATACAGTAAAAAGACAGCAGGTTTATTGCAATAAGATATATAAGCCAAAATTCCATAATATCCCACTCTTTCTACATTATTCCGGTTAAAATTCAGTCCCTTTACTGTTCAGGTTCAGTTGTTGGTTCTAACGCTTCCACTTTTATAGTCACAGGCGAGGATTTAATTCCTCCTGCCGTAGCTGTTACAGTCGTCTCTCCCTCCGATAACGCGGTTACTGTTCCGTCCGCTGATACCGAGATTATATCGGGATTTCCGCTTTCCCATGTCACAGTTTTATCTGTAGCGTCGCTCGGCGAAACCGTGGCCTCAAGCTTTATGACATCTCCTATTTTTATGGTATTCTGCTCCGGAGGAGAAATTATGACCTCCGTTACTTCCACTCGTCTGGCAGTTACTGTTATCTTTATTTGCGCCATAAAGCCGCTTATTCTGGCGGAAATATACGCAGTCCCTTCTTTAAGAGCTACGGCGTTACCGGTAGATGATATCAATACTACAGATTCGTCTGTACTGCTCCATGATACTGTTTTATCCGTCGCATTAACAGGACGAACTGTCGCTGTGAGCTGTAACACATCTCCTACTTTGAGTTCATACTCAGTACCCTGATCAATGGACACCCCTGTAACAGGTATAGTGGGCGGCGTAGTTACCGGCGGCGTGGTCGGCGGCGGAGTTGTAGGTGGCTGAGTTGTAGGCGGCTGCGTCGTCGGTGGTGGAGTTGTCACAGACAAAGTGGGCGGCACTGTAGGCTCCTGCGTTATAGGATCAAATGTATTTCCTCCTGTAGGAGTAGGAGTCCCAACCGTCGGAGTACTTATGTAGGAAGTCGATGTATCTTCGGGACTTTCCGTTCTACTTGGTACCCCGCCGAAGAAAGCGCCTATATTTTCAAAACCTATCAATGAAATAACAAAGGTTACCAAAGCAAGAAGTAAACACGCTACTCCGCTTAAAGCGTACATAAGCCTTTTATTATTAAAAAATTGCATATTCAAAAATTTCATGATCCTATCTTCTCCTTACCGAAAAGTCCTATCGAACTTTGTCTTTAACTTCCTTAACTATCTTTGAAATAAAGTCATCGGCTTTCATGGAGCCCAATCCCCCCTCGCGTCTGGACCTCACTGACACAGAGTCGGATTCTATTTCTTTATCCCCAATTATGAGCATAAACGGAACTTTCTCGAGCTGCGCCTCTCTTATTTTATATCCTATCTTTTCGTTTCTGGCATCAACTGAGGCTCTTATCCCTTCAGACTTAAGCCTTTCCGCCACGTCATACGCATAATCAAAATGCTTATCTATGATCGGCAGGATCTTAACTTGAAGGGGAGCAAGCCATGTTGGAAAGGCTCCCGCATATTTTTCTATTAAAAGCGCCAATGTACGCTCATAACAGCCTATAGAAGTTCTGTGTATAATATACGGATTCTTTTTACTTCCGTCTTTATCAGTATATTCCATACCAAAATTCTGCGCTAACATTTGATCAATCTGCAAAGTTATAAGCGTATCTTCCTTACCGAATACATTTCTAATCTGTATATCCAACTTAGGACCGTAGAAGGCAGCTTCACCTATACCTATCTTGTATGGTATTTCAAGATGGTCAAGTATTCTCTTCATAGTACTTTGAGCCTCTTCCCACTGCTCAGGAGTTCCTATATACTTTTCTTTATCCTCCGGATCCCACTGAGAAAATCTATATGAGACGTCTTCGTAAAGACCTAAAGTCTTAAGCATATATATAGCTAGCTCAAGACATCCTTTAAATTCGGATTCAAGCTGCTCGGGAGTACACATGAGATGTCCCTCCGAGATAGTAAACTGTCTTACTCTTATAAGTCCGTGCATTTCTCCGCTGGACTCGTTTCTGAATAAAGTAGAAGTCTCGTTATATCTTAGAGGCAAATCTCTGTAAGAGCGCGCCTTATTAAGGTAAGCCTGGTATTGGAAAGGACATGTCATGGGTCTTAAGGCAAACACCTCTTTGTCCTTTTCGGGATCCCCTAATACGAACATTCCGTCAAGATAATGATCCCAATGTCCTGAAAGCTTATATAGATCGCTTTTAGCCATATATGGAGTTTTAGTGAGCAGCCATCCGCGTTTTTCCTCTTCATCCTCCACGAACCTCTGGAGGATCTGGATAACTTTTGCCCCCTTAGGCAGTAAAATCGGCAGACCCTGCCCTATAACATCTGATGTAGTAAACAGCTCAAGTTCTCTTCCGAGCTTATTGTGGTCTCTCTTCTTTGCGTCTTCTAAAGCCTCAAGATAGGAGTTCAGCTGTTTATTGTCCGGAAAACTGGTCCCATAAATTCGCTGGAGCATTTTGTTCTTGGAATCTCCACGCCAGTAGGCTCCCGCAGTTTGAGTTAACTTTACAGCCTTAACTTTTCCTGTATTGTCAAGATGAGGCCCGGCGCATAAATCTATAAATTCTCCCTGCTTGTAAAAAGATATTACCGAATCCTCGGGGAGTTCTTCTATAAGCTCGATTTTATAAAATTCACCCTTTTCCTTCATCAAAGCAATTGCTTCTTCTCTGGGAAGTTCGAACCTCTCTACAGGCAGCTTCTCTTTGATTATCTTTTTCATTTCTTCTTCTATTTTGACAAGGCTTTCCTGGCCAAATGAGTTTTCACAGTCAAAATCATAATAAAATCCATTTTCTATAGCCGGTCCTATGGCCAGTTTCACATCAGGATATAAGCGTTTAACTGCCTGTGCAAGGATATGCGATGTGGTATGCCTATATACTTTCTTTCCTGTGTCAGAGTCAAATGTCAGTACATTTAAAGAACAATCTTCCGTAAGCAATGCTGTAAGCTCTGTAGTCTTACCGTTTACCTCGGCTATCAGAGCCGCTCTTGCAAGACCTTCACTTATCTCTTTAATCGCGTCAATAACAGACGTCCCTTTTTCATACTCTTTGACTTCGCCATTTTTTAATGTAACTTTTATCACAACGCATACCTTCTTTCAACAATAAAAATATTTATTAATCTATTTTATATTATTAGTTATTTTATTTCAAGGGTCAGCGGAAATACGCGGGTCTTTCCATAAATTGACAAAATACGTTATTTAATCAACCGTGATCAAATCTTTTATACTTTCATATCCGGCTTCCTTTATACCGCTTACATTCATTATATCTTCGGCTCTCTTAAATGCGCCGTTGGTCTCCCGGTATTTTACAATACTTTCTGCCTTAACCTCACCTATACCCGGCAGAGACATAAGCTGTTCTTTCGTAGCGTTATTTATATTTATTTTGCCTGTACCGGAACCTGTTTGTTTTATGTCTTTCTCGGCTTCTCCGTTTATCTCGCTGTTGTCCCGTATAATTACAAGAGCGCTCTTTCTTTCTTGCTTCTCTCTTTGCGCCGAGGTTAGTATTTTAAGCATAACGTCATATTCTATTCTTATCGCAAGGTTTATATTATCCCTGTCGGCATTCTCGCAAAGACCTCCTGCCAGATCTATAACTTCATGTAAAAGGATTCCCTTTTCAACATAATATATATCAGGTCTATTTACCGCTCCTACTATATACACCGCTACGGTCTCCCTGGGCGCGTACTCAGTGTGTCCAGCGGGAGTGGCTGTATCTTCACTGTAATCTCCGGTATCCAAACTTGCACTTCCGGTATAAAGAGACTCTTCAGAGCTTCTCTTTCCTACATTTTTAAAAAATAAAAATGCAGCCAGGGAAATTACCGCTAAACAGATCAGCGCCATATTTTTGACCGATATAAACATTATCCTCCCGAATATCTTTATATTCAAAACTGCCGCCCCCTTTCCTGTCAATCAGGATTATGAGCGTTTCCCTTCGTTTTCTTAAGTTCTTGGAAATAATTCTTTCAGGAGTTTCTTCTGCCTAAATAGTCTTCCACAATCTCTCAAGATTATAATATTCTCTATCTTCCTCGTAGAAAACATGTACTATGACATCTCCGTAGTCCATTAATATCCATTTTGCGGTATCATATCCCTCAATGCGCAAAGGCGCTTCTCCCTGTTCTTTAAATTTAAACTCTATTTCATCGGCGATTCCCTTTACATGCGTAGAGGACGTTCCCGAACATATAACAAAATAGTCGGCGATTACCGTCGTACCCGAAATATCTATTTTTTCAATATCGAGGGCTTTTTTATCTTCCATCCATTTTAAAGCCAGCTCAGCCTTAGTTTTTGAATCCATTTAACAACTCCTCCGTTTTATTTCTGTTTTTTAAGGTCTCGCCATGAACATAACGGCCTTTTTTTAAATTATATTCAATAGTTCTGTTAAATGCTTTTAAAACCGCGCAATCCAGATTTTCAAAAGCTTCCTTTCTTATTTCTTCAAATATTTCTCCTTTTCTTGAGGGTTCGATCATATCGGCTACAAATATGATTTTTTCTGTCAGATCCATATTCTGAGATCCAAGGGTATGATTTCTTACAGCCCTCAATATTTCATGGTCGTCTATTTCATAGACATTTTTTGCGATAGCTTCCGAAAGATAGGAATGAATAATCTGGGGACATTTCAAATCCTCTTCGGTCAGCGCTATTTTATAAAGCTCTGCCTGTTTCAAAATATCCTCAGTATACCTAAGCTTTCCACAATCGTGTACCAACGCGGCTATTTTACATTTTTCCAGATTTCCGCCCCACTTTTTCGCTAACTTTTCAGCGGTCTCCAAAACGCCCACGCTGTGAGTAAAACGTTCGGGAGAAAGTCTTTCTTTTAAATCTTCTTCTATATATTTCAAATCTTTCATCAGTTTTTATATAAATCCTCTTTTACTATAATTTTCTCAACCGCTTTGGGTACGTATTTCTCTATGCCAAGACCTTCTTTTACCCTTTTTCTTATCTCGCTGGAGGATATATCCACCTGAGCAGTTTCCACAGGAAAAATATCAGCCCCCAAGGCTTTCATTTTTTCTACGTCTTTTAAAAATTTTTCTTTATGATATCCAGGGCGCAAAACCGCGGCAAAGCTGCACATTTTAAAATCCTCTTCATACTCCTTCCAGGAATCAAGTTCCGCTACCACATCGGCTCCTATTATATAAAAAAGCCGCGTTTCTTTTGGAAATATTTTTTTTAGTTCTCTAAGTGTATCCACCGCATAGGTGCTTCCAGGTCTTTTTATTTCAACATCAGATATTTCAAATTCAGTATAATCATATAGTGCGGCTTCAAGCATTTTGTATCTTAGAAGAGCTTCTGTAACCCTTTTATTTCTTTTATGCGCCGGATTTCCCGTAGGTATAAAAAGCACTTTACTCAGATCAAGGCTTCTTTTAACCGCCTCCGCCGCAGATAAATGTCCAAAGTGGACAGGATCAAAGGTTCCTCCCATAATTCCGAGTTTCATTTTTTCTTTACCTTTTTATCCAATGCTTTTCCGAAACTATACCAGGAATCTCTGAATTTTATCCTCATTTCTCCGTCTATAGTTCTTTCAATAACATCGTTTAATTCTTTTCTCATTTCAATATATTCAGCTTTATCAAAATCTTCTTTTGCCAACACTTCTTCCATTTTTTCAAGCCATCTTAAAATATGTTCCTGGCCGTCAAACTCTCTGTCTATCTTCTTTCTTATATGGGTGACAACAAGCTTTACGCCTTTTTTCTTTACATCGGCGTCGGTTATAACCTTCTTTTCTTCCATTAAAACATACCTCCTATCTTTTTGTACTTGAAATAAGTACCGCCTGCACTACAAACCGTTCGTCCGCTTTAGAATCGCAAGTGGATAAAGTAAGTATTCTGTCATTGACCCCGGGATCCGCGCTATATTTAAAATCAGACTTTGCTTTGCAGTTTTTCAAAAACTCCTCGAATTCCGCGTCATCTCTAAAGCTAGTCTGTATATAGTCAAAGTTCACATTCGTTTTATATGAAGCAAAAACCTCCCACACCATATCTTCATAAAGCGTATTGAACGTTATATACAAATGCTCGTCCGCAAATGTTTTATCTTTATATTTATGGATAGTAGCGAACATTGAGCCGTTTCTCATGTTATGTCCGTAAAGGACGGTATTTTTATTTTCCCCGTACGGTCTGTTTCTGTAATCCATAAATATAGAAGCCGCGGTTACTTTTTTTAAGTCTATATCTCTTTTTAAGTAATAATCATTGTCCAATCTATATTGGAGTACATAGTAGTCTACGTTAGTATCGGCGATGTTTATATAACCTATTACATCTTCATTCCTATTATTTAAAACGTCGAGATATGAAGAGCCTATTACCATTCCGCCCGAAGTCAGCACATCCCCGCTTCCGCTTTCCGGATAAGAATAAGAATAGCTGCTAGAGATTCCGGAAAATTCCAACATATCTATTAGATTAAAAGCATCCTCATCTTCTTCTGTAGGAGTAAATATAGCGTCCGGGTCCTCTGTTTCGGAAGGGAACTCGGCCATCATCTGGCTGTATTTTTCCTGCGTAACATAGTCGGTATAATATTTTTCAACCACAGAATATCCGGCGAATACGAAAACAACTACGCATACGTATAATAGTATTCTTCTAAACGCTTCTTTCCACGTAAGTTTCTTAATGTTAAAATAATCCTTAAATCTTATGATAAGTTCCTGAAATACTGTTTTTTCTTTCATTTAAAACCCTTCTTTTTTTAATTTTTCAAACTGTGTATGGGAGCCGGTATCCTTCCTCCTCTTTTAATAAACAAACTGCTGTCGTATTTGCTTACAGGCATTACCGGGCCCGATCCTAAAAGTCCTCCAAACTCAACCACTTCTCCTACCTGCTTACCCGGAGCCGGTATTACTCTTACCGCCGTTGTTTTGGTATTTATCACACCTATAGCCATTTCATCGGCAATAATAGCGGATATTGTACTGGCGTCGGTATCCCCAGGCACCACTATCATATCCAGGCCAACGGAGCATACGCAGGTCATAGCTTCTAATTTTTCAATGCTTAAAGCTCCGCAGGAAACCGCGTCTATCATTCCGGCATCCTCGCTCACAGGTATAAAAGCTCCGCTTAGTCCTCCCACATAGGAAGACGCCATTATCCCTCCTTTTTTGACCGCGTCGTTCAAAAGCGCAAGAGCCGCCGTTGTTCCGTGGGCTCCGGTCTTTTCAAGTCCCATTTCTTCGAGAATATGAGCTACGCTGTCTCCTATAGCCGGGGTAGGAGCCAGAGACAGATCAACTATCCCAAACGGTACGTTAAGCCTTGCAGAAGCTTCTTTCGCGACCAACTGTCCCATTCTGGTGATCTTAAACGCAGTTTTCTTAATGGTTTCAGCAAGGGTTTCAAAATCTGCCCCCCTTACTTTTTCTATAGCGCTCTTTACGGTTCCCGGACCGCTTACTCCTACGTTTATTACCCGCTCAGGTTCTCCCACTCCGTGAAAGGCCCCGGCCATAAATGGATTGTCCTCCGGGACATTCGCAAATACTACCAATTTCGAGCATCCAAAACCTCCCGAGTCCGCCGTCAGACCGGCAGTTTTCTTTATGACCTCGCCCATATCCCTTACAGCGTTCATATTTATCCCCGACTTTGTGGTAGCTACATTTACAGAAGAACATACTCTTTCTGTACATGCCAGAGCTTCCGGTATGGAACTTATCAACACCTTATCAGACTGTGTGCAGCCTTTATGAACAAGTGCGGAAAACCCTCCTATAAAGTTTACTCCGCATTCTATAGCCGCTTTATCCATGGTCTTCGCAAAATCCACATAACTGTTTTCTCCCGACGCGGCCGCAACAAGAGAAATAGGCGTTACCGAAATACGTTTATTTATAATGGGAATACAATATTCCTTTTCTATGTCTTCTCCCACTTTAACAAGGTTTTCAGCGGAACGGGTTATTTTATCATATATCTTTGTAAGCGCCTTTTTTTTATCCCCGTCGGCGCAGTCCAACAAAGATATGCCCATTGTTACAGTACGTATATCAAGATGTTGGTCCTGTATCATTTTAATTGTTTCGATTATCTCAAGATTATTCACTTACATCCCCCTTATACCCTGTGCATGGAATTAAAAATTTCTTCTCTCTGTATCTTTATCTGAAGACCCATCTCGTCTCCCAGATTTTTAAGCTTCTCAGAAACTTCATTAAAAGACTCGGTCATAGCAGCCAAATCCACAAACATCATCATTATAAAAAAATCCTGCTGTATGGTCTGTGAAATATCCATGATATTTATATTTGCTTCCGATAAGTATTTGCTTACGTTATAAATAATACCTACCCTGTCTTTTCCTATAACAGTCACAATCGCTCTTTTCATTACTGAAATTCTCCTTTTCTGATTACCAGGTTATTTCTACCGGTATTTTCTTTAAATCAACATATTGTTCTTTCTCTTTTATAAGTTTGTCTATTATAGGCTGTATTACCATTTCAGCCCGTTCCTGAGAAAATGTTCCGTTTTTCAGTTCAGACACTAAAGTATTTCTTAATTCTCTGTCTTCATTATCAAAAAATTCTGCATAGTCTACAGTAAAATTTTCGAGCATTTTCATATAAGATTTCTTTACCTGATCGGAAAACCCGTTCTCCGTACAATAGTTCTCCACTCTTTTATTAAAATTATCTACGCCGTATAATATCTTTAGCAGTTCAGCAGTATGCGCCGGATATCTGGAGGTCTTTACTATTGCGGCGCACTGCGCGCTGGACGCTACGCTTACAGCCTCCTCTCCGTTTGCTGCCGACGGATAGGGTAAAAAGCTTATATCAGCCTTGGGCAAATATTTTTCAAGATCCGGATACATAGAGGCTTCTCCCGCTAAAAATCCGGCTTTCTGGAGATAAAAAAACTTTTCATAGTCGTTTGCTATATAGTAATTATTGAATAAGTTTCTTACCACAGACAGACCCGATACAGTGGCATTATTAGTTATCCCTGATATAAACTTACTTCCCGTCCACCGAAAAACAGATCCTCCTACTGATTCAAGAGCCTGAACGTGTATATCCGACATAGCTGCTAATCCATAAATATCAAAATAACCATCGCCGTTTTTATCTCCGGTAGCGTTATAAAGAGTCTGCATAAAATTATTCCAACTCCAAGTACCTTTATTATAATTATTTGTAACAGGACTTGATATCTTATAATTTTTCAAAACTGTATTATTCACCCATATTCCGGAAAAATCCGGAGCATGAGCCGGTATTGCGTAAAGCTTTCCGTCGGCGCTCAAAACTTTTTGATAGCTCTTTGAAATGGCAGCGATTTCTTCGTCCGTCAAATATTTGCTGAACTCTTCTAAAAGTCCCATAGGCTCAAAATTGACAAGAATGTTTCCCGCTTCTGTTAAAACAGCGTCAAAATAAGTAATTCCTGTGGCGCAGGACATCAAAAGTCTGTTATATATTACTTCATCGGTCAAATCCAAAAACACAACATCACAATTGTATTTCTTTTTAAATTCTTCTATTGCCTGTGTATCAAGATTGGGATCTGTAGTTTCATCCCATTTTGCGGCTATACGTATAACATATCCGTGAAGATCCTGTTCTATATTATTGTTATATACCTGACTTTCTGACGTTATCTGGGGATTATATGTAGGCAAAGCCTCCCCAGGCGCTAAAGTATCCATTGTCACCAGGCTAGGTTCTGTGGTTACCTGATTTTGTGTGGGCGTCGGAGTGGACGGGGCCTTTGTGGGGGTATTAGCAGTTGTACTCGGCGGCGTGGTAGTTGCCTGAGCCGCGGTTGTTGTCTGAGGCTCGGTTGTTGTCTGAGACTCGGTGGTTTTAAGAGGCGTCGTATTTTCCGGTTGGTTTGTGGTCACAGAAGGAGTTTCTGTTTCCGGCGCCACCTCCGTAGTCTGCTCCGGCGTGTCCAATACGGGAGTTTCACTTATATTTTCCGAATCTTCCGGAGTACTTGAAGGCTCCTGAACCACTTCTGTAGATATTGCCTCTGTCTCTCCAGGGTCAACTTCGGACGATTCGGTGCTTACTGAGGCTGATTCTCCCGGGGCGTCTGTTTCAGGCTCCGCAAAGACAAGAAGTATGCCAAAGCACAAAACAAAAATTATTGTCAATATCATAAAAAATCCAATGTATTTATATTTATGACAAATATTTTTCATAAAACTCACCCTCTCCATTAATCTGACTCAATCTTTTATAATATTATTATACTCATAAATCATGTAAACTATCAACAGTAATTCTGCTTTCTCTAAGGCTTAAGACCTTCATTTCAACATTCTTTTTGCTGAACAGCCCTGTCTTAAAGTATTTTAGATCTTCATAAAAGGAATCCTCTGTTTCTTTTATTTCCGCTATGGAAAAATCCTCGGCGTCAAACTGCTCGCATATAATGACTCCTGTCTTTAAAGTTTTTCCTCCCGCGTACACACGTCCTTTTATACTGCCTAATACGATAATATTTTCACCGGCGAATATTTCCGAGCCTCTCTCCACATTGCCTACAATTATAACAGAACCTTTATAAACTATCCTCTGGCCTTTTTTCAAAGATCCTTTGTAATAGGCCGTAGTTCCTTCCGATATTAGCGATATTCCTCTGCTTCTCTTTGCAGGTCTTTCTCCGTCCTCAGGATCGAACAGACCGTATGCCATTCCCCTAAAACTATTTCCTTCATCACTGTGAGATACCTCTATTTCTTTACCTATATCTATAACATCCATTTCGCCTATCTGCTCAAAGGCCTGTACAATAAGCTTTTCCTCTTTTTCGCTGAGCTCTCTTCCTTTATATTTCAGTCTTAGAGACGCCCCTTTAAAAAAGTTCTTATTCTTCTTGATCTTCCCACATAAATTTTCCAAAACAGTCCTAAAATCAGCCTCTTCATCCAATATTACGAGCAGTCTTTCCGGGCTGTTTTTAAATATTACCAACTCTTTCTCCATACGTCCTCCGACTCCTGTTCCGTTATTTAAGCAATTATATCTGTTTCTCCATAATCTATAATATAAGAAATATCTTCAGAATCGTTCGTTCCAAAATATTCCGCCAAAACATCGCTGGCTAATATCGCTGCGTTCGTACCCCAGACTCCGTGTTCCAACACTACCGATACTGCAATCTCAGGGTTGTCAGCGGGCGCGTAGCATATAAACGTTCCGTTTGAAGATTGGTTCTGGCTTTCAAGTCCAGTCTCAGGTGTTCCGGTCTTTCCGGCTATATCAAAACCAAAATCCTTAAAATAAGAGTATATGCTTGAGCTGGTGTCCCCTACGACTCTTATCATACCTTCTTTTATTATAGCAAGATTTTCTTCAGAGAGCCCTTCTATTTTAGAAGACTGCTTCTCGGTCTCCACAACAGTTCCGTCCGCCGCCACTCTCTTTTGGATAAGATGCGGGGTTATCAAATTGCCTCCGTTTCCTAAAGCTGCCGCGTATCTCGCCATCTGCATAGGCGTAAACTGGCAGTAAAGCTGTCCTATGCTTGTCTGAGCTGTATCGGCGGCGCTCCATACATGGGTCAGATCTATTTCTTTATCCCGCATGGTCTCTTCATTACTTCTGGCTCCCTGATACTCAGAAATTTCTATTCCGGTATTTTCTCCCAGTCCAAAGGCTTTGGCGTACTGGTCTATAACACTTATCCCGGTTTCCACTCCCACATCGTAAAAATATATGTTACAGGATTTTACTATCGCCTGTATCAAATCCAAATTTCCGTGTCTTCCAAGACAGGTAAGTCTGAAGTTGGCGTACACTCCCTCTCTATTACAATAACATGTAGTATCTTTCGTAATTTTCCCTTCTTCAAGAGCCGCTATCGCCACTATAGGTTTAAATACGGAACCTGGCGCGTATAATCCCTGAGTAGCTCTGTTAAGGCTTGCGCTCTTTTCCGTGTCAGTGTACAGGTCGGTTATTGCCTGCTGAGCTTCAGCATCCGAACTGGGAGCCAGAAAAATGTTAGGGTCAAAATCGGGATAGCTCACAGAGGCAAGAACATCTCCGCTGTTAATGTCCATTACTACAATGGCTCCTCCCACGCAGTCCCCAAAGTTCTTCTCATCATCCTTTTCTGACCTTATCCTCGCTATATGCTTTTCCATTGCTTTAATAGCGGCTTCCTGCAGATCCAGATCTATCGTCAGATATATATCCTCACCGGCTACAGCCGGCGTCTTGGACACTTCTCCAAGTTCTCTTCCGTCCTTATCTATATAAATAGTTTCAGATCCCTTGGTTCCTCTAAGATATTTTTCCGCGGCTTTTTCAATTCCTTCCTTTCCAACTATCTCATTCTTGGAATATCCGCTTTCTTTATAAATTTCTTCGTATTCCTCTTCACTCATCGCTCTTACATAACCTAATATATGGGCTATAGTCTGCGGATTGTTATATTGCCTGAAGTATACCTCCTTTGTAGATACCCCTGGAAATTCCAAATGCCTGGTTTCTATCTCGCTCATAGTCTCTTCGGAAACATCCGTGGCTATTACCTGGGGAGTAGTGTTTGAAATCCCTCCGTTCATAAGGATCGTAAATCTTATAGCCATTATATTGTAAGCGTCCGTTTCATCGTACTCTTCCGATATTTCAAAAAGCTCTTTGCGGAAATAACTAAAAACATCTCTCGCTGTTTTTAGCTGGTCTATATCTTCATATTTAATATCAAACTGGTCCTCAATTACATACCTTATCCAGTTTTTTCTCATATCCACTTCGTCCGGATCATCATCGTCATCTATGAGAACGCCAAATTCTATCTCGGGGGTTATATATTTTTTTAAAAGGTTCTCTATACTGTCGCCGTTTTTTTCAAAAATCTTGAGCAGATTATAATATATTTGATCCCTTTTAGCCCAATCGCTGTTTTCACTGTTTTTTACAACCTGAACGTTATACCCGGTTCGATTATAAGCTATGAGCTTCCCGTTCCTGTCGTATATTTTCCCTCTCTGGGCCTCTATTGTCCTTACGCTGTAATAGCCTCTGCTGGCATAATAATCAAGCACGCTTCCGTTTACGATCTGGAGGTTTACAAGCTTTAGCAGCATAGCCGCCGTTATGGCCGCGACAATTATACCTATATAAAAATATCTGTTCTTTAATAATTTTTTTATGCCTTCAAGCATTATATCCGACTCCTTTCTCTTCGGTCAGCCCTAAAATCCCGCCATAAGCTTTTTATCTTTGTCCCAAAACTCGTCTATTTTTTTGCATATAAAATAAACGGGTAAAAAAATTATGCAGTTGTAAAGAAGCTGCGGCAAAATCACCGTTTTAAGTGCAAGCGCCGTTTTTATCTCTACTCCGCTCATCCCCATTCCGAAAAACAGAGCGGCTTTTTTTATCCAGTAAGAAACTATTCCGGCAAGAAAAACAGTGGTCAAACACAGAGCCCCTGCGATAATACAGTTATCCCAGAATTTTTTTCTTGGAAAATGCCCCGCCAGAAAACATGCCGTCATATAAATAAGCCCGTAAAAGCCTATGCTACGTCCTATGATAAAGTCCAGGCACAGACCTCCGATAAGCCCGAAGAAAAGTCCTTCCCAACTTCCTCTAAAATAGGCCAGAGTGCAGACAAATACAAAAACAGCTTCCGGCATAACGTTCATTATAAGCATTTTGGGAAAAATACTTGTCTGAACTATCGCCAAAACGATTACCACAGGTATAAAAAGAATCATTTTTCTTCCCATGTCTACTCCTCTGCCTTACTCATGACCATTACCTTGTCCAAACGCCGCAGATCCGCAGCGGGTTCTATAAGCGCGTATCTTACGTTGTCCTCCGTTACTATCTCTTTTATTTTTCCCACGGTAAGACCTTTGGGATATAAGCCTCCGCTTTCCGCCGTTTCTACAGAGTCTCCTACAGCAATATCCACAGTTTCATCTATTCTATCCATTTTACAAAGAATTTCAGAAGAAAACTGTTCCATTCCTCTTATCCTCACCAGATCGTTGGTTTTAGACAGCCTTGCCATAAGCGTGCTCTCTTCGTTTACGATTGACATAACCTTAGCCGACGTGGGCGACACTGAGACTACCTTGCCCACCAAACCTTTGCTGGTAACAACACAGTCATAAAGCTCTATTCCTGCAGAAGACCCTTTATCTATAGAAAACATGCTATACCAATAATCAGTATCGTAAGCTATAACGTTTGCTGTAACATAAGTATAATCATCATTGGCTTCTATAATGCCCAACAGTTCTCTCAGTTCCTCGTTTTCTGTCCTGTAGTGTTCTATTTCCTCTATATCGGCTTTAAGTCTGTCGTTTTCCTCTTCTATCTCACGATATTTCCCGTCGATTTCACTATAATTCCAAAAGTAATCAAAAGATTTTGAAAAACGGGTGGCCGCCCCGGAAAAAAAGGACTGCAGCGGCTTTAGCGGAACGCTTACGGCCTTATAAATAAAATTCAGCGGACTTTGAGGGTTTGAGGAAATGGCTATGATCACAACTAAAAAAACCGCTATCAATAAAAAAATCACCCATTTATTTTTCAAAAATTTCATTTTTCTTCTCCGGTAAAATTTTATCTGCCTGACGTGTTTCTGGCGCCAAGTAAAAGTTTTCTCGCTCTTGGATTATCAAGGGATTCCACTACCTTGGCCGTACCCAAAGTGACGCAGTCAAGCGGCCTGTCAGCAATAAATACTGGAATACCTGTTTCCAGTCTTATGACCTTATCAAGACCATAAAGCAGGGCCCCTCCGCCAGTAAGATATATTCCTCTGTCCATTACGTCCGCCGCAAGCTCAGGAGGCGTTCTCTCAAGCGCATATTTAATTGAATCTATTATAGCCGCAACCTCCTCCTTTATGGCCTCCGTAATTCCGGAAGAAGATATCGTTATAGTTTTCGGCAGGCCTTCGCCTAAATCTCTCCCTCTTATTTCCATAAAGGCTTCCTGCTCTCTTGGATATGCCGCGCCTATGGTTATCTTTATATCCTCGGCAGTAGTCTCTCCTATCAGCAGATTATGTTCTTTTTTCACATAGTCTATTATAGCCTCGTCAATTTTATCTCCGGCAACTCTCAGCGACTGCGTAGTTACGATTCCCTCCAAAGACAGCACCGCAACTTCAGAAGTTCCGCCTCCTATATCCACCACCATACATCCCGATGGCTCGTCTATAGGCAGATCGGCTCCTAACGCCGCCGCTTTAGGTTCCTCTATCAAAAGAGCCTCTCTTGCCCCGGCATTTTTAGTAGCTTCCACCACCGCTTTTTTTTCAACTTCCGTTACGCCTGACGGAACACATATAACCACCGTAGGCTTGGAGTGGAGAAAAGACGTGGCTTTGTTTATAAAATATTTCAGCATGCTCTGG
>CASDQQ010000137.1 GCA_949282945.1 uncultured Eubacteriales bacterium
AGTAAATTTTTTTAAGGAGCTTGCCCGATTATAAAATTTAAATATGTATCATTCACGTTGACATATATATTTTGAAATGTTTTAATGTATCCATGCATGATAAAATGAAATAGCCATGAATGGAGTGTATGTTTTATGAGAGCTGAAGCGGAAATCAAAGTAGAAGAAAATAATATTATATGCGATGTGAATCCCAAAATGTACGGAGTCTTTTTTGAAGAAATAAATCATGCCGGCGACGGAGGCCTTTATGGGGAAATGGTAAGGAACCGCAGCTTTATGGATTCGGTCATTCCGGAGGGAACAGCTTATTTTGACGGAAAAGCAATGACCAAGACCACTCATGTTGAAAATTTTGATACGGAAGATTTACTGCCGGGGTGGAGCCTGGATTGCGGAGAAGAGGGAGAAGGGACGATAGAACCATGGCTTTTGCAGCCCAGAAACAAACAGACGCCAAATCAAATTAAAATGACAGTATCTAAAATTAACGGATGTTTTCCTAAACTGGTAAATTCCGGATTTTGGGGTATGAAAGTCAGATGTGAAAAATATCGTGCGGTCTTAATCTTAAGAAGCGAAGGCGTTGGTAATGTCCGTATATCTCTGGAAAAAGACGGGATGTTATTGGGAGAAGCCATAGTTGAGAATATAGGAATAAACTTTAAAAAATATACCGTACAAATTAACTGTGTCGAAGAGGTTTCAGGCGCGGTACTTACATTGACACCGTTAAATACCGGAACGTTATATTTAGATTTTGTGTCTTTGTTTCCTGTAAATACATATAAAAACAGAGAAAATGGTATGAGGAGAGATCTTGCCGAGGCTCTTGAAAAACTGAAGCCGGGATTTTTCCGTTTCCCGGGAGGATGCATAGTTGAAGGGATAAGTTTGGAAAATGCTTACAGATTTCATAAAACTATTGGTCCTGTGGAGGACAGAACAGGAACATACAATCTCTGGGGATACAGAAGAACTGACGGGATGGGATTTTATGAATTTCTTCAATTTTGTGAAGATATCGGGGCGGACGCAATGTATGTATGCAACTGCGGGATGTCCTGTCAGGCGAGAAAATCGGAAGAAGGAACAGAAAAACAGCTTGCCGAATTTTTGCAGGATACAATGGACGCCATAGAGTATGCCATAGGGGATCCTGAAACGACAAAATGGGGAAAACTTCGAGCTGAGCATGGCCATTCGGAAAGCTTTCCACTCAAATATATAGAGATAGGAAATGAAAATGGAGGTCCTTTTTATCAGAAGGCCTATAGATTTTTTTATGAACGGCTTAAAGCGAGATATCCTCAGCTGCTTTATATTATAAATGACGCCACGGGTATTGAACGGACCGAATATGACTTTTTAGACGAGCATTATTACTGCGAACCGGCGTTTTTTGCCGCGGTCGCCGAAAAATATGATACCTATTCCAGAGACCGGAAAATTTATGTGGGAGAATATGCCTGCAATACAGGCGTTGGTATTGGAAATATGGCTGCCGCTGCTTCAGAAGCCGTGTTTATGATAAGTATGGAGAAAAATGCGGACGTAGTTAAAATGGCGTCGTACGCACCTTTGTTTTGCAATGTAAATGACAGAGTCTGGCCGGTAAATCTTATCAATTATGATTCAGACAGATGGTTCGGGATACCCTCTTATCATTTGCAGTGCCTATTCCGGAAACTGTTGTCTGAAAAGATGGCAGAGTGTTCTGTAAAAACAAGTAGTTTTACAAACGCGGCAAGGGTTTTTGCCAACGCAGGCATATTAGGTGAAGATACTGTAGTCAAGGCGGTGAATTTTAGCAGTATTGAAGCTTTAGCTGAAATTAGGTTAGAAAAGTCCTATTCTAAGGTTCGTATATATAAAATATGCGCAGACGGCCCGTGTGAGGAAAATAGTTTAGATGAACCGGAAAAAATAAAGATACAGGCGGAGGAGTTCCAAATGGACGGAAATGAATGGAAGTATACTCTAAAACCCTATGGTATTTATGGATTTATGTTTTTAAAATAGAACTATACTACAGCTGAATAGCTTGACAAAATATATTTTATACTTTATTATATACGAAATCATCCGCTGGGGGTGCGAAAGCTGAGAAACGGCGCTGCTGTTAACCCCGTGAACCTGTGTAGGTAATCCTACCGAAGGGAAGCGGTATCAGAAAATTGTATACAGATACAGGATTTTGATACGGTATATCCCTCCGAAAGCGATGATAAATACATTACTTTAGGAGGCTTTTTTATGGAAGCAATCAAAAAATTATTTGAACCTGACGGTTACTTTGTAACCAAATTTAAAGATCTGTCGGTATCCACATGGATAGCCATAGGAGCTCTTATCATACTTGCTGTAATATTTATAGTGGTTGGAAAAGCAAATAAAGGAAAGAAAATATTTGATACCAAAATACTTGTTACCGGAGCACTCTGCCTGGCCACAGCCTTCGTACTTTCCTATATAAGAGTAATCGATTTGCCGCAGGGAGGCTCGGTAACTCTTTTCAGCATGCTGCCTCTTATTATTTTTTCATATATGTACGGGGCGGTTCCCGGACTTATAGTATGCTTTGCATATTCCATGCTTCAGGTACTTCAGGGCGCCTATATAGTGGCCCCGGTACAGTTCTTGCTGGATTACCCTCTGGCTTTTACCCTTATAGGGCTTTCAGGACTGTTTAGAAACAACATTGTGTTGGGGACAGTTACTGCTTATGTACTAAGGTATATATGCCATTTCCTCTCAGGGGTTGTATTTTTCGGCGAATATGCAGCCGAAGCGGGATTTGCATCACCGGTAGTGTATTCTATATTTTATAATTCCTTTGCTTTACTGGAGATGGTTTTGTGCCTTGTAGTGCTTGCGATAGCTCCGGTAAGGAGGATGCTGAACGACATGAGACGACAGTACGTAAGAACGTAAGGTTATATCAGCAGAGGGAAAACTCCTTTTTCTGTCTCCGGAATTTCGGAAGCAGGAAAGGAGTTTTTTATATATAGTGTAACAATGCTTTGAAAAATACATATATTGTAATTGGGAACAGTTTCTTGGATTTTCTTAGTGGGTGAAAATATGATTTGTTTGGCAGGAAAATATATTGCCGACATTGTACTGATATCGGTAACTGTATTTTTAATAGTACTAATGATGACAATAATATTTTGCACTGCTCATTTTAATAGTAGAGAGAATATGGTAGAATAATAAAAAAGCGAAGAAGAGGTATTCCGTTTTGGACAGCGATATTGAAATAATAGAAGGTTCAGTAGAGTATATAAAGTATGTGAATGAGCTAAATGGGTATACCGTTATGGAATTTGACTGCGGAGGGGAACTTATACCGGTAGTTGGAAAATTTCCAAATTTAAATGAAGGAGAGAGCCTTAGGCTTAAAGGAAGGTTTTCTGTTCATACAGAATACGGGGAGCAGTTTAATGCATTAGAATATGAGTATATAGCGCCTGTAGACGGAGAAGCGCTTATAAAGTATCTGGCTTCCGGGGTTTTTGAGGGAATAGGTCCTGTGACGGCTCAGCGGATCGTAGAAAAATTCGGAGCAGAAACTTTGAGCGTTATTGCCCAAACTCCCGAAAAGCTTTCTTCTGTAAGAGGTATAAGCGCGGAAAAGGCTAAAAATATAGGAAAAACCTACAGCGAAAATTTTGCTTACGGGCAGATAATGCTGTATCTTCAGAAATTTGATATAGGGAATGCCTTAGCTTCCAAAATTTATAAAAATTATGGACAGGACACTATAAACATAATAGAGAAAGACCCTTATAGAATGGCTGAGGAAATAAAGGGGATAGGGTTTAAAACAGTAGATCTTATAGCTAAAAAGACGGGAGCAAATTTTGATGAGGAAAGTCGTATAAGGGCCGCAATATTGTATCTTTTAGGATTGGCTTCTCAGAACGGACATGCTTTTCTGCCTAAAGAACGTCTTTACGGCGAACTTGAAAGCCTGCTCGGGACGGACAGAGAGGGATTCCCTGACGCACTGTTAAAATTATCTTTAACGGGTGGAATAAGGGTGGATGAAGAATCCAATATATATTTGTCCAATATGTATAAATATGAAACATATATAGCTGATAAGCTGAATGTATTGGCGGAGACTCCCTCAAAATCAGTAATCACGGACTTTGATAAGAGAATCGAGAATTTTCAGAAAACCGAAGGAATATCTCTTGCTGAAAATCAGGTTTTTGCCATAAGCAGAGCTCTGGCGAACAATGTAACTGTAATAACGGGCGGACCGGGAACAGGAAAGACCACTATCATAAAATGTATAATAAATATTTTCGGCGAAGAGGGATATAAGGTGGTAATTGCCGCTCCTACGGGACGAGCCGCTAAAAGGATAACAGAGGCCACCGGTTATGAGGCTTCTACTGTGCACAGACTTTTGGAACTTGTATATTCTGAAGATGAGGAATTGGCGAAATTCGGCAGAAATGCCGGAAATCCGTTGGACGCGGACGTTATAATCATAGACGAGGCGTCAATGCTCGACATGAGTATTACCTACAGCCTTCTGGAGGCGATGAAAAACAGTTCACGTCTTATACTTTGCGGGGACGCGGACCAGCTCCCGTCTGTAGGAGCCGGAAATATACTGAAAGATATAATTGAAAGCGGGAAGATACAGACGGTAAAACTTACGGAAATATACCGGCAGGCAGCGGAAAGCCTGATAATAACAAACGCTCATAAAATAAATACAGGCGTTACGCCTTCTGTGAATGAAAAGGGTGGGGATTTTTATATGATATCAGAAGAGAATCCCAGTAAAATAGCCGGGATAATAGCGGATCTTTGCTCGGAGAGGCTGCCTCAGAAGTATGGCTATGACCCTTTTACCGACATACAGGTGCTTACGCCTATGAGAAAAGGTATATGCGGCGTGGAAAGTCTTAACGCAATGCTTCAGAATAGGCTTAACCCGCCTTCTAAGCTTCGCTCAGAAAGAAATGTCAAAAATGTTATTTTTCGTGAAGGCGACAAGATCATGCAGATAAAAAATAATTATGGCCTGAGGTGGGAAAGGATCTATAATGCTAAAGAAGAGGGAGAAGGGCTGTATAACGGCGATATGGGAATAGTTGCTCATATTGATAATGAATTAAGATATATGGATGTGGAATATGACGAAGAGAGATTGGCAAGGTATGATTTTAATCAATTTGAAGAGGTGGAACACGCGTTTGCGGTAACCATACATAAAAGTCAGGGGAGCGAATTTCCGGCAGTTGTAATTCCGGTGTGCTTTGGTCCGAAACTTTTGATGACAAGAAATCTGATCTATACGGCGATTACCAGAGCTAAGAATCTGGTAGTCCTTGTGGGAAGTAAAAATGCTCTTTGCAGGATGATAGATAACACAAGCGAAACAAAAAGATACACAGGATTAAGGAGGCGTCTATGAAAATATTAGATTTTATTTTTCCCGAAAAATGTGGGCTTTGCGGTCAGAAAGAACCGGAAAAGGGGGATTTGCTCTGCAAAAATTGCAGGGAAGAACTTCCCGTTATGAAGCATGTCTGCGCTATAAGAGATCTTACCTTGCCTGATGACAGGAAGCTCAGCGTTTATTGCGCTCTAAGATATACCGGAGAAGTAAAAAAAGGTATTGTTTCCATGAAATACGGAGACAGACCACAGGTTGCTAAATTTCTGGGAAGAGAGCTTTATTCCGTGCTTACGGAAAGCCGTGAGTTTGATCTGGATCTTGATGAGTTTGACTATATAGTCCCCATCCCCGCCGCTAAAGAAAAGATAAATATGAGAGGATATAATCAGGCGGAGCTTATAGCGGATGAATTTTCAGCGCTTTCCGGAATCCCTATGCTCAAAGACGCGCTGATTAAAAATTCAAATGTGGCAAGTCAGAGCACTCTTGATTTCGCGGCAAGGCAAAAAAGCGTGGCAGGAGTATATGAGGCTTGTAATACCGGGGCTATTGTAAATAAAAAGTTAATTTTGATAGATGATATACTTACAACTGGCGCTACTGTTATAGAATGTGCTAAAATACTCTATGGATCCGGAGCGGACCTGGTTACCGCACTTACGGCTTCTACCGGAAAAAAGGATTTATAAATTAACTTAAGCAAGGAGTACTTTAAGAAAAATTATGAAAAAAATATTGAATGTTACAGCGTTGATATTAACGGCAGTTTTTTTTACGGCGCTATTTTCCGGATGCTCTGAAAATAACGGTATAGACTGGGAGGAAGACGGAGGAAAGGCTTATGTTGAGGAAGCCGCGAAATATAACGCGTCTGGGAAAAATCCAGTGGCGACTATAGTTATAAAGGATTACGGAACTATAACCGCCGAACTTTATCCTCAAAAAGCCCCCCAGACCGTATATAATTTTATATATCTGGCAAATAGTGAATATTATGACGGCCTTACGTTCCACCGCATTATAGAGGATTTCATGATACAGGGAGGAGATCCTGAAGGAAACGGGACCGGAGGACCCGGATACACGATCAAAGGGGAATTTTCGGGAAACAGATTTAAATATAACGATATAAGCCATGAAAGAGGAGTCCTTTCCATGGCCAGAGGCCAGGCCGCTGACAGCGCGGGCTCCCAGTTCTTTATAATGCACGCTGAATCTAAAAGACTGGATGGTCTTTATGCGGCTTTCGGAAAGGTTACATCTGGAATCGAGGTGGTTGACGAGATAGTAAAGCTTCCCGTGGGATATAACGGGGCTCTTGAGAACGCCTCTGACGCGCCTGTAATAGAAAGCATCAGAGTAGATACGTTCGGAGACGAATATCCGGAACCTGTAAAATATGACGCAAGCGGAAATGTTATAAATTAAATATCATCAGCTATTATAGTTTATTTAAATATAAGTCTTTCCTGAGACGGATTCGAAAGTATGTTGCCTTGTTCGTCGAAACGGGAGCCGTGGCAGGGACAGTCCCAGGACTTTTCGTCCGGATTCCAGGTGAGCTTGCAGCCCATATGAGGACACACCGGATTATCTGATTTCAGCTGTTCTGAACTAAGGCCCTTAACGGTATCGGAAGTGTTTGACAATATATTTTTGGCGGATGAAAAAAGTTCTAAACGACTGGGAGAAAACAGATCTTCACAGTCGTTTTTCTTTCCCTGTATCATATCGCATATCAATTTTGCAGCGGTCATTGATGTGGTCATACCCCATTTATTAAATCCTGTAGCCACATATATATCCGGAGTTTTTCCGGAAAATCGGCCTATATATGGGATACCGTCAAGAGACATGCAGTCCTGAGCGGACCATTGACAGAGTATGTTTGAAGAGGGATATATCTTCTTAATAAAATTTTTCAGGTCCATATAGGCCGTACCTGTTTCATTATGGCCGCACCTGTGACCTGAGCCGCCTATGAGTAAAATGTCGCCGTATGGCCTGAATGAATATGAGGGTTCGTCACAGCCTATATACATACCTTTGAGGTTGGACATATTTTTTATGGCCATTACATATGAACGCTGCTGATACATTTTGAAAAAGAAATATCCGGGTGTATTTATAAAGGGAAAGTGAGTGCATAATATTATTTTTTCAGCGTGTATATTTGCCGAGGAAGTTTCCAGTATATGATTTTTTATATCTACGGAGGTTACCTTGCTATTTTCATAGATATTAAGATTTTTTGAAATCGCGTAGAGAAATTTCAGCGGGTGGAAAGAAGCCTGATCGGGCATTTTCAGCGCCGACAGAATGGGAATGGGAAGATCGGTTTTGATACTTACGCTGCATGGGATATTCAGCTTTTTTAAAATTTTAAATTCATCGTCTATCCTGTCGGCACCTTCATTGGTAACGGCGTAAATAAAGTTATCTTCATATTTAAAATCACAGTCGATATTCTCGTAATCTGAGATGTTTTTATATTCCTTGATCGCTGAAATGGCGGATTGTGCGTATTTAAGAGCAAATCCTTCGCCGTAAGCGTCCGCTATTTTTTTATAGATAAGATTGTGTCCGGCGGTTATCTTGGCTGTTGTCCGGCAGGTGGTGCCCTGACATATTTTTCCGGCTTCAAGCAGTAAGTTGTCTATTCCGGCCTGGGTCAAAAAATATGAACAGAGTATTCCGGCAATACCTCCTCCTATTATTGCGACTTTTGTTTCCGTACTTTCTTTTAATTCGGGAAAATCCGGCGACGAAGCCGTTTGGTTCCATAAGGATAAATTTTCCATAAATTCCTCCGAGACAATAATTTTAATAAAAATATTTTTTCTAAATTTATCAAAATTATTCAAAAAGGTATTTGACAATAAAGCGCCATTATGTCAATATCTAATATATCCAAAAAAACAGGAGGTTTATTATGCTTAATCAGGAGTGGCTTGACAGGCTTACAGACTGGCAGGAATGTCTTAAAGAACATATATACATAGATTTAGGCGGAGTGGATGTAGAAGGGTTTACTACTTTTGAACATATGAGCGCGGATGAAGCGGGAAAGAGGCCCTTTAAAAAATACCAACCGGGAGAGCTTTGGGGGCGGAAATGGGAATACGCATGGTTCCGTGGAAATATAACTTTGCCGGAAAAGGCTGAAAATCATAATATAGTGGTCCTTTTGGATATTGCTCAAAGACCTGATTATATGAGAAATGAGCTTGTTATAGATACTGGTACGGACAGCCTCGTATATGTAAACGGAAAAGAAGCCGGCTGCACGCGTTCCCTTTGGTACAAAAGCAGTATAATGTACTATAATAGATTTAATCTGACAAATTGCGCTAAAGCCGGGGAAAAGTTTGAAATTATGGCCGAATGCTATGGGGGACACGGCGGAGCGCCTACTGCGGTAGGGCCTGTAAGCTGGGGCAGGGAGCCTTACGGGGAACCTCCTGAATTTCAAAATGTAATGGGTAATGTAAGATACGGAATCTGGGATGAGGATGCTTACGGACTCTATATGGATGTAAAAACCTTGACCGAATTGAGAAATAACCTTGAAGAAAATTCTCTGAGACTTTCTTTAATAGACGACGGACTTAAAAAATTTATGACTTTAGTGGATTTTGAAGTTCCATATGAAGATATGATAAAGACTTTTAAAGAAACCAGAGAAATACTAAAACCGCTGCTCCAGTGTAAAAACGGTTCTACCGCTCCTACTTTATATGCTTTTGGACACGCGCATATAGACGTAGCATGGCTTTGGAAAAAGGAGGAGACCAGAAGAAAGTGCGCCAGGACATTTGCCAATCAGCTAATGCTTTTAGAAAAATATCCTGATTATAAATTTATGCAGAGCAGTCCGTGGATATACGAAGCGGTAAAGGAGTACTATCCGGAACTGTATGAGAGGGTTTTAAAAGCCATAAAGGACGGGTCGATAATTGCCGACGGAGGTATGTGGGTAGAAGCAGATACAAATATTACGGGTGGGGAAAGCCTTATAAGGCAGTTTCTTTACGGAAAAAAGTTTTTTAAAGAAGAACTGGGAACGGACAGCGAGATGCTTTGGCTTCCCGATGTTTTTGGGTATTCTGCAAATATGCCTCAGATAATGAAGGGCTGCGGTATAAAATATTTTTCCACGTCTAAGCTCGGATGGAGATATCACGGGGGAGACCCTTTTCCATACACTACGTTTATGTGGGAAGGTATAGACGGAAGCGATATAATAACTCACCTTTGTCCGGGTTATGCTTCTTCTGCCACGCCCAACTCGGTCTGCGGCACGTGGAATCTTAGAGTTCAGAAGGATAATATATCCTCAATGCTTCTTCCTTTCGGATTTGGGGACGGGGGAGGAGGACCTACATGCGAGCATTTGGAATATGTAGAACGGGAGAAAAACCTTGAAGGTATGCCAATTGTGAAAATGGATACCCCGCTTGAATTTTTTCGAAAATATGAAGGGAAAGATGTAAGTGAAAGGTATGTGGGAGAACTGTATTTTCAGGCTCACAGAGGGACGTACACTTCTCAGGCGAAAACTAAAAAGCTTAACAGAAAATGTGAATTTGCTCTCAGAGACGCTGAAATGCTCTGTACATTTGCCAACATTTATAACAACAGGGAATATCCGTTAAAGGATTTTGAAAAAATGTGGAAGAAAATGCTCGTGAACCAGTTCCATGACGTAATACCCGGTTCTTCGATAAAAGAGGTGTACAAGGAAGCAAATGAAGAATATAAAGAAGTGCTTAAAGACGCCTCTAATTATAAGAACAGCGCGGCAAGTACCTTTGTAAAGACAGGCGAGATACAGGAGGTTACATTCTTTAATACGCTTTCATGGAACAGAAGGGAACTTATAGAAGGAAAATTTGTGGATATACCGGCTATGGGATATATCACTGTTAATAAAAATATGTTGGATGAACTTCCTGAAGAAAATAATGTGGAAGTTACTGAAAGTTCTATTGAAAACGAGTATATTAAGGTTATTGTAAATGCCAGTGGAGAAATTGAAAGCGTATATGACAAAGAGTGGGGAAGAGAATTTCTATCAGGTGTGGGAAACCGTTTTGAGCTTTATAAAGATGTTCCTACAAGAAATGACGCATGGGATATAGACAGTATGTATACTGAAATGCCATGTAAAGATGAAGAAGTGATCAGCAGAGAGATTGTATATAACGGTATAAGAGTAACAAAGAGAATAAATAATTCTTATATAACCCAAAAGATTTCTGTAAATCCTAAAAGCAGACGGGTGGATTTTGAAACAGAGGCGGACTGGCAGGAATCTCATAAGCTTTTAAAGGTTTGTTTTCCGCTCAATGTCCACTCCAATGAGGCTTTATACGATATACAGTTCGGATATTATAAAAGGCCCAACTACTTTAACCGCCAGTATGACAGGGACAGATTCGAGGTATGCGCCCATAAATGGACTGCTCTTACAGAAGACTGCTGCGGCGCCGCGGTCATAAATGACTGTAAATATGGAGTTAATACTTTGGGGGAAAATATAAATCTTACTCTGCTGAAAGCTCCTATGGCCCCGGACAAAGAGTGCGACAGGGGAAAGCATTCTTTTAAATACGCGCTTTATATTTGGAACGGAGGCTTTGCAGACTCAAGGCTGATAAAGGAAGCCTATGAATTTAATACTGAAGTGGTGGCGGTGGTTGGCCGGTCCGCGGAGACAGAGATGTATGAAAGCGGACGGTCGTTTGTTACGGTGGATTCAAAAAATATTATAGTTGAAACTGTTAAAATGGCGGATGATCGGTCGGGAGATGTGATACTGAGACTTTATCAGCCTATAGCCGCAAGAGAAACGGCTGCTATAGAAACCGATTTTGAATTTAAAAACGCTGTATTAGTAAATATGATAGAAGAGGAAAAAGAGCCTATCATATGTATAAACGGTAAAGTGGAATTGGACTTCGGGCCGTTTGAAGTAAAAACGGTGAGATTTAAGTTGTAAGATAACGTACTAGATTAATGATGCATTGAAAAGTTTATTGAACATTAGAATGGTAAGAAAAAGGTATCCTGGAGTGTAGTGGCTAAAAATATTATAAAAATATAAAAATGTTTGCAATTCCAATAAAAAGACAATAAACTACGGGTACGGAGACAGCGACTGGAAGGACCTTTTAATGAGCTATAACGGGCAGACCATAAGCTATGACGAAATAGGAAACCCGTTAACGTACAGAGACGGGAATGAAGTTACCGGAGCGAACCATATAGGGAGAGTAAACCGGATACTGTACCGGGGATACTACTATGATGAGGAGACGGGGCTCTATTATGTATCCAGCCGTTATTACGATCCTGAGATCGGCCGGTGGATTAATGCGGACGATATTGCATACTTAGGTACAGGCGGACTTACCAGTTATAATCTTTTCGCATATTGTGGTAACAATCCTGTGATGGGATACGATCCTTATGGAACCTTTGATTTTTGGGGATTTGCCAAAGGCGTTGGGAGGATTGTAACAGGCATAGCAGCCGTTGCGGCAGGTGTAGCGGTATGTGTTGCTGGAGCTCCCGTTGCTATGATTGCAGTTGCGGCAGTTACAATCACTGCGGGAGTACTTACTACAGTAAATGGTGCAGCGGATATACAACAGTCGGTTACAGGCGACAATTTTGTTCGCGATACGGTATTTAATGGTAATCAAACAGCGTATGATATTTATTCGGGTGTGACAGAAACAGTAGCAGCTGTTGGAACTGCAGTTTGCGGAAATTATTTAAGTACTAATTGTACTATGAAGGGAGCAGTTCCAGGAACGGAAGGTAAAGTCACACTTGAACCTGGTACGACACTAGACCGCTATGGTAGCCAGTACGGTAGGTATTTAACTGACCCGGGAACTTCTATCAATCAATTAGCATTAACTCCGGGTAACTCGTGTAATTTAACTACCTATGTGGTAAATCGACCGTTTACTTTTAGAACGGGAGTTGTTGCCTCTTGTGCATGGGGGCCTGGTGGCGGTGTTCAGTACTTTTCTTGGATGTCTGTTCAGCGATTGGTGCAATTTGGATTCTTAACACCGTTAGGATAAGAGGAGGTAATTCTAATGAAACAAATAAATATATGGGGTTACCTCAAACTTGACTCGTTTGGTGTTGAAACTCCTTTTTCAAAATCAAAAACAGAGTTTATTAATTCTTTCCGTGAAAACAATATTCCGATAGATATACCAACTGAAATGCAAATTGTTGTCAGATCAAAATTACTGTCTCTTGATGTTGATTTTTTCATTTCATTTCAATTTAGCGGGGAGAAATTGATTGCTATAACGATGTCTCCTAATGCAGTATTAGAAGGCAAAGCTCTGGACTGCCGTTATAACAAAATACAAAAAGCTTTGGAGAACGAATTAGGGCATCCTCATAATCGATTGAGGTCAATTATGAATTTGTTAGATTCTGATAATCGTTTATCATATTGGCAGAGAGATGGTATTAAAATCGAACACTATCTTCTAAATCGGTTTGGAATGGAAGAAATCATCAACATTAAATTGTGAGCACAATTTAAGATATAACATACCAGCAAGCATCGCGTTTGGTCACCCAAACACAGACTTGTCAGGAACATTCCTGAAACCTTTAAGGGTTTGGGACTATCCCAACAACCTGCCTTTTGTCCCCAAAAGGCGATGCTTGCTGGTACATAACAGTTCTATTCCCCTTTTGTAGAATTTTCTAATTTTACGGTTACAAAATTGCCTTTTAGTGAGGAAACAGTTGGAGGGATAACCTCCCTTCAACTGTTACTCTCACGGAAAAGGAGGTAATTATGCGTAAGGTGAAATTGATTGTTCACGAAACCTACCAAGGTAAACGCAAAACTGAGGATGTCTTTGCGACGGAGAAAGTGCAGAAAACGGATATGTTTTTGTACACGAGACATTCACTTTGCAGGAAAATGCAAATTTGACCGTAGAACTTTCCCTTGATTTTGTGGGACCTACGAACTGGGTTCCTGCATGGGTAGATAGCTTAAGTTTGGTACGGGGGGATGTTCCTTCCCTCGGTAGTCTCATCAATGCTGGGGACATGGAGCAAAGCGGATTCTGGACTTTTTCGGATATTGATGACATCACCTATGGAGAAGATGAGACGGCGGGTAGTGAATGGTTCCATGGCGGTACGGCAATCAAGATCGAAGGTGAACCCGGTGTGCCGTACACGGCTTCACAAAGGGTGCTGGACGTGACTCCCGAATTCATGTTTGATAAACCGGCACAATACTATGTACTTTCCGCATGGGCGAAGGCGAATTCTGGCTCTCCGTATACTTTTTCCTTCTCGGGAAGAACCGATATGAGCCGCACTTTCGGTGTGCGTGTGACTATCTATTATGTAGCACAGGGACCGACTACTTATGAAGATTTCACCGATACGCTCTATTTTCCGTTCAATGCTTCTTGTACCGAGTGGCAGAACCTGACGGTGGGATTCCGCACACAGGCGGGCATGGAACCTTACCGCATGACGGTGGAACTTTGTTATGAAAACAATATCAACACTGCCTATTTCGATAATGTTACCCTGCGTCTCGATGATGGATATATTACCGACTACACCTATGACGGAAGGGAGCTTTCCACCATTACGACAGATGGGAAGACGACGACCATCTCCCGTGAAGCGAATGCCGATGGGACGACGACCACGACTTATGACGGCACGCAGATAGATATCTCGGTGACTGAGGATGACGAAAGCAAGCAGACCAATTCCGCCTCTGTTTCAGCAGGGGATAAGGACCTTGATACCACCTATACTTATACTGCGTGGGGACAGGTAGCCGGTACGGAGATAAAGGGGACGGATGAAAACGGTGGTACATATATCATCAGTACAGGGATGACTTATTCTACAGATGCAAAGAAGTTAGGGTCAGTTCTGACCTCGACGGACGCTGCCGGCTATGTCACAAAATACTATTACGATCAGACGACAGGACGCCCGGTCGCCGTCATCTCCCCGGATGGGAACGGCATTTGCTATGAATATAATGAGGTGGGACAACTGATTGCTGTCAAACAGGCGGAAGCAACGACAGACGGTTATCAGGTGACGACAGGAGGGACATCTGTCAGCTATACATACAATGAGAAAGGGCAAATTACCGCCATACAAACATCAACGATGAGATACCTGTTCTACTTCGATACATACGGATATGTAACGCAGATATCGAGTCAGTTGTCAGATAGTACGACAGAGACCTTGATTGCGACCTATGACTATGACGAGCGCGGGAAGTTACTGTCTATGATCTACGGCGGGACTGCATATTCTGTTGTATATACATATGACGAATTGGAACGCATCAGTTTGGTGGAATACAAGAACGGAGAGACCGTCGTAGACAGTCTCTCGTACGGGTATGATTATGCGGGAAATTTAGTCTCCTTGACAGATGGGGACACCGAGTATATCTATACCTATGATCTGAAAGGAAATCTGACGAGATCCGCCGTCTATGAGGTGACTGGTACGAACAGGAGTCTTGTTTATTTGGTGGAGATGCGTTATGATGAAAAGGACCGCGTGACCGATACCATCTTATCGAAAGATGGGGAGACGGCATTTGCTGTTTATCATACCACTTACAATGAGGAGACCGGAGAGATCACGGAATGGAAGGTGAATGATACATTCACGCTGACACAAGAGACGGATATGCTCGACAGATTGTCTCAAAAGACAATATCGACATATTACGGCGGGGATTTAGATTTGCCCTATGATGCGTTGGTGACAGAGTACTCTTATCGAGACCTTTCATCTGGACAAACGCATACAACTGATATGCGAGTCACTCGAATACAGCATAATTTAGCAGGAGTTGATTTCCTGAGGCATACATACCTTTATGACAGAAACGGGCGCATCACCGTATATTCAACATATAATCAGGACTTTTCTATTCACCATACATTTTCGTACGCCTATGATGATTTAGGGCAGTTGCAAAGGGAGTTTCTGTGGGATTATACTACTAACACATGCACATATTGGTATGAATATACTTATGACGCCGCAGGGAATCGACTGACTAAGAGCAGTTACACGAGTTCTTCCTATAATCAGAGAGGGACACTGCTGTCGAGTGAGACATATACCTATGTGGGCGATAGAATGACTTCTGTGCAGACGGGTGGTGTGACCCGATATACCGTGACCTATGATGCACAGGGGAATCCGATAAGTTATCTGCCACCGCAAGGACAGAATGCTTATACATTGGCATATACCATGCAAGGCAGGCTTGCTTCCATGACCTACGGTGAGACAGGTGTCCTTTATGAGTATAATACGGACAACATACGGATAGGGAAGACCGATCGCGAGAGCGGAGCGTATGTTACCTATATCGTAGACGGATCCCGTATTATGCGGGAGGAACATTATAGCGCGCAGGATACCTTATTGTACACTCTCGATTTCCTGTATGAGAGTGATGGCAGCCTGCTTGGATTTACCTATCAA
>CASDQQ010000138.1 GCA_949282945.1 uncultured Eubacteriales bacterium
AGCCAACTTCTTCTTAAGTTGTCCCATATTTTCCATTTCGACAAAGAATTTAATGGATTTTTAACTTTTTCACCCATTCTGTTCTTTACTTTGGGGAAAAGCCATCCTATTATCTGCCAGTCGCCTCTTACCCAACGGTGAAGTCTCATGGCATAAGAATTATATTTTGCCGGAAAAGAGTCTATCATCTGCATATCGTTTATAAATCCGGTACGAAGGTAACTTCCCTCCAAAAGGTCATGGCTTAAAACCAGATTTTCAGGAATCGCATCCTCCAAAAGCATATTAAAAATATCCAGATCATATATACCTTTTCCCGTATATATTCCTTCCCCGCACATATCCATATAAAGATCGGAAATTTTGATAGAATAGGTTTCCGTTCCGCCCTGGCCCGCAAATATTTTTGAAAAAAGGCTCTTGCCTGAAGATTCTATATCAGTTGTTACTGCTGTTTGAAAAATCCCGTATCCGTCAACCACACAGCCTTTCTTTTTATCTACTACCGGTCGGTTAAGCGGATGAGCCGCTATACCCACAAGCTTATTTACCGCCCCTATGGTTAGGTTTGTATCCGCGTCCAAAGTAATTACATATTTAATTTTGGGGATATCTTCGTTTGTTTTTAAGTATCTGTTAAATTCTATTATGGCTCCTCTTTTTCGTTCCCAACCCGACCATCTTTTCTGCTTTTCGTTGTAGGTTCTTTTCCTCAAATAAAAAAAGAACTTATCTCCGTATTTATGATTTAATTCGGCTGTTTTTTCTACTCCCGCTCTTTCTATAGCTTCATCCTGCTCCAAAAATTCTTTATCCGAGTCGGACAAATCCCCTACTATAGCAAAATAAATATTTTCACCGCTGTTTATAGAATAAAGAGCTTCCATATGTTTAAAAAGCTCGCAGGTGCGTTTTTCCGAAGATAAAAGTGTAGGTATTATAACCATAACGGCGCATTCGGGCGGTATGCCGTCTTTAAAATCCAAGCCGGGTAATTTGGCCGGTTTTAATATGCTCATAAAACTCTTTCTGATTATTTGAGTAAATATATCTAATAGTACTGGAAAAACAGCCGCGGCGGCAAGCAGAGCATAAAAAAGTTTACCACTTTCGCCTCTCGTATAAACATATAGAAACACAAAAAAAGTTCCTATAACGGAAGTGGACATTATGGCGGCTTTATATGCCATAAGCTCCTTACCCGCTTCTCTCTTCTCTTTTATTATAAATCTGCCTATATGCTCTTTTTCACTTTTTGCTTTTTCAAGAGCATTTTTGGCAAGAAAAATTTCCGATACATTTTGTCTTTTAGCTTCTTTTTCCAGGGTTTTTCTATAGTAATCTTTACTCTCTTCGTCCATACGTCCGTAAATTCCCGACGGATCCTCAGAAAGTATTTTTTCAAGATAGGAAAGATTCTCAAAAAGCTCTTGAAAGTCTATCTTGTCAAGTTCTCTCAAGCTTCCTATGGCATTTGACAGAGAGACTTGTATAGATGATTGCCGTGAATTTTCAAATTTTATAAGCTCATCCAGGCTTAAATCCATGGCGGCGTATTTTCTATTTACGATTTCTCTGAATTTTAGATAACTCTCCCTTTCCGATTTCATTTTATATGAAAAATGCTCGATAAGCGCACTTTCCTTTTTAGGATCTTTTTGTATTACCTTACCCGCATTTCTTAAATTTATAAGCCTGTCGGCTACGTCTCTTTGCTGCTTTATTTCAATTATTGAATTGGAAAGATTGCTTATCCTTTTTATAAGCTGAGTTTTAAGTATTGCCCCGAGCCACCTTAATTCTTCTGATGTAAGGTAAGCTATCTCCTGATATGAGGAAATAAAATCCATTATTTTGTTCTTGTCAAGAGCATAGTCGCAATGGGCGGTTATTTCTCCCGCAATATATATTATCCTCTCGGAAAGAGTCTTCATTCCGCTTCCGCTCATAACGCTTTTGACATCGTTCATTTTGCTTAAAACAATGTAGTAATTGTCCACAAGTATTTCTGCGGCGGGAAATGTACGTTTATTACGTTTGCTATTTTTATATTTTGCTTCTTCGGCCAGTTCTTTATAAATTTCCCTTATATTTTCAAAGTACGTTTCACATTCAAGGACATAAGCCTCAGCTCTTATTTCAGGGCTGTTCATTATTCCTTGTTTTTCGGCTATATGCCTCGCATGCTGTTTGTACTCTTCTCTTCCCAGAATAGTCTCTTCTGTCACCATTAAAAATAATACCTCCAATTTTCGAAGTATTATTATTCTTTCTATATATAGGTAAATATATACAAAATTTACTCTTGAAATTTGAATTAGGTTTTATTAAAATATAGATACATTAAATATTAACTTATAGGTTAATGTAGCAAAATTCATGGAAAGGATTTTTATAATGGACAGAAAAAAGCAGCTCGGCAGAAATATCACTCTACTCAGAAAAAGCAGGCGTTTTACTCAGAAAGCCCTTGCTGAAAAGATACATAAATCCTCTTCCTATCTTTGCGACATAGAAAAGGGCAGGACACTCCCTTCCTTAAAGCTTCTTTACGGTATAGCCGACGTTCTTGGATATGATATTACCGATTTTTTTAAAAAGGAATAAATTTTAACCTGTCCTGTTTTTCTATTGATTATCCATATCAATAAATTTACACGGGAGTTTCTGGGCTCCCATAGTTTTGATTACATGATGAATCGACTGTTTCCCCTGCAAAATCATTAACTTGGATGTTCCGTGCGCGATAATTTTACCGCTTTCATCCGTCGCCACAGCCTGGCATAAGCATATGCTGCGCCCGCTTTTTATCGTTCTGCCCTCAACAATAATGGAGCCTTCCTTTATCATAGATAAATTATTTACACATACGTCTATGGAAGTATATCCTGTATCTTCATCCATTTCACAGTATACGGCCCAGTAAGCGGCAGTATCAATTATAGAAGCATAAACTCCGCCATGGACTCCGCCAAACGGATTCAGGTGTTTGTGATCAAGATCAACTTTTATTTTTGAATATCCTTTTTTCAGCTCGCATATTTTGATATTAAGGA
>CASDQQ010000139.1 GCA_949282945.1 uncultured Eubacteriales bacterium
AGCAACGCCAAAGTTAATATTGCTTCCCCTAAAAGCAGGAGCCATATAGTCCTGTGCTTAAAGACTTTCTTCCATTCATGGGCAAAGTATTTCATGGTATTTAATCCTCAACTGATATACGGGAAAAGTCTATCATTTTTATTTATTTGAATTAATTGTATACCATAGTTTTACTGTTTGCAACATAATTTTAATTAAATTTTAGTAGTAAAGCGGCAGAATCCTACATTTTAATATATATTTAACTGTGTGCTAAAATAATATTTCCCGTTAATATTATGTATTTTTCTTAAACAGCTATTTGAGGCAATATTTTCTCCGTTTTTTTATCGACACACAACCTTTCAGCCAGAAAGCAAAGACAAAATGGAACTGCGTATGAACTGACCTCAACACAGTATGCTTGCAAAAAAAAGATCGTGGAAAACTTACCTTTTACAAGACTCATTATCTCAAATTTGATAGATTTTAAAATCCCGAAGCCTCTCCCTCATGCTTGGATACTCTGTCTTCTTCCGGCGGATACTCCATATAATCGTTATACACATGAGTCAGATACTCGTGGTACATCTCCGGTATAGGACACTCCATATCTTCAAATTTATGGAGAACCAACGATCCGATATACTCTTTGGGAACTGTTTCTTTCTCATAAGAAGCCATACCGTATATATTTGATATACTCCCGCATTTATCCTGATCATACCTGCAGACCATTTTATCGCAGAAAATGCCAATGCCTCGCGCCCATTTTCTCGGAAGTATCTTAATTATCATTTTAGAAATACAATTTAAAACCGCGCCGGCATTTTTAAGAGGCTCCCCGCGTAAAAGAAAATATGCCATATAGGCAAAATTTTTTTGGAAAAACCGTCCGATCCTACTGTCGGGAACTGCGTCCATAGGAAAAATATCAACAAAAACGCCATGATGGACATTCCGTTTTTGTATATCCCCACAGGTATAGACCGTTCCGTTTACGCAAACCTTTGAAAAACACAGATGATATTCCTCGTTAGTATCATAATTTTCCAGAACAAAATCTCTGCTTAAAAGATCCTTTGCGTTTTTTATAAAAATTTCATAGTCTCTCCTGTAAAAAGCTATATCCACATCGTCGTCCCAGGGTATAAAGCCGCCATGCCGCACCGCGCCCAAAGCGCTGCCGCCTATAAGAAAATACCGTATATTCAATATTTTGCAGACTCTGTCTATATCCTTCAAAACCTTAAGCTCCAAAAGCTGCAGCCGTCTTAATGTTTCATTATCCATATCAATCCTCGAAGCACTTGTGATGCGGCTTTCTCTCACTTTCCGGAGGCAGTTCCATATAATCTCCGAAAAGTCTCTTCAGATACTGGTCATAATTTTTCTGGACCGGCAGAAAATGACCCTCAAATAGCATGTCTTCCGTTTCTTCGATAATGTTTTTAGGCATGATCTCTCTATAATAGCCCTTCATACCAAAAATATTGGCCGCAAGTCCCGACGTACTTTCACCAAGGGATATCATAGCTCTTTTAGCCCATTTTTCATAAAGATCGAACATAAAATCCGGAGTAAGCTTTACGATGACCGTAGTTAGTATTTTAGCGGCTTTTCCTCTGTTCTGAGCCGGCCTGCGCCCTACGGAAATATGGTAAATATGGGATACGATCTTCTGGAGCTTCTGTTTAAACGCCGAAGCCGGCACATCGTCTATAGGAAAAATATCTATTGTCAGACACTCCTCATACGGTACGCTTTCATCGCTTCTGTCGTAAAGAAAACCTATAGGCGCGTTTAAGATCACATTTTGTCCTATTTTACAATATTGGAGCTTCCGTTCTGCCAGAAAGGAAAAATCAAGTCCTTCAAACCGTTCAAATTCCTCTCTTGGCATACCTATATCGATATCGTCGTCCCAGGGTATAAAGCCCTTGTGCCTGACCGCTCCCAGAGAACTTCCCCCTATCAGAAAATAGTGTATATCATTTCTTTTTAAAAATTCGTCAAGAACTAAAAGTATCTCTAAAAGCTTATCTTGAAATTCCCTTATCGTGTACCGCGTAACATTCACACTCCGTAAAATTCATTTTTAAAAAATTATATCAAAATACATAACGCTGTCAACCGAAACCCTCTCACGCTCAAATTTGCAAACGCAGGTTTATAACATATATTTTTCAAAGCCGCATAAGTTAAAAATATTTGCAGTGATTGAAAAAAAGATATATTATGTAATATAATCATTAAAAACATATATTTCGAGGTAATTATCAAACAAATGAATAATAGAGATTATGAAATATTAAGAAAGCTTGCCGGTGAATATACCGAAGTTGCACTTGACGACGGGATAAGAGAACGCGAACGCAGATGCCGCCGCCATATAGGACTTGAAATAGTCCGCCCGCTTGTAAATATATTTGAGGTGCCGTGGGGAGAGTTGGAAAATGATCCAAAATTACGGCTTCAATGTGAAGATCCACGCTGCAAAGAACTTGAGAAACGTTTAAGACGGGTTCTCTATCAGAAAAAATATTTTATGGCAGATTATATGCTTCCACCGTATATCAGTGTGCCGGTCTTGCTTGAAGGAACGGGATATGGAATAGCTACTTCAGAAACTATAATTCATTCCGACACGGGAAGCGATGTAAGTTCTCATTCATATAATGATCTCTTGCCGGATATTGAATCTCTGGAAAAAATCAATACTAAACCGCACGTATCTATAAACCGGGAAGAAACTGACGCAAATATCGCTTTGGCTAAAAAAGTTTTTGACGGACTTATGAAAGTAAAGCAGAGCGGAGTAGAGCTTTACAGTGCAATGTGGGATATAATTCCACGGCTTCATGGTCCTAACAATGTTATTAATGACCTTATTGATGATCCGGAATATTGTCATTCGATAATAGACAAGTTTACAACATATTTTGAAAACCTCCATGCCGAGTACGAACGTTTAAATGTACTTGAACCAGAACTTTATTACCTGCATTGTACTC
>CASDQQ010000140.1 GCA_949282945.1 uncultured Eubacteriales bacterium
CCATAATGTTATCCTCCTGTAAACCAGAAGACAGCATTATATAGTATAAATCTTTTTCGAAGTAAATTCCATCAACAAATTTCTCAAAGTAAACTCCACTTTCAGTTATGTGAGGGTGGAATTTAATTTGGAAATTAACCATACACAGGATGAATGCATAGAAAATAAATAAATATCTTGAAAGATTTTGTTATTTAGTATAAAATGTACAAGATATTTAATGTTTGATGAATAAGTAAATAACTTGGAGGTTGTGAAAATATGGTTGCTGGTGATTTTAGAAATGGTGTTACATTTGAAATGGATAACAGCGTTTGGGTAATTGTTGAATTTCAGCATGTTAAACCCGGAAAAGGCGCAGCTTTTGTAAGAACCAAAATAAAGAACGTCATAACCGGTGCTACGGTTGAAAAATCTTTTAACCCTACGGATAAGATAACTGAAGCTCGTGTGGAAAGAAGAGTAATGCAGTATTTATATAAGGATGAAGATTTATATTATTTTATGGACACGGAGACTTACGACCAGACTCCGATAAATGCTTCTACGGTAGGCGATACTATGAAGTTTGTAAAAGAAAATGAGCAGGTAAAGGTTTTATCTTTTAAGGGAAATGTTTTTGGAATAGAGCCTCCTACATTTGTAGAACTGGAAGTAACAGAAACAGAACCCGGATTTAAAGGAGATACAGCTACAGGAGCAACAAAACCGGCAGTGGTTGAAACTGGAGCAAAAGTAAAAGTTCCTCTTTTTATTAATCAGGGTGATAGAATAAGAATCGATACTCGTACAGAAGAGTATATGGAAAGAGCTTAAAACTATAAAAGTATAATATAAGAGTATAATTTATAAATAAAAATATTACGGAGGTGCATTATGGGATATTTATCTGAAAGATATAACTATGTAAAAGGTCTTTGCGACGGTTTGGAGATTAACGGCGATAGCAAAGAAGGGAAGATCCTTTTGGCTGTTATGGAGCTTTTGGACGAAGTTATTTTATCTGTTGAAGATCTTGAAGGATTCAGAGAAGAAACTGATGAGTTCCTTGATGAGATAGATGAAGATTTAGGGGAACTTGAAGAGGCCGTTTACGGTGACTGCGGTTGCGGCTGTGAAGAATGCGACGAAGAAGATACAGTATTCGGAGAGGTAGAGTGCCCGGAATGCAATTCTTTGATAGAGCTTACAGGAGATATGTTTACAGAAGACGGAGATTCTTTTATATGTCCTAACTGTGGAAAAACGGTGGAAGTAGAATGGGACTGTGAGTGCGACGATTGTGATGATGACTGTGACTGTGATTGTCACGAATAATTAAATATAAAGTATAAAACGTAATTTCAGCGGAAGGGATATTTCACTTCCGCTATTTTTGTAGAAAAACGTATAATGAAAACGTTATGAATGTAAGAACAAGAACAATTATCGTGAAAGTCTTAAAGGGGGCTACGGCTTGAAATTGATAATTCGCTAATATATAATAAAAACGTAAGTCTTTAAAAGGCTAGCACAAAAATATGAAAAAAGAGGTACTATCAATGAAATTATATCCATTAAAATTCGGTAAAGTTTATAAAGATTATATTTGGGGAGGACGCAATTTAAGCAAAATAGGGAAAGAGCTTCCTGAGTCTGGAAATGTTGCAGAAAGTTGGGAATTATCCTGCCATAAGAATGGAATGAGTACAATCATAAACGGAGAGTATTCAGGAATGACTTTAGAAGATTATATAAAGAATTTCGGCAGGGAGGTTATAGGAACAACCCTTCCTCAGAAAGATGTGGATAAGTTTCCTCTGCTTATAAAGTTTATAGACGCTAACGACAGACTTTCAGTTCAGGTACATCCTAGCGACGAGTATGCGTTTGCACATGAAAACGGAGAACTTGGAAAAAATGAAATGTGGTATATTTTGGACGCAGAGCCTGGAGCCACACTTGTAGCAGGAGTTGCAGAAGGAGTTACAAAAGAAAGCTTTGCTAAGGCTATAGAAGAAAACAGAGTTGAGGAGTGCCTTAATTATATAAACGTAAAGCCAGGAGATGTTATAAATATTCCAGACGGACTTGTGCATGCTATAGGCAAGGGGATAATTCTTGCGGAGGTGCAGCAAAATTCCGATACTACGTATAGAGTTTACGACTATAACAGGGTAGGAGCGGATGGAAAGACCAGACCGCTGCATGTAGAAAAATCTCTCGAGACAATTAATTTTTCATATACCGGAAAGTCCTGCAAAAGTGCCGAAGGACTTAAAATTAGCGTTGGACAAAATACAGAAAAAACAGTGAAAATAGCCAACAAATATTTTTCCATAGAACTTTATGAATTAAAGAATGGAAAGATCATGGAAAAAGCCGACGGGGATAAATTTTACGTTTATATTATTTGCGGTGGAAGCGGAAAAATAAGCTACAAAGAAGGCGCTCAGGACATAAAAATGGGAGAGACCCTTTTAATTCCGGCAGCGATGGGAGAGTATACTATAGAGGGAAATCTTACAGCAATAAAGACGTATGTACCTGACATAGATAAGGACGTTATATCGGTTCTTTTACAAAACGGATATTCAAAAGAAGAAATTTACGCTAAAGTAGAGGGGCTTAATCAATAAATTGAATTACTTCGGCAATTAGAAATGGAGAGTATAATGGATAATTCAGTTAAAAGAGTGTATGTAGAAAAAATTAATGGATTGGATGTAGAAGCCAGGGGGTTTTACGGGGAGTTTAAAAACAACTTGGAAATTGATGGCCTTAGCGGAGTAAGGGTGTTAAACAGATACGACGTCCAGTACATTACCGAAGAAGAATTTGAAAACGCAAGGAAAACCGTTTTTTCTGAGCCTAATGTAGACGTAGTATATGATGAAAAAGTAGAGATAGGTGAAAAATGCCGATATTTTCTTATAGAATCCCTGCCGGGGCAGTATGACCAAAGGGCTGATTCGGCGGCACAATGCGTACAGCTTTTGACGCAGAAAGAAAGACCGCTTATCAGGACGGCAAAAATGATCGTTTTGGAGGGCGATATCTCTGACCGTGATTTTGAAAAAATAAAAAAATATTGTATAAATCCGGTGGAATCCAGGGAAGCTTCCTTAGATAAGCCGGAAAGTTTAGAAATGGTTTTGACGGTGCCGGAGACTGTAGCCGTGCTAGAGGGATTTAAGGATATGAGTGACGAAGATATCGTTGATATGCAGCGGCGCGAAGGTTATGCCATGTCTGCTGAGGATCTGATGTTTTGCCGGGACTATTTTAAAAATGAGGCTAAAAGGGATCCTACTATAACTGAAATAAAGGTTATAGATACCTATTGGTCAGATCATTGCAGGCATACCACGTTCTTGACAGAGATAGACGATGTTCATATAGAAAACGGCATAGGCATGTCAGAATTAAAAGAAGCATTTGATAAATACAGTAAAATGCGTTCAGTGGTACATCTCGGAAAGGCAAATAAGGCGATGTGCCTTATGGATATAGCTACAATAGCTATGAAAGCTATTAAAAACAGAAAGAAATTAAATGATCTGGATGAATCTGACGAAATAAATGCATGCAGCATAGTAGTTAATGTGGATATAGACGGAAGGACTGAGCCCTGGTTGGTTATGTTTAAGAATGAAACTCATAACCATCCTACGGAAATTGAACCTTTCGGAGGTGCGGCCACCTGCTTGGGCGGAGCCATAAGAGATCCGCTTTCAGGGCGTTCTTATGTTTATCAGGCAATGAGAGTGACAGGAGCGGGAGATCCTACGGTTCCTATATCTAAGACTATCCCGGGCAAGCTTCCGCAAAGAAAGATTACTCAGACAGCCGCCGCGGGTTACAGCTCCTATGGAAACCAGATAGGCCTTGCTACCGGACAGGTATCTGAAATATACCATCCGGGTTTTATAGCAAAAAGAATGGAAATAGGAGGGGTTATTGCGGCGGCCCCAAAGGAAAATGTGGTAAGAAGCACTCCGAAACCATCTGATATTGTAATTTTATTAGGTGGAAGAACAGGTAGAGACGGATGCGGGGGAGCTACGGGGTCATCAAAGGAACATACCGAAGAATCGCTGACGACATGCGGGTCAGAAGTTCAAAAGGGAAATCCTCCGACAGAAAGAAAGATACAGAGGCTTTTTAGAAATCGTGATGTTTCTGTGCTTATAAAGAAGTGCAATGATTTTGGTGCCGGCGGCGTATGCGTTGCGATAGGCGAGCTTGCCGACGGACTGGACATTTATCTTGATAGAGTTCCGAAAAAATATGAAGGTCTCGACGGGACAGAGTTGGCAATATCCGAATCGCAGGAAAGAATGGCGGTAGTTGTTGACAGGGATAATGCGGAAAGATTTATAAAATATGCTGAGGAAGAAAATCTTGAGGCTGTGGCTGTAGCTGAGGTTACCGATACGGGAAGACTCAGAATGACATGGAAGGGAAACACCATTGTAGATATAGAAAGAAGTTTCCTCGATACAAACGGGGTTAAGCAGCATATAGATGTGAGCGTTAAAGCGCCAAATGCTTCAGAAAATGTGTTTAATAAGAAATTTGTTAAAAACAGTAAGGAAATAGAAAAGGAATGGCTCAATATATTGTCTGATTTGAATGTATGGTCTCAGAAAGGACTTGTGGAAAGATTTGACAGCTCTATTGGGGCAGGTACGGTATTAATGCCTTTTGGTGGAAAATATCAGCTCACCCCCCAGGAGGGTATGGCCGCAAAGATACCTGTTCTTAAAGGTAACACTAATACCGGAACAATCATGACGTACGGATATGATCCTCAGATATCAAGTTGGAGTCCTTTCCACGGCGCAATATATGCCGTAGTACAGTCCCTGGCCAAAGTAGTTGCAATAGGAGGAGATTACAGAAAAGTAAGGCTTACTTTGCAGGAATATTTTGAAAAACCAGGGAAAAATCCGGATAAATGGGGCAAACCCTTCGCCGCGCTTTTGGGAGCGTTCCACGTTCAGGATATTCTCAATATACCGGCAATAGGAGGAAAAGACAGTATGTCCGGAACCTTTAAGGATATGACAGTCCCGCCTACCCTGGTGTCTTTTGCGGTGTGCCCTTATGATGTGAGAAATACCGTTTCGGCGGAATTTAAAAAGAGCGGAAGTAAGGTACTATTTTTCAGGCTGAGAAGAAACGCGGAGGAAATACCGGATTTTGAACAGTTGGAAAGAATGTATGCGCAGATACAGGACATGATCAGAAGCGGAAAAGTTTTATCCGCGTCTACTATAGGAACGGGAGGAATAACGGCTGCTGTAAGCAAAATGTGCTTTGGAAATAAAATTGGCTTCAGATTTTATGATTCTTTAAGCATGGGCAGTCTTGCAAAACCTAATTACGGTTCTATTTTGCTTGAAGTAACAGATGATTTTGACTGTGAAAATTCTCTTGATTTTTATCCTTTGGGAGAGACTGTGGAGGAAGAGTTCGTTTTTGTGAACGGAGAAAAAATATCCATAGACAGTATGCTTGAAAGTTGGTCGGGTAAACTTGAAAGTGTTTTCCCTACGAAAGCAGAGGCGGACGGAGAATTAAAAAATGCGGATTATGTTTCAAAAAAACCTGTTGTAAGGAGAAAAACTCCCGGGGTTGCCAGACCGAGAGTGTTTATACCTGTATTCCCGGGAACAAACTGCGAGTATGATACTGCCAGAGCCTTTGAAAAAGAAGGGGCTATAACCGAGATCCAGGTAATAAATAATCTGTCGTCAGCGGGTATAGAGGAATCTATAAGAGTAATGTCAGATAATATAAGAAAGTCCCAAATTATAATGATTCCCGGAGGATTCAGCGGAGGAGACGAACCGGATGGATCGGGCAAGTTTATTGCGACTACTTTCAGAAACCCATATGTTAAAGAGGCTGTAAGCGAGCTTTTGAATAATAGAGACGGACTTATACTTGGAATATGCAACGGATTTCAGGCGCTTATAAAGCTTGGTCTTGTGCCGTACGGTGAAATAAGGGATATAGATGAAACCTGTCCTACTCTTACATTCAATACAATAGGGCGACACGCGTCATGTATGGTACGGACAAGAGTAGCTTCGAATAAATCACCGTGGTTTTCCGGAGTAAATGTGGGAGATATCCATACTATAGCTATATCTCACGGAGAAGGAAGATTTATAGCTTCTCCGGAAATGATAGACTCTTTAATAAAGAATGGGCAGGTGGCTACTCAGTATGTTGATATAAATGGAAATCCTACTTATGACATATCCTTTAACCCTAACGGATCAATAAACGCAATAGAGGGGATAACTAGCCCTGACGGAAGGGTTTTAGGCAAAATGGGACATTCCGAGCGTGCAGGAAGCGATGTGTGTGTAAATGTTCCTGGAAATAAAGACCAAAAGATATTTGAATCAGGCGTAAGATATTTTAGATAAATTAAATATATTGTTTTTTGATTTTTGCGGCCGGACTTTGCTCCGGCTGTTTTTCTGCAAAAATTAATAGCCTTAATATAAAAAGTGATATATGTATTTGCTGACATGAGAAAAAAAGCATGGTATAATTCTTTTGTCTCAAAAACGAGATAGATGCAGAGGAAGGGGTTTGGATATGGAAAGAAGGGTTGGAACCGTTTCAAGAGGAATAAGATGTCCTATTATAAAAAAAGGTGATAATATTTATAAAATAGTAGCCGACAGTGTGCTTGAGGCCTCGAAGATAGAAGGATTTGAGCTGAGGGACAGAGACGTGGTGGCAGTCACGGAATCGGTGGTTGCAAGAGCGCAGGGAAATTATGCGTCCGTGAAGGATATAGCCGCGGACATTACGGCTAAGTTTGGTAAAAATACTGTGGGAGTAATATTCCCTATATTGTCAAGGAACCGTTTTGCCATATGTCTTAAAGGCATTGCAATGGGCGCTGAAAAAATAGTGCTGATGCTCAGCTACCCGTCTGACGAGGTTGGGAACGAACTTGTTTCCATAGATGCTCTGGACAATGCGGGGGTCAATCCTTACAGCGATGTTCTAACTCTGGACAGATACAGAACACTTTTTGGAGAGAGTAAGCATCCTTTTACCGGGATGGATTACGTTGCTTACTATGAGCAGCTTATAAAAGACTCGGGAGCAGATGTGGAGATAATTTTTTCAAACAATGCAAAGTCTATATTAACCTATACTAAAAATGTAATAAACTGTGATATACATACAAGGGAAAGAACAAAACGTATTTTGAGAGATAATGGCGCCGAGAAGGTCTACGGTATGGACGATATTCTTAAAACGTCAGTAAACGGGAGCGGATATAATGAAAAATACGGACTTTTAGGTTCTAATAAAGCTACTGAGGATACAGTAAAGCTTTTTCCAAGAGATTGCTACGATATCGTGGAAGATATTCAGAAAAAAATATTGGAGGCTGTTGGAAAGCACGTAGAGGTAATGGTATACGGGGACGGGGCTTTTAAGGATCCTGTAGGTAAAATATGGGAACTTGCGGATCCGTGTGTTTCCCCTGCCTATACCGGAGGCCTTGAAGGAACGCCAAATGAAGTTAAATTAAAGTATCTTGCGGATAATGATTTTAAAGATTTAAAGGGAGAAGAGCTTAAAAATGCCATTTCTAAAAGAATAAAGGAAAAGAAAGAGAATCTGGTGGGAGATATGGCTTCTCAGGGAACTACTCCGAGAAGGCTTACCGATCTGATAGGATCCCTTTGCGATCTTACGAGCGGATCGGGAGATAAAGGAACGCCGGTCGTTCTTGTACAAGGATATTTTGATAATTTTACAAACTAAAATATAGTTCTAAGTTTATTATATTAAGATGAAATATGAGTTTAACAAAGGAGGCAATAAACATGAAGCAGGATATGATTGTTATTTTAGATCTCGGAAGTACAGAAAATACTAAGGTTGCCCGTGAAATAAGGGATCTTGGAGTTTACAGCGAAATATACCCTCACGATATTACCGCAGACGAGCTTAAAGCCATGGACAATGTGAAGGGTATTATACTTAACGGAGGGGAAAATAGAGTAGTGGACGGCAAGGCAGTAGAGGTATGTGATTGCATTTATAAAATAGGGCTGCCTATGATGTCTATAGACCATCCGACCGCTAAGTGCGGATTAAAGTTTGATGAGATCCCGGATAAAGATCAGATGAAAAATTTTCTGTTCGATACCTGCGGGGCTGAAGCTAACTGGAATATGAAAAATTTTATTGAAGATCAGGTTGAGCTCATAAGACGTCAAGTGGGGGATAAAAAAGTATTGCTTGCGCTCTCTGGCGGAGTTGATTCGTCAGTCGTGGCGGCTCTCCTTATCAAGGCTATAGGTAAACAGTTAGTTTGTGTGCACGTCAATCATGGACTTATGAGAAAGGGCGAGTCGGAAAGTGTGATTGAGGTATTCAGAAACCAGCTTGACGCGAACCTTATTTATGTAGACGCTTCTGAAAGATTCTTGAGCAAGCTTGAAAACGTGGCTGATCCCGAAGCAAAGCGTAAGATAATAGGTGCGGAGTTTATAAGAGTTTTTGAAGAAGAAGCCGGAAAGCTAGATGGAATAGAGTTCCTCGGACAAGGTACAATTTATCCTGATATAATTGAAAGCGGTACAAAAACCGCAAAGATAGTTAAATCTCATCATAATGTTGGAGGACTTCCGGAAAATTTGCAGTTTGGACTTGTAGAGCCGCTGAAGCAGTTATTTAAGGATGAAGTTCGTTCCTGTGGAATTGAGCTTGGACTTCCTTCAAATATGGTATTTCGTCAACCTTTCCCTGGACCTGGGCTTGGAGTAAGGTGCCTTGGAGCGATTACAAGGGATAGGCTTGAGGCGGTCAGGGAGTCGGACGCTATTTTAAGAGAAGAGTTTGCTAATGCGGGACTTGATAAAAAGGTGTGGCAGTATTTTACTTTGATTCCTGATTTTAAATCAGTAGGAGTTAAAAATAATGAGAGGTGCTTTGAGTTTCCGGTTATAATCCGTGCGGTAAATACCGTGGACGCTATGACCGCTACTATAGAGCAGTTGGATTGGGATATATTGATCAAGGTTAGAGACAGAATATTAAGCGAGGTTAAAAATGTAAACCGGGTGCTTTATGATCTTTCGCCAAAGCCGTGCGCCACGATAGAGTGGGAATGATCACAGAAAGCCTAAAAACCCAGTAATATCAAGGGTTTTCGGATTTCGCTCACCCCTTTTGATAACGATTTGATAACAATCCTTAGAGTGACCATTATTCTATACCACGAGTGGTTTGTAGGTTATCAGAATAATAGTCAAGTGGTTGTCATCAACAATTAAATCTGTATTAGACGATTAAAAAGCCCTTAACTGTGGATTACCGCAGTTAAGGGCTTCTTAATCGTCTTTTTTCTTAGTCCGGTTTCAAACGGTCTTTGAACGCTTCGACCATAGCATCGCTGAGTTCTTGGGAAGGAACTTTAACCCATCCGCCCGTTGTATCGAACTTGGGATAGTGATAGCGCCATTGGTCGTAGGTTTCCTTGTCGATCTCACCTGAATCGAGTTTGGCTTTCTGTTCGTTCCAAGCGGCAAGCATACGGATAACCTCTGCGGCATCCTTGCCTTTGTCGGCATTAACTTTAAGGCAGAATTCCCCATCGGCTTCGCTGACGGTAATGCCATAAATATCTTCAAGCGCAAAGAAAGTGTGAGCCAAACCTATGTAACTGTCAATATCGGGCACGTTCAATGCTTCGGGTGCAACATCCAACACTTCTGCCAATGTAGCGGCAATATCCGCTTTTGGAGTGCGAGAACCGGTTTCATACTGTGCCATACGAACATCAGCAGATTTATCGGGAAAACCGAGCTGTAAACCGAGATATTTTTGTGTCATTCCACGCAGATTGCGGAAAAAGTGAATTCTTTCGCTAATAGCCATAAAAGCACCTCTTTTCAAGTGTTCGTACATAGTATAGCAGAAATGTTTAGTGTTGTCAAGAGAAATCAAAACAAATTTGTTTAGTATTTTCTCGCAAACCACTTGACAAAAGCAAATATGCTTAGTATAATGATGATGTGCACTAAGCAAATAAGCTTAGTGGAGAAAACTTTCCTCGTAACTATGCATAAATCTTCCGATTTATGACGTTATATGGGAGGTTTTCAAAACAACTGAATGACCGTCCAAGTGGGATATGATTTTGCCAAGACCTCCGGTGGCAACGGAGCGAGCGAAACAACGCCGCTGACAAAGCAGGGGCAGGAACGGCACTTGGGTAGAACGGCGCAAAGCTTAACTAACTAAGAAAGGAGGATAACCTATGGGACAACAGTTTATGCGAGTAGAAGAAGTCGCTGAAATCCTCGACGTTTCAACCTCTTATGCCTACAAGGTAATTCGGGAACTGAACGAGGAATTAAAGCGCAAAGGTTTTATAACCATCTCAGGAAGAATTAATCGAGAATACTTTAACGAAAGGCTGTACGAAGCCAGAAAGGAGAATAAGAATGCCTGTTTATAAAAATGAAGATAACGGCACTTGGTATGTTTTAACCCGATACTTGGATTGGAAGGGCGAACGCAAGCAGAAATGCAAGCGTGGCTTTGAAACCAAGCGTGAAGCCCAAGAGTGGGAACGAGTATTCCAACAGCAGAGTGCTGCTGATATGGATATGAATTTCGCCGCCTTTGTGGAGCTTTATATCAAGGATATGAAACCCCGATTAAAGGAAAACACTTGGCTGACAAAAAAGCATATCATTGAAACCAAGATTTTACCCTATTTTGAAAAGAAAAATGTCAGCGAGATCACCACGAAGGATGTAATCGCTTGGCAGAATGAA
>CASDQQ010000141.1 GCA_949282945.1 uncultured Eubacteriales bacterium
AAAGTACAATATGTAAAATACACGCCTGAAAAATTTGTTTTTCAGGCGTGTATTTTTTATTACTATTCAGGAACGCTAGTATCTGTTCCAGTATAAACTATCTCATAACCCTGACAATTTTCCGTAATATATTTTTCAAAATCCTTAGCTTTATTTTCTCCTATAAAGAAAGCTTTTCCAGTAGCAAGGATGTTAGTAGTCAGATACCCGTCCTCTGTTACGCCAAGGCTTATGTTTTTATAGCCTAAAACCGGAATGTTCACACTGATACTTATTTTATTTATAAACATATGAGAATCATAATCTTTTACATTCTCGATACTCAGATCCGAAAGAAGCATATCCCACACTGCCGAGCTGGGTACATCCACGAACTCAATCGTAGTATACTTTCCGGATTTTTCTACATAGTACCATACTGAGCCGAAATCCATATTTTCTCTTAAATTCAGATCATATATAAACTGCCCTAAAGTGTCCGGTTTATAATAACTGTTTACATACGTGAAAAAATCTTCTTCTCCTTCTATTTTTACAGCCAAAGCGCAGTTTTCGCTAATACCGTCTAATGTGTAAACATCTCCGTTTATATAATGCTTTTCCTCTGTATAAAAATCTATCCCATAGATTTCCGTCTTGCCAAGGCTATCGCCTATCTGGCCAGGCTGCAGCTTTGCGATCCTTGAATCATATAATTTGCCGTTAAAATTCATAAATATATACTTTTCACTTACAGAAAGCTCATCCCATTTTGGCATACTGGGAATTTCTTCGGCTGTTCCCGGAGTTCCGGTTATTTCTTTTGTAGGCCATCTGCTTTCCTCACCGCTGTTCTTTATTACGCTAGTTACCGATATGACCATGGCCGCCAGTAGCACACAGGCAGCCGCCCCGTATGCAAAATACGCAAATTTCCTATTATTAGTCCGGAGTCTTTTAGATATCTCCTTTTCCGTTTCGTTTATAATGTCATCGTCAATATTCCCAATACAATCATACAACCTGTTTTTCATATCTTTCATAATATAATTTCCTCCTTCTCAAAATAACTCTTAAGCCCCTTTCTTAAGCTGTGAAGTATATGTTTTACTTTTGACTCGCTTATTTTAAATAAAGACGATATTTCTTTTATTGAGTAAGAATACCAATATCTGCAAACAAATATATGTCTTTCAGAAAGCTTTAAACTTAGCAGATACGCGCTTATTGCCTTGGAAATTTCAATATTCTCAACTTCCCTTTCCACTGACATTTTTGCAGGAATACATTCCTCAAGCTCATCTATTGAAAGACACGCTTCACTGTACATTCTTTTTAAACTGCTCTTTTTTCTGAGGCAATCTATGGAAGCGCGTCTTACTATTTTCCCCAAGAAAGGCCCCAGTATATCTGGCCTGTGCGGCGGTATAGCATTCCACGCCCCATTATAAGCGCTGCTTACGCACTCTTCGCTGTCTTCCTTATTTCCCAAAACATTATAGGCTATCTTAAAAAGATAATCTCCGTATTTTGACGCAGTCTCTGAAACAGCGGATTCGTCTCTTTTAAAATAGAGCTCTACGATCTTACTGTCCTCCAATCCCATCGCCCCCATTCATCATTATTTTTTATATACTTCACCCTATATATCGTAAAAATTTCAATTTGGTTCATGAAAAGTCGGTAAAATTAACACTAAATATACGGCAACATCGCAACATACCTTTCATACCTTCAACAAATTATTATACGGCGCGGATATCTCCGCGCCGTATAATAATTTGTAAAATACATTTAAATAGCACCGCTCAGTCTTCTATAGCCGCCTTTTTTGTGTTTATCTTTTTTATTATTTCAGTATCAAATTTCGGTCTTCTATCATAATAGTAAAGTCCGTTGACTTCCTGTTCTATATCATAAAGCTGAGTATAGCAAAATCCCATTATATTAGGGGTATCAAGCAGAGCTGTCGTCAGATCCTCATACCTCTTTAAAAATTCCTGTTCGGTCTTAGGAGCCTCTCCGTATCCCCAACCGGCCGAAGTATCATCCGGAGCCCATTTTATTCCTCCGTATTCACTTACGAAAACGGGCTGTCCCGGCTTATAGTGCTGCCTGTCTTTAAACGCGTCCCTCAATTCTCCGCCGTTTCCAAAAGTCACATAGCTTTCAGTAAACTCTGACGCATTTTGTCTGTAATCATGTACATCATATATATCCGTAATTACATGAAAATTCCCGCTTGTATCTATACAGGGCCTGGTAGTATCAAACTGTTTTGTATATTTATAAACAACGGCCAATATATCGTCTATCTGTCTTCTCCCTTCGTAGTCCCATGTCTCGTTAAAAGGGCACCACCCTATGATTGCGGGATGGTTAAAATCTCTTTCCACGATTTCCATCCATTCCGGCAGAAAACTTAAAAGAGCCTGGGTATTTGAAAGATCAAGACCCCAGTTGGCATGCTCTCCCCAAACCATATATCCCATTTTATCACAATGGTAAAGAAATCTGGGCTCAAACACTTTTTGATGCAGCCTCGCTCCATTAAAGCCCATATCCATAGAAAGCTTTATATCGTTTAAAAGAGCTTCATCACTTGGAGCCGTATATATTCCGTCCATATAAAAGCCCTGATCCAGTACAGTTCTCTGAAAAACTGATTTTCCGTTAAGTAAAAATTTATATCCGTCCAGCTTCACTTCTCTCAGTCCGAAATAACTCTTTATCAGATCGTCTCCAAAAGATATTTCAAGATCATATAAATTGCCGGCTCCCAGTTCCCACAAATGTATTTCGGAAAGTTCCACAGTAACAAATGAGGTATCCCCAGTAACCTCGGCTGAAATTTCTCCGCATGCTCTTCCTTCATAAAATGCCTTTACATTCAGCGTCCCCTTTCCAACAACGTCAGACTTTATGTGCAGACATCCCTGAGCAGTATCAGGATAGTATTTTATATTCTTTATATATGTCTTTGGTACAAACTCAAGCCATACAGTTTGCCATATGCCCGTAGTTCTTGTATAATCGCACCCCATTGAATAGAAATTTCCGCACTGCTTTCCTCTGGGCTGTTTTCCCGACCTGACGTCGTCTTCTGCGTATACTGTTATGCGGTTATGCCCGACTTTAACAAAATCTGTTATATCAAACTTAAAAGACGAGTATCCTCCCGTATGTATTCCAACTTCTTTGCCGTTTACGTATACAAAGCATTTATAGTCTACAGCCCCGAAATGTATAAACACATTTCCTTTTAAAAGGGCCTCGGATATTTCAACGTCCCTTTTATACCATACGGCCGGTATAAAATCCTTGTAATTCACGCCGCTCAGTTCGCTCTCAGGACAGAATGGAACGATTATTTTATCATTTAAAGACTCTCTTTCAAAAAATTTCCTGTCCCTTCCGCTTCTTCCAAAGTCAAATTCAAACTCCCATTCTCCATTAAGATTGATCCAATTTTCTCTTTCCATCTGAGGAAATGGATGCTCCGGTCTTGGTATGCTCATAGTTAATCCTCCCTGATCAATATTTTTACAAATCGGTAAAATAAAACCCGGTAAAGCTATTAATATACTCACCGGGCATAAAAACTTAAATATTACAGGATTATTTTCTGTCGTTTCTTAAAAACCTTGGTATAACGAGTTCGTCATCATCGTCGTCATTATTGTTTAACGTCAGATCATATTTACTTCTTGAATTATTAGGTTTAGCTTCAGGCTGAGGCTCCGCTTCCTTTTCAGGCTGAACGGCAGGTTCCGGCTCTTTGGCCGCGGCAACTTCGCTTACGACTTGATGAAGCACTTCAGGCTTGGTTACCGGATCTGTATCAAAGCCTGTGGCAATTACGGTAACAGTAATATCTTCATTGCTCTTATCATCCGGGACCGTAGCGCCTATAATAATATTGGCATCCACATCAACGGCAGAATATATAAGTGAAGAGGCCTTCTCCATCTCCTGCATGCTGAGATTTCCGCAATAATTAATCAGCACATATTTAGCGCTGTTAACGCTTGTCTCAAGTAAAGGACTGTTTACAGCGTTCTTAACGGCTTCCTCCGCTCTATTCTTTCCAGTTCCGTGGCCTACGCCCATATGAGCGATTCCTTTATTGGACATAGTTGTCTTAACATCGGCGAAGTCCACGTTAACTATACCAGAATTTGTAATAAGATCGCTTATTCCCTGTACTCCCTGGCGCAACACATCATCAACAAGTGAAAATGCATTTTCAAGAGTTATATCTTCATCTATAATCTTAAATATTCTGTCATTAGGTATTACTACAAGAGAATCCACATTTCCTTTAAGTTTCTCTATACCCTTTAAAGCACTCTGCATTTTCTTTCTTCCTTCAAAGCCAAAGGGTTTAGTAACAACGGCTATAGTAAGTATTCCCAGATCTTTTGCGATCTGAGCGACTATTGGCGCCGCTCCTGTGCCTGTTCCGCCTCCCATGCCGGCGGTCACAAACACCATTTCAGCTCCCTTCACCGTTTGAAGTATTTCATCATGGCTCTCCATTGCGGCTTTCTCTCCTATGTCGGGATCCGCCCCGGCTCCGAGACCTTTTGTAAGCTTTTCACCTAGCTGGATTTTTACCTGAGCCTTTGACTTAACCAAAGCCTGTAAGTCAGTATTCATAACTATGAAGTCAACTCCGGTCATACCCGATTCTATCATCCTATTAACTGCGTTACCGCCGCCGCCGCCGACACCGATGACACAAATTTTTGCTACTCCGTCTCTTTCATGATCAATCTCTATCACAACTAGTCCTCCTTACATACATGTATATAAACAGTTTATAACAAAACCTCCATTAAAGCAACTAAAAATTCATTAAAACAAGATTATTTTTAGTGACAAATTATTCATTTAAAGTAAAAAATTCTTTAAGCATACTTATATACTTTTTAAGGCCTTTGCTTTCAGATCCTATGCCAACATGACTCTCCGTTACCTTTATATTTGACACGGAATAGCTCCTTCCATACTCTATACACGAATATATGTACGTCAATATACTGTATGCCGTAAGATAAGTCGGCATATATCCCGTCTCCACGAAAAAGTCGGGCCGTCTCGAATCTATACCGAAAGCTTTCTTTACGATAATGTCAACTCCCTCCATGCTTCTCAGGCCTTCGCCAACTATGACCGCGCGCTCTATCGTCTCGGTTTCCACACCATTCTTTTCAAGGCTGTCCTTAACTCTGTCTATTATATTGGAAGCTCTTGCTTCTATTATATCTATTACATGCGAAGCTCTTATCATCTCCGTATCCCCGGTTCCCACATGGGTAACATAACAGTCCCTGTTCTGTCTGAAAGCTTCCTGGGCGGCGTACCCTATGTCCCTCTTTAAAGTTTCCGCGTCGGCGTTGGATACGTCAAGTCCCTTGGCAATATCTGAAGTAATATTATCTCCCCCGCATGGTATACAGGAATTAAGGACCACTACATTATTTTTAAGGACAGTATATTCAGTTATCTTACCTCCCACATCTATTATAAGAGTGGTTCCGTGCCTTTCCGGCGTTCTGAGCTGTGAAAATGCTATAGGATAAGCTTCTGGAATTATTCCGTCCACTATCAATCCCAGTTTTTGAACGCAGGAGCATATCGTTTTAACCGCCTGAGCATGTCCAAGTATTATGTTTATATCCGCCGAGAGCATTTTTCCTTCAAGTCCGACAGGTTCTGCCACCTCTGTATCCCCGTCTATATAAAACTTTATAGGAACAACGTCTACGATCGTCTCATCCTCATAAACCGGTATTTTAGAAGCCTGCTTTATAAGCTTCAAAATATCTTCGCCATCTATTTCCTTTTCGCGTCCGCCGAAATCTATACTGAAATTTTCCAGTATATAATTAAGATATATTCCGCGTATATTGACATACACAGACGACACTATTATATTAGCTTTTTCCTGTGCCATAACAAGGGCGCGCTTTATAGAAGTAGTGATCATATCCAGATCGGAATAAGCCATTTTCTTAAATCCCCGGCAGGAGACAGACCCCTCCCCCTCTACCTTTAACTTTCCTTCCGGATAAACTCTTCCTATGATCGCGCAAACCTTGGTAGAACCTATATCAACGACAGCTATAACATTATTGTTTTCCATCATAATTCTCTCCATCCGTCTTAACTACATTTACATCCGAAGAATATCTTGAAATAAGTATTCTTCTTATAAAAGCAAAATTTGTGAAAATCCTTGTTCCAAAAGCGAACACCGGCGCAAGGTAAAGCTGAACACCGAACTTGTCCCCTATAAACGCGAGAAGTATAGCGAGCGCTGTATTTCCTAATACTCCGGACAGAAAAAGTTTCATATCAAACCTTTTTCTCAGGTTAGCGCAGACCGCTCCGAATACAGAATCCATCACCGACAAGACGCCAACTACGATATAAGTAGAATATTCCACCGGAATTTCATATGGAATAAACACTCCTATAAGCAACCCTATTATCAATCCTATTATTGGTATCAA
>CASDQQ010000142.1 GCA_949282945.1 uncultured Eubacteriales bacterium
TACTATAATACACTATTTCTGCATATTATAAAAGTCTCCTTTTTTATCCACAAGCTCTTCAAACGTACCCATTTCAGTGCATACACCATCTTTTATGAACGCTATAACGTCGGCGTCCTTTATAGTGGAAAGCCTGTGGGCAACCACAAGCATGGTCCTTCCCTCAGCCGCGTTCCTTATAGCCGACTGGACAAGCTTTTCCGACGTATTGTCAAGGGCCGAAGTGGCCTCGTCCAATATTATAACTTTTGGATTTCTTATTAAGGCCCTTGCAATGGTTATTCTCTGCCTCTGTCCTCCGGAAAGTTTATCCCCATGTTCACCTATCATAGTATCTACTCCGTTTGGCAGATTTTCAATAACATCTCTCAAATTCGCTCCGTCTATAGCCTTCCAAAGTTCCTCGTCAGTATAATGCGTAAGACCATATGTAATGTTGTCCCTGACAGTTCCTGAAAAAAGTATGGCGCTTTGGGATACCACAGCTATATGCTCTCTGAAAGACTTCATATTTATCTCTTCCGAGTCTATTCCGTCTATGTATAATTTTCCACCCGTAGGTCTGCAAAAACCTATGATCATATTTATGATCGTGGACTTTCCCGCGCCTGATTCTCCAACGAAAGCAACGCACTGTCCCGCCTTGATTTCAAAATTAAATTTATTAAGGACATGGTGTGGAGAATCCGCATAGGCAAAGTCTACGTTTTCAAATTTAAAATTCCCCTCAAGCTTGTCGAGAGTACGCTTTCCGCTGTAATCTTCAACATCTTTAGCCCAAAGTATTTCTCCTATGGAATCAATGGACTCAAGTCCCTTTGTAAGTATAGGATATATATTAACAAGAGAAAGCATCTGGTTCATTATATTGGAAAAATACTGTTGAAAGAGGTATACGTCTCCAACATCTATATCTCCCCTGAACGCCATCCAACATGTAAATAAAAGGCATAAAAGCTGAAACATCTGCATTGTCACCCACGATGCCGCTCCAAATTTAGCGTTCAGCAGATCTAGCTCCCAGCCTCTCTTTTTAACATTATCAAGCTGTTCGTCGGATTTATCTATCTCTACATTTTCAAGAGCGTGGGCTCTTGTTATAGGAATCATTTCAACCATGTCTGTAAGTTTGGTAGACATTCTCTCTACATCATGTCTGTAGTTGGCATTTTTAAGACGCATAGGCTTTCTGAAAAGCGCTACTAAAACTACGGAAACCGGGATAGTCAATAAGAAAAAGGCTGTAACCACTAAACTTCTGGTTATAGTTACAGTTAAAGCCACCGCAGTATTCAAAATTATAGGTATTACACCCGCAAAAAGCTGATTGGCGAAAGTAACCACCGATTCCACGTCTCTTAAAACTTTAGACTGTATTTTTCCCATCTGCATATCCTTGTGGTAGGATATGGAAAGCTGCTGCAGCTTTCTTACCAACGCTCCTCTTATAACAGCCTCCACGTTTCTTGTGGCGTTGCTGAAAAAACGCGCGTAAATTACATTTGTAAATAAATTCTGTATTACGAATACAGCTCCTATAATTACATTGATCCACACTTCGTTAAAATTATGGGTAGCCGGCTCGGTTATAATCGTTATAATGTTCGCCGTTACAATAGGAATAACCCATACGGGGCTGTGCTTTATACAAAAAACCACTAAAGCCAGAAAAAGGTCCTTATATGAACCTTTATACATTTTAAAAAAGATTTTCATAGGCTTATCCTGGTTTTTCTTAAATACTCTTATAAGATCGTAATACTGTTCATCCTGCGCCATAGTATGTAAGTCCCCCATGAACATTTTAAATTTTCGTATTTTTAAATTATGAAATTTTTATATTGTCTGTATTTCTCGCTACGCAGACATAGGTCTTCCCGGCGTTAACGGTAAGTTCAGTTCCATCTGTATTATAATACTTTATAGGATTTGAAACGTCGCCTTTCGTCCACTTAATTTCCTTCATTTTTCCGCCTGAGCAATAATATCCCTTTCCGGAAGACAAGTCAACTTTAAGATGTCCTTCGTCATCGTATACGCTTATGGATGTATAAATAACTATAACATTAGTAACTTTTATCTGTTTTCCCTTGTCATCCACATGGGGAGCTCCAAACTGGCTTTTGCTGTAAAGTTTTTCGGTTTGGTCATATTCAAACTCAGCCGTTACTGATCTTGAAAATTTAACTGATATTTTATTGGCGGAAGATGTTCCGTCCGCGGTAAAATTATTAACGTCATAAAAGTCAAAAAATTTATACGACTTATCGTTCGTCATATTATACTTTTTTTTGGCTATAATTTCTTCAAGCTTTTCCCCTGATGTCAGAGCGCTGTGCTCAAGTCCCATGGTTTCCTTTCTTACCGGATCTCTCCAGTATGTATCCGGCAGATACATCCCGTCAAGGTTATCTACAGAATACTGGCTTATTCTCTTTTTGGCGTTGGTACTTGTTCCATAATGAGAAAAGATAGCGTTATAGCCTATAGCTACATCTACAAAATATTCCCTCGCGCTTCTGATCGCGCCTATCGTAGGTACCTCCGATACATCGGCAAACAGACCCATTATCCTGGTTATTCCGCCTTCTGCCTCTATCTCGTAGAACATGTCGCATTCAGTTATTCCTACCTGCGGCGTGGCCTTTTTAATATTATTTATCATAATAGCTATGGGTCTTTTACCGTCATTGTCTATGTCCATATCTCTTATTCCGGTAATAGGATTTACCGCAAACATAGACAGATCCTCCGTAGCAGCCGGAGGTTCTGTATTTAAAGCAGTTTCAATAGTCTGAGTTTGTTCTGCTGTTCCCGCAGAAGGTTTGTTTGTGCTTTCCGTATAAAAAGTACTTGTTTCCTCTGGAAGCTCTTCCCACGTACTGCAGCCTGTAAAAGCAGCTGAAAACACGCTTATGCCTACCAATAAGATCAATACTATTTTAGTGTTATGAATTTTCATAGAAAAATACCTCTTTGATATCTCACCTGTATTTTTCTACATTATACTATCGCATTTTGTAAATCTCAACTGTTATTTCCCGTGTTTTCACATTCCGTACATCTCCTCCGCACCTTTTTTACAAAAGTCAGAGAATAAAAATTATGTTTTTTATCAAGATTATTTTTCGCTCGTCGCCGTTCCAGTATATCTATTTTGTACACATTTCGGCTGAAACCATCATTTCTTTGATAATTTTTATGGCGCTGTACACCTCTTCAGCGCTGTTCATAATGCCAAAGCTGAATCTTACAGCCCCTGTATTTTCCGTCCCGATAGCTTTATGGGCTAAAGGAGCGCAGTGAAATCCACTTCTAACAGCTACGTCCCTTTCAGCGAGAAAAGCCCCGGTTTCTGAAGAATCGACGCCTTCAATATTTAAAGAAACGATACCGACATGATCTTTACTTAAATCTCCGTAAATTTTTATGCCTTTTATATTTTTTATACCGTCTTCAAATAATTCGGCCAAATATTTTTCGTGCCTGTATATTTTATCCACCCCGTAGCTTTTCACAAATTCTACTCCTGCAAGCAGTCCCGCTATGCCATGAGTATTTAACGTACCTGCTTCCGCAACATCAGGCATATCTTTAGGATGGGTGAACTCCCTGCTTCTGGTACCGGTTCCCCCCATTTTAAACGGAATAAGTTCAAGACCTTCCCTGACGGCTATCCCCCCTGTTCCCTGAGGCCCCAAAAGTCCCTTGTGCCCTGTAAAACAAAGTATATCAATGTTCATGTCGTTCATATCTATAGGAACTACGCCTGCAGTCTGGGCCGCGTCTACAATAAATAAAACGTTATTTTTTCTGCAGCACCGTCCTACCTCCCCTATATCGTACAGATTTCCCGTTACGTTGGAAGCGTGAGTCATAATGACAGGACATTTTTCAGAATTTATAATGGAAATAAAATAATCCATATCTAAGTTGCCCTTTTCGTCAGCTGGAACAGTTATTACATTTCCCTTGGCAAAACACGGCCGCAGCACTGAATTATGCTCCATAGCCGTAGTTATTACAGGCCCTCTTATTTGATTTATGGCAAAATTCAAAGCTCCTGTGGCATTTTCAGAAAATCCTATACATAAAGGATTTTTTAACCCGAAAAGTTCCGAAAGCCTTTCTCTCGTTCTGTATATTATATCGGCCGACCAACGCGCGGCCTCATGAGTGCCTCTTCCGGGATTCCCGGCCTTGAGCAGAGCGTCGTTTACCTTTCCTATTACTTCCCATGGTTTAGGCCAACTTGTAGCCGCATTGTCAAAATACATACATATTCTCCGCAATCAAATACTATTACTTCATTATATGTAGTTTTAAAAAATATGTATCCGACCTTTGGCATATTATCCGAGAGCGCTGTCTTCAAAAAAGCCACGGAAATTTTGTCCGTGTGTACTTTCAAAAAGTTCGCTTATCTTTTCTCTCGTAGCTAAATGAGGAAGTATTACCGTGGCCGCAGAGCATATCTGCCCTAATTTCAGCGAGTATTCATAACTTCCCGTTTTACTGTATCCCGCTAAAAATCCCGCTACCATAGAGTCCCCCGCGCCCACAGTATTTACAGCTTTACATTTTAAAGCTTCTATCCTGTGTCTTGAATTATGTTCGTCAATAAGGAGCGCCCCTTTTGAGCCCAGAGATATAAGTACATTTACCGCACCCATTTTTTTTAGCCGTTCTCCATATAAAAATATATCCTCCTCGGATTCTATATTTTCTTCAAAAATCTCGCAAAGCTCCTGTAAATTGGGCTTTATCAAAAATGGACCATATTTTAAAATGCTTAAAAGCCGCCTGCCTGAAGTATCTACGGCAAAAAGTATATTTTTACCATTTAAAGATCTTATTATATCCTCATAAATATTTTCTGTAAGCGAAGGCGGAACGCTTCCTGACATTATAAGAATATCTCCCGATTTTACGTTTTGGACTTTTTTTAAAAATTTCTCAGTATCCTCCCTCGAAATTTCCGGGCCCGTTCCGTTTATTTCAGTTTCATCCTTTCCTTCTATCTTAATATTTATCCTGCTTATCCCCTGTCCAAGCTTTACAAAATCCGTATCTATACCATTTTGTAAAAGTCTCTTTTCTATCTCTTCTCCTGTAAATCCCGACAGAAATCCAATGGCGGTTGACCTTATTCCAAGCTCTTTTAATACAAGAGAAACATTTATCCCTTTTCCTCCTAAATAGCATTCTTCAGAAACAGAACGATTGGTACGCCCTATGCAAAATCCATCCATTTTAATAACATAATCTATAGAAGGATTCAATGTTACAGTATAAATCATATTATCCACCTTTTATCCTATTTCTATATAAAAAGCTGTTCCAAAACAAATTTTCAGTTTCGGAACAGCTTTTACCCGCTAGCTAGCAGGTCTTAATCGTTATAGCCGTTAGGGTTATTTTTCTGCCAACGCCATGAATCTTCACACATTTTTTCAATATTCAGCTCTGCCTTCCAGTTAAGCTCTCTATACGCTTTTTCAGGATCCGCAAAACACTCCGCTATGTCGCCTGGGCGTCTTTCAACAAATTTATACGGAATTTCTCTGCCTGAAGCTTTTTCAAAAGCTTTAACGATATCCAACACACTGTAGCCTATGCCCGTACCCAAATTATATATATTTACGCCCTCAGCTTTAAAAGCCTTATCCAAAGCCTTTATATGTCCCTTGGCCAGGTCTACCACATGTATGTAATCCCTTACGCCGGTTCCATCTTTTGTAGGCCAATCACTGCCAAATATGCTCAATTGCGGCAGTACCCCTATCGCTACTTTAGTAATATAAGGCATAAGGTTGTTGGGTATACCTTTGGGTTCCTCTCCTATAAGTCCGCTTTCATGAGCCCCCACAGGATTAAAATATCTCAGGAGGATAACACTCCATCTTTTATCGGATGTATACAGATCCTGCAATATTCCCTCAATTATAAGCTTTGTCCTTCCATATGGATTAGTAACAGAAAGGGGAAAATCCTCTTTAATGGGAACCTCTTTGGGCGACCCGTAAACTGTAGCAGAAGAACTGAAAACGATCCTTCTGCAATCATGCTTATCCATTACCTCGCACAAAGACACCGTTCCTTCTATGTTGTTATGGTAATATTTTAAGGGTTCCATAACAGATTCTCCTACTGCCTTATATCCTGCAAAATGTATGACTGCGTCTATTTTGTTCTCACAAAAAACTTTATCCATGGCTTCTCTGTCCAAAACATCACAGTCATAAGCCTTAAAATCCTTGCCTGTAATAGTTTTTACTCTGTTTAGAGCTTCTGGGCAGCTGTTATAGTAATTATCTACTACGACTATTTCATACCCGGAGTTCAGAAGCTCCACGCATGTATGAGAACCAATATATCCGGCTCCTCCTGTTACTAATATTTTCATACTAAACACCCTCCTTAAATAAAACTATTTTATAATAATTTCATGTCTCTTAGGTCCGTTTGTAACGATCTTAATAGGAACTTCTATTTCCCTTTCAATAAATTCCACATATTTTCTGCAGTTTTCAGGCAGGTCCTCAAATTTTGTTATACCTCTTACATCACATTTCCAACCCGGAAGATATTCAAATACCGGCTTTGCCTTTTCAAGAAGAGCATTAACGGGAAAGCTTTTCGTGATCTCACCATCTATATCATATCCAACACATACGGGAATGGTGTCAAGATATCCCAAAACGTCAATACAGGTAAGAGCTACTTCTGTGGCTCCCTGCACCTTACACCCATATCTTGAAGCTACGCAGTCAAACCATCCCATCCTTCTCGGACGTCCTGTAGTGGCTCCATATTCCCCGGCATCTCCTCCGCGCTTTCTAAGTTCCTCCGCCTCATCCCCGAAAAATTCGCTTACAAAGGGTCCGGCCCCTACCGCAGATGAATATGCCTTTGAAACAACAGTTACATTTTTTATTTCATGGGGAGGTATGCCCGCTCCCACAGTCCCAAATCCTGCAAGAGTAGAAGAGGAAGTAGAATATGGATATATTCCGAAATCCGGATCCCGGAGAGAACCGAGCTGCCCTTCAAGTAAAATATTTTTCCCGTCTTTCAAAGCTTGCTGCAAATATTCAAATACATTGGTCACATACGGCCTTATCATTTCACCGTAAGATATAAGCTGTTCATATACCTCATCTACGTCCAGTTCAGGCTTATTATAAATATATTTTAAAATCAAATTCTTAACTTCAAGTATGTTTTCAAGCTTTTCACGAAGCCTTTGCGGGTAAAACAGATCTGCCGCCTGAATTCCTATCTTTGAATATTTGTCAGAATAAAAAGGCGCTATTCCCGATTTTGTAGATCCGAATTGTTTTGCGCCTAAACGTTCCTCTTCATATACATCAAATAAAACATGGTACGGCGTTAATATCTGTGTACGTTCAGAAATCATTATATTCGGCGTTATACCTCTTTCCCCGAGAGATTTTAGTTCATTCATAAGATTGGGAATATTTAATGCGACTCCGTTGCCGATAATATTCATTGTATGTTTGTAACAAACTCCCGAAGGAAGCAGATGCAGGGCAAATTTACCGTACTCGTTTATGATAGTATGTCCGGCATTACTTCCACCCTGAAATCTTATTACTATGTCAGACTTTTCGGCAAACATATCAGTTATCTTTCCTTTGCCTTCGTCTCCCCAGTTTGCTCCAACTATGGCTCTGACCATATACTCACCCTCCAAAATTTAAATTGGAAATATATCCATATTAATCTACACTTTAAGTTCAACCTTAATGCCCAACAGATCTTTATATTTTTCAAGCACAGGGGCCACATCATTTTCCATAAACTCAGAAACCTGTTCGGGCGCTCTTCCCACATAATTTTCCGGTTTCAAGATAGCGTCCATTTCCTCTTTCGTAATGTTAAAAGACTTGTCGGCAAGAATCCTTTCGATCAGGTCATTCTCTCCCCCTTCTTCCTTTACGACCTTCCCTGCCTCCATGGAAAGCTCTCTTATGCGTTCATGCAGCTCCTGTCGGTCTCCGCCTTTTTTTACAGCGTCCATCATTATATTTTCAGTAGCCATAAAAGGCAGTTCTTTCATGATTCTCTGGCGTATGACCTTGGGATATACTACAAGCCCGCTTGACACGTTTATCATTATCTCTAAAATAGCGTCCACCGCCAAAAATGCCTCCGGAACGCTTATCCTTTTATTGGCCGAATCATCAAGGGTTCTTTCAAACCACTGAGAAGAAGCCGTTATAGCCGGATTCAGAGCATCTGTTATTACATACCTTGCCAAAGATGCAATACGCTCGCTCCTCATAGGATTTCTTTTATACGCCATAGCTGAGGAACCTATCTGGTTTTTCTCAAAAGGTTCTTCAATTTCCTTCAAGTGCTGCAGCAGTCTTATATCATTGCTGAATTTATGTGCGCTCTGGGCTATACCGCTAAGTACATTAAGCACCATACTGTCTAACTTTCTGGAATAAGTCTGGCCCGACACAGAGAAACATCCTTTAAATCCCATTTTTTCCGCTATACGCGCGTCAAGCGCTCTGACCTTATGGTGATCCCCTTCAAACAACTCAAGAAAGCTTGCCTGCGTGCCGGTAGTACCTTTAGAACCCAGAAGTTTCATTCCGTCTATCCTGAACTGGATTTCCTCAAGATCCATGAGAAGGTCCTGTATCCACAGACAGGCCCTTTTCCCCACCGTAGTAAGCTGAGCCGGCTGAAAATGAGTAAATCCTAAGGTCGGCATATCTTTATAACGTACCGCAAAATCAGAAAGCGCAGATATTACATTTACAAGCTTTTTTCTTACAAGCTTCAGTGCCTCAGTCATAAGAATAATATCCGTATTGTCCCCCACATAACAGGATGTGGCTCCCAAATGTATTATTCCCTTGGCTTTCGGACACTGCAACCCGTACGCATATACATGCGCCATAACGTCATGTCTTACTTCCTTTTCCCTTTTCTCCGCGGCCTCATAATTAATATTGTCCTTATTTTGTATCAGCTCGGCTATCTGCTCGTCTGTAATAGGAAGTCCCAATTCTTTTTCAGTCTCGGCAAGAGCGATCCAAAGCTTTCTCCATGTGCGGAATTTTGTATCAGGTGAAAAGATTTCCTTCATCTCTTTGCTTGAATATCTTGAATTTAAAGGACTTTCGTAAATGTCTTTCATAGGTCCTACCTCCAAATCAAATTTACTCTCGAAACGAACCATTACCCTGGGTTAAAGGCGGCAGCTGCCACTTTATAAGTTTATAACAGGGTATCTTTTAAAATTATTTATCAAGTCCCAGTCTTGCAAACATTTCATTGTAAGCGTCCTCTACGTTTCCAAGATCTCTTCTAAAACGGTCCTTATCAAGCTTCTCTTTTGTAACCGCATCCCACAATCTGCATGTATCCGGAGAAATTTCATCAGCCAGGATTATTTTTCCTCCATTTGACCGGTCTCTTCCAAATTCAAGCTTAAAGTCAACAAGTATAACTCCTATTTTATCAAAATATTCCTTAAGAACTTCATTCACCTTAAACGCATATTTCTTTATTGTGTCTATCTCTTCCCAGGTAGCAAGTTTCAAAGCCAATGCGTGATAATCATTAATAAGCGGGTCTCCAAGATCATCGTTTTTATAGCTGAATTCTATTGTAGGTACAGCCAGATCGGTTCCTTCTTCAACGCCGTATCTCTTTGAAAAGCTGCCTGCCGCGATATTTCTTATAATTACTTCAAGAGGTACTATTTCAACCTTTTTTACGGCCGTCTCTCTGTCCGAGATTTCCTCTACAAAATGAGTAGGTACTCCCTTTGCCTCTAAGAGCTTAAAAAGAAAGTTGGACATTCTGTTATTAACAACGCCCTTGCCTGCAATACTTCCCTTTTTCAACCCGTTAAACGCGGTAGCGTCATCTTTATAATCCACGATACAAACATTTTCTACATCCGTGGCAAATACCTTCTTAGCTTTTCCTTCATAGAGCTGCTCCAATTTTTTCATGCTTTTGTTCTCCTTCGCTTTTCGCTTATTATTAATCATTTCTGATTATTTAACTTAATTATTATATACTCTGCGAGGCGCTATGTCCATTGTCATATTAGATCAATGACCATACTTTCCATTTGTGTTTTCCGCACAGATTTCAAGTAAAGTATTTTCAACCCACAGACATGATAAATCTACTGTATTAATACACATATGTAATTCTGACAGCTTATTTTACAGCCGCCAAGTAAATCTGCTTTCTCCTGTAAACTTCTAAAAAATCGGCCTGGATCAATAAATTCCTGAAAATATTATTTGGCGGATCATTTTTATAAGCCGTATTTTTTATGTACATCTTATATAAATATTAATTTTGAATAATTACGCTTCCACCCGCGTTTGGATCGTCCATGATAACTTTTCCGACGCCTGGCGCGTATATATGTCCTTTCAGGGGATTTTTAACGCTTATGACCGGCGTGCTTACGGTAGCTTCCACCTCGGATTTTTCAAAGCATAAGTCGGTTTCTTCCATTTCGCAATTTATAAGTTTTAAATTTTTACAATAGCAAAGCGGCTGCGTACCTATAATCTTGCAATTTTCAAATGTTACGTTTTCACAATACCATGCCAGATATTCTCCCTTTACAACACTGTCGCGCACGACAACATTTTTTGCATGCCAGAAAGCGTCCTTAGTGTTAAAAACACATTTTTTGAATTTTGAATCTTTAATGTACTGAAAAGAATATTTTCCGTTAAGGCTCACATTTACAAACGTTAGATTTTCTGAACGCAGTATAAAATATTCTCCTTCGGCGGAGCAATCCTCCATTTCTATATCATTTACAGACCAGCCAAACTCAGGAGAAACAATATGGCACCTTTTTATTTTTATTCCGGCGCACTCTCTTAGTGCTTTGATCCCGTGCAGCTTTGAATCAGTAATTTCTATATTTTCAGAATACCAAAGAGCAGCCCGGCAAAGCTCCGTCATTTCTGAATTTTTTATTTTCAGTTTATGGTTATGCCAAAAAGGATAGCGAAGGTTGAAAAAGCATCCTTCCACCTCCACGTCGGAACTTTCCTTAAACGCGCTTTCACCGTCTGCTGGTCCGTCAAAGCAACAGTCTTTTACAAAAATATTCCGGCTTCCGTATAACGCTCTCTCTTCATCAAAGGTTTTATTTATAATGGTTTTCATATAGAATATCCCTCTTCTCAGTGATTTTCATAAAACAGTATAATACTAATTGACTCAGAGTAGTACCCCTTTATTCTTTTAAGAGAATAATATCTGACGTTTGGAAAATCAAGTTATTTTATTAGTATTTTAGTATTTTAGAAAAATTTTAAAAAAAGGCGCGGCCCAAGCCGCACCTCGATATATTTGCTTAAGTAAAATTATTATTCCTATCCTATCAATAATTTTCAGCCTTTACACAAAAATAGCTCTGAGGATGAGCACATACAGGACAAACATCCGGAGCCTTCTTCCCTATACAGATATGTCCGCAGTTAAGGCACTTCCAGACAACATCTCCGTCCTTTGAAAATACCAGATCCCCCTCTATATTTGCCAGAAGTTTCTTATATCTTTCTTCGTGCTCTTTTTCAATAGCGGCAACACCGTCAAACAAAGCGGCTATTTCATTAAATCCCTCTTCTCTTGCCTCTTTGGCAAAAGAAGCGTACATGTCGGTCCACTCATAATTCTCTCCCGCCGCGGCGTCTTTAAGATTATCGACAGTGGAGCCTATTCCGCCGTTTAAAAGCTTATACCACATCTTTGCATGTTCTTTTTCGTTATTAGCGGTTTCTTCAAAAATCTCAGCTATCTGAACATACCCGTCCTTTTTCGCTTTACTGGCAAAATAAGTATACTTATTTCTTGCCTGAGACTCGCCCGCAAAAGCCGCCTGTAAATTTGCTTCAGTTTTTGTTCCTTTTAAATTTGCCATTGTTAAGCCCTCCTAACTTTATCAGTAATAATTACTATTATTAGTATAACCCTTCTAATTTCATATGTCAACAATATGCTCTGAAAAATATCCCATATATTTGACTTTATATTTTCCTTCCGGAAAAAGTTCTTTATATATATCCACAAAATAGTCATCCGTCATACTGGCTATAAAATCCACTACAAGCTGATCAGGATCTGTCATCTCCTCATAGTTCGGTCCCCCGTATCTGTTGTAACGATTATTTTCGTTGACATAGTTTATATGATGTCTGTATAAAAAAGAAGATTTATTCATATCCTTAGCGTCTTTTAAGAGTTTCTCATAGATATCATAAAACATTGGCTTTATATTATCGTTATATTCTTTATTAAGTTCCTTATTGCCGTAAATCATTTCATAGTTTTCCTTTTTAGCCTTGCCAAGCTCGCTGAAATAGCCGTCATCCATACACAGAAAATCTTTACCGTAACTGTTTTCAATTATATTTACTATTAAATTATTTATTATCTCTGGATTTGTATTTCCCATTTTACCTTTAAAAAATGGAGCTTGCTTTGGCAAAATTCCAAGTCTTTCAGCGTCCTGTCGGTCTTTTCCGAGATAGGCTATGATATCTGATATCCTCACTACGCAGCCCTCAAGAGTGCATGGAACAAGATGTTTTACGGCATTTTCGTCAATATAGCATTCCTCTACCTTTTTATCAAACTCTTCAAAAGAGTATAACGCCACGGGCCTGTATTCCTTTTGTTCAAGTTCGCCGTTATGGCATAAAATTCCGTCCAGAGTCTGAAGGCTTATATTCCTTTTTATTATTTTATCAAGCACTCTGACGCTTTGTACATTATGGTTAAATCTCTTTCCTGTCCGGCCAAAATATATTTCGTTTAATATGCGCTCTCCCGCATGTCCGAACGGAGTATGTCCTATATCATGTCCTAGCGCTATGGCCTCGGCAAGTCCAGAATTTAAATTGAGAACATCAGCCAGATTCCTGGCTATTCTTGCTACAAGTTGGACATGAAGAGCTCTTCTTGAAATATCGTCATTTTTATAAAAAGAAAAAACCTGCGTTTTATCAGAATACCTATTATAATATGGAACATGTAAAATTTTTTCTACGTCCCTTACAAATACCGGCCTCCACAAATTTGGCCTGTCATGCTCCATATTCCTTCGTAAAACATTCTCGTCTTTGAACGCATATGGATTTTCTTTATGATTTTTTCTATCTTCATTTATTTTTTCTTTTATACTGTCTGAAAGCGAATGATAATCGGCCATAAAAACCTCTCATAATTATTTAAAGCGTTTTGTTTTATGTGGCAACAATTCCGATAAACCTAACTCTGCTTAAAACGTACATTTATATATGCAGTGCGGTCCGATTGCGCTTTTAAATATAAGTTTCCG
>CASDQQ010000143.1 GCA_949282945.1 uncultured Eubacteriales bacterium
CAAGCGGGGAAGGAGAAGACTTCTTAACTATTGATTGGCGGGGACAAAATTTCCGCTTGTGGCTTTCAGATAAAAATAAGCATGCAATCATACCTTTGGTTTACAGTACAGCAGGTTATGGCATTTATTTACACAGTGCGTGGGATGGCAATATGAACTTTGAAGGGACACCGTATGAAATTAGTGTAGAAGGTGGAGAGCTAGATTATTATTTTATTGTAAGCGATTCTTTTAAAGACATTTTATCAAATTTTTCGGAACTTTCCGGTACTATGAATATGCCGCCAAAATATGCGTTAGGGTTAACGTTGCGAGGCGCTTCCGACTGGGATGAAAATCAATTGATCGAGGCTATCGAAGAAATGTATGACGCGGGACTGCCAGTAGACACCATTGGCGTTGAGCCAGGATGGCAGATTTCTACCTATCCGTCTACTTATGTTTGGAGTGACAAATTTCCCGACCCGAAAAGTTTTATTAATAAAGTCCATGCTTTAGGTGTAAAAGTGAATTTATGGGAACAGCCATATGTGGGAGAAAAATCTCCGATTTATAACGACATTATTAAATACTCTCTTCAGGGAAAAGAATACTTACATACAGAAAGAAATCAGTATTATGGATTTGGCGGATTAATCCCGGATTTTACCATAACAGAAGCAAGAGAAATTTTTTGGAAAATACAATATGATAATCTGGCATCCATTGGAGTGGACGGATTTAAGATTGATGAAACAGACGAATGGTCCACGCCCGCAGATTCTTCTGTAATTTTACCTGGCGGTATTTCAGCGAGAGAATACCACAATCTTTTGGGAACCCTTACGGTGAACCTGCTACATGAAAATTATAAGACTCAGTTAAATAAAAGGACCTATATTTTTAGTCGTGGTAATTATACTGGCATGCAAAAATACGCCACCACCGCGTATACAGACTATTACGGCTATGAGCAGTTTGTAAGGGCTGTTGTGGTCGGAGGCTTTACGGGAACCTATTTTACACCAGAGATCAGGGGGGTCAGTGAGTCCAATAACAATCTTTATCAGAGAAGAGCGCAGCTAATGTTTTTGACCCCATTCCCCATGAACAATGAATATGTGGACGGACAATTGCCCACTGACAGACCAGAGTCTGTTATTGCCAACTATAAAAAGTATGCAGATCTGCATTATAGCCTGATTCCCTATATGTATTCCTACTTCTGGGAACAACATAATACGGGTGTAGGCGTCATACGACCTCTGGTCATGGAGTATACGGCCGATGAAAATACCTATGATATTGATATGCAGTATTTACTCGGTTCTGAAATTCTGGTATGCCCGGTTTATTCTGCAAAGGATGTGGCTCCGGTGGAAATTTATCTTCCGGCAGGGGAAAACTGGATTGACTTCGAAACCGGATATGTTTATGAAGGTGGGGAAACTATTACCTATTATGCCGATGCAGATATAATGCCTATTTTTATCAAAGAAGGTTCTATAATTCCTATGGCGGGGAAACTCAAAAATACAGAAGATACCTCCAATACAGATATAACTCTGGATATTTATCCTAAAGAAAATGTCACCGCAGAGTTTGTACTGTATGAAGATGACGGTATTTCCTATGACTATGAAAAGGGCGCCTACACAGAAACCACGTATAAAGCCACATTAGAAAAAGGAAGGATTTCTGTTGATAAAAGTGCTGCCGTATCTCCCGCGGAATCTACATTAAAGTTTGAAGTTAATGACAGAAATGATATTTTAAAAATCCATTACCGGGCAAAACCAAATTCTGTTACAATAAACGGCGCCGCAATTTCTGGCGTAGATTCTAAAGAGGCTTTTGATAAAGCAATCGATTCTGTATGGTATTATCAGGACGGAGAAACAGACAGTGAAAAGGTGATCTTGGTTAAAGTAAAAAATAATGGAAATTCGTATACCGTAGATATTACAGTACCAACACAGGCGGAGCTTACTAGTAAACCTAGCGCGCCCGTTGTATTGCCATGTGATGTTTATGAATGTGAATCTGCGGCTGTCAAAGTAGGCGTTTCCATTGACAAATATGAACAGGCATCTGGCGGCACAGCCGTAGGCGGCGTTGGAAACAGCGGCAAAAATTATTTTATAATGGATAATATTGAAGTGCTGGAAACAGGTCTTTATTCAGTGGAGATTTTTTATATGAATGGAGAAGATATGAGGAAATGTTTGCTTACGGTAAATGAGAATGAGCCTATAGAATTAACTCTCTACAGCACAGGAGGTTTTGATCTGCCAGGCTCTGTGGTATTGCAACTTCAATTGCAAAAGGGAGAAAATACTCTCAAATTTGGAACGTCAGAAGGTTTAGGATGGGCTCCTAACTTTGACTGTATATATGTATATCATGGACTGGCAGACCCAACAGAACATATTGAAGGCACCGCCATTTCCGTATTGCAGGCAAATACCGAGGGAAATGTCATTTACGCGGACAACAGCTATGCAAAAGATGGATATACGCTGACCGGTTTGGGTGGCGGCAAAGAAGATAGCATTATTTTTTCTCAGATTGAAGCTACGGCAACGGCTCCTTGCCAAATGGAAGTAATATATGCCAATGCAGAAAATACAGGAGTTATATTGTATTATACGGTGAATGGCGGGGAAGAGTTAAGACTTTCTTTAGATACTACTTACGGACGTAACCTGTTTAAAAGCGCCACTAGTACAGTGTATATTATAAATGGGACAAATGAAATTGCTTTTTACATAAAAGACGATAGCGGAGAGGCGGTAGAAATTGAAATAGAACGGGTTATTATTTCTCCCCCCAGTGGCGGTAGCTTGTCTTGCAGTGCAACCAGTAAGAAACCTGCGGAACTGAATATTCCCGATAAAAATCCGGATATACAAAAACCTGTTATCACTATAGAGGGTACAGATTACGAATGCGAAGATGAAGGAAATACTTTTGTAGGCTGCGCACCCTACGACTGTCCTGCAGCCTCCAATAGTCTGGCAGTGGGTTCTTCAGGTAATAACGGTAATAATTTTTTCATTATGAATAATATTGTAGCTCCGAAAAATGGCGATTATAAAGTAACCGTGGTTTACTCTCTAGGAGATAAAAGAACATTTCGCATTGGGGTGAATGGGAAAGAAGGTGAATTATACAGCCCGGAGCCTACAGGCAGTTTTGACGTATATACCGGTACCATTACAGTAACTCTTACTTTGAAAAAGGGAAATAATCAGTTAAAATTTTATTCTTTGCCGGTTAATGAGGGAAAAGGAGATACTGAATGGATGCCCAATTTTGATAAAATTATAGTACATACAAAATAGAACTGCGGATAAGAAAAATAATATGCTTTCTTCTGAGTAGACAGGCCGAAATAATAAAAACTTGTTGCTTAGGAGAGAGCATATTTTTTTATCCATTGAGCAGGGCTGAGCCCCACAACTTTTTTGAATACCCGGGAAAAATAATATGGATCGGTAAACCCACATTCTAACGCAACATCTTTAATCTGTACATCAGATTCATCATGATAAAGATCGAATGTACTTTTTGCCATTTGTATCCTACAATATGTTAGATATTCCGATGGACTCATTCCAATACTTTGTTTAAATATTAGACGGAAGTAATTGGCGGAAATGGGTATCTTTTTTATATAATCAGAAGGCTTAAAGTTTACGTTTCCTAGATTTTTATGAATTATATTGGCTAAATCATTGACATATTTATTTGGAGAGGGAGTATCCAGTTTAATTATGGCGTATTGGATAATCAAAAACACCAAAGCATTCAGTACATTTTGGTAGTTATAAGTTTTTTTACTGTTGACTTCATCCAATTCTTGAAACAGATGAAAGAGTATTTTCTGAGGATTATCTTTAAACATGAAAAACTGTTCAGGAAACTCATCGATATGAGACAATTCAAAGAAAAAGCCTTTGAATCCGGTCAATGTATATTCGGAATGGGTCGCGTTAGGTGGAATAAAGGCTATCGTACCTTCTGATATATTATTTATGGTACCGTTTACATTTAGCTCTAAGTTGCCTTCGGTATAATAAATGATTTGCCAAAAATTGTGAGTATAAGTCTTGGTGCGGGGGGCGGCATTGTTTACTCCCACACGGAAAGTGCGCAGTTCATCAGAGGCGTAGGCAATATCTAACGTATAGGTGCCATCTTTGGGAACCATAATATTCTGCATGACAAAATGGTTTTTCCCATTATTGCCTACATGTCCTATTTGTGTATCATCTTTGCCATAAACGGTAGAAAAAAAAGTATACGGTCCGCAACTTTTACCAATATAGGAAACGTTGCGGACATCAGCACATGAATAGATTTTAGAGGATTCTCCTTCTTCCAGAGGATAGACTGTAATGGAACGGAAATCCGGGGCCCATTTAGTGTCTCCCGCTTCCAATGTAGAGGGCAGATTATAAAACTTGATATCATTGCTGCCGGCATGTAAGCGTAATTGTATTTTCATAGTGGCAGTGGTGTGGAAATCTTCTGTCAAAATTTCAGGCTTGTACAAGTTCCCCTGATTAATCTTTCCTACCGCTAATAATTTTTTCATAAAATCGTTGCGCCTCCTTATATTATTAAGATGTGAAAATTTTATTACATTATATAAAAGACACCTTTATTTTGTATAGTAGCCAAATAAAAAATATGAAAATTGTCCATCTTTTAAGATGTACAATGCATTTAATGAGAAAATACTGGAATGGTATGATTTTATCATAAAATGAAATCAGAATAAGGAGGTATAAATATGGAAAAACAGGTATGGAAACAATTTGTGCGTGGAGTAATGCTTTTTATGGCGATAGCGATCGTAATATTGTCCGTAATACCGGGTTTACAAATAAATGCGCAAACTGTAGAAACTGTTTATGAATGTGAAGCTGAAGGTAATGAATTTGTGGGAGGCGGTCCTTACGGTAATGAAAGTGCGTCAGGCGGATATGCTGTGGGGAATATGGGTAGTAACGGAGCTAATTATTTCATTATGAAAAATATTACCGTACCTGCAGACGGAGATTATCAGGTGGAT
>CASDQQ010000144.1 GCA_949282945.1 uncultured Eubacteriales bacterium
ACATGTGGGACTTAATGTTGCCGCCGATCCGCTTTTTACTGCTGCCTATACAGGAGTTAACGGAGGACTTGTAATAATGGTGGCCGACGATCAGGGAATGCACTCAAGCCAAAATGAACAGGACTCCAGATTTTATGCCAGATCTGCGCATATTCCAATGCTTGAGCCTGCGGACAGCGGAGAGTGCAAGGACTTTGTAAAAGAGGCATATGAGATAAGTGAAAAATACGATACTCCGGTGATAGTTCGTCTCACCACAAGGATAGCTCACTCCCAGAGCGTGGTAGAGCTTGAAGATAAATGTGGATATAAGATCAAGCCGTATACAAAGGATGCGATGAAATATGTTATGATGCCAGGTATGGCGAAAAAAAGGCATATCATAGTTGAAGAACGGGAAAACAGGCTTGCTGAAGATGTAAATTCCATGGCTTTAAATAAAATTGAAGAAGGAAAATCAGATATAGGCATAATATCTGCCGGAATAGCCTATCAATATGCCAAAGAGGCTTTCCCTGAGGCTTCGTTCCTGAAATTGGGCATGGTCTATCCGCTTCCTATGGATTTAATAAAAGATTTTGCCAAAAGAGTAAAGAAACTTTTTGTTGTAGAAGAGCTTGAGCCGTTTATAGAAAATCAGATAAGAAAAGCGGGAATAGAGGTTACGGGAAAAGATAAGCTCAGTATCCAGGGCGAATATACCGTGGCTATGTTGAAAGAAAAGCTTGGAAATACCAGGACTTTTGAAGTCAAAAAATATGATTCCGCTTCTTTGCCGGCAAGACCTCCGGTTATGTGTCCGGGGTGTCCGCACAGAGGTACATATTACGTTCTTAAAAAATTGGGACTTACCGTTTCCGGCGATATAGGATGCTATACGTTGGGAGCTTTGGCGCCTACATCTTCAATGGACACCTGCGTATGTATGGGAGCCAGCATAGGAGTTTCCCACGGAATGGATAAAGCCCTTGGGGAGGACTTTATGAAAAAGACCGTAGCGGTCATAGGAGATTCCACATTTATCCATTCCGGAATAACCGGTCTTATAGATGTTGTTTATAACAAAGGTGTTTCAACGGTCATAATACTTGATAACTCCATTACGGGAATGACCGGGCATCAGGATAATCCAACCACCGGAAAGACAATAAAAGGAGAACCCACAAAACAGGTGGATCTGATCAAACTGGCCAACGCCGTTGGAATAGACAGAGTAGTCGTAGCAGATCCGTTTAATATAAAAGAATTTGAGAGGATAGTCAAAGAAGAGCTTAGTGCCAAAGAGCCTTCTGTAATAATCGCTCAGAGACCCTGCGCTCTTTTAAAGGGAGTAAGATTTGAAGGACCTCAGAGAATAAACGAAGATAAATGCAGAAAGTGCAAAATGTGTATGAAGATAGGATGTCCTGCTATTGTGGAAAAGGGCGATAAAGTGGAGATAAACGGAGCTCTCTGCGTAGGATGTAAACTTTGCAGCAAGCTTTGTAATTTTGGAGCGATAGAAAGAGCGGGTGATTGCTGATGAGTACAAATATCATGATAGTTGGAGTTGGCGGACAGGGAACGCTGCTTGCCAGCAGGGTCTTAGGTTCGGTGGCGTTAAAGAGCGGATATGACGTGAAAGTGTCTGAGGTACACGGTATGAGCCAAAGGGGCGGCAGCGTCGTTACCTACGTTAAATTTGGGGATAAGGTAAAATCCCCGCTTATAGAAGAAAATGAAGCGGATTATATACTTGCCTTTGAGCGATTGGAAGCTCTGAGATGGGTAAATTACTTAAAAGATGACGGGACCCTTATCGTAAACGACCAGAGAATAGATCCCATGCCGGTCATACTTGGAAAGGAAAAATATCCTGAGGACATTATAAAAATACTTTCCCAGACTTTGGGAAGCGAACGCGTTATATCCCTGGACGCTTTGGGAATAGCTGAAAAATGCGGAAGCATAAAGGCTGTCAACATTGTTTTAATAGGAGTTTTAGCTAAAATATCTTCAATATCCAAAGAGGTCTGGGAAGATGCCATAAAAGAAATCGTTCCGGCTAAGGCTATAGATATAAATACGAAAGCTTTTGAATATGGATATAGTCTTTAGCAGGACCATAAATTAAATTATTTAAAAGGAGGCTATTTTATGCTTGTAAAGCAAATTTCACTTTTTGTCGAAAACAAATCGGGAAGACTGGCTGAGGTAACAAGAATCCTTGCGGAAAATCTTATAGACATCAATGCTATTTCCATCGCGGATACCACAAGTTTCGGTATTTTAAGGATGATAGTAAACGATCCTGATAAAGCGGAGGAAAAGCTTAAGGACGCCGGCTTTACAGTGGGGGTAACAAATGTTATAGCCATAGCTTTAAAGGATGAGCCGGGAGCTTTGGCAGAAGCCCTTGGCTGTCTGGAGGGATCTGAGGCAGAAATAGAGTATATGTATGCTTTTGTTGGAAAGTTTCAGAACAAAGCCCTGGTAATTTTAAAGGTGAACGACGAGGAGATTAGTACTGTTATAGACCTTCTTTTGAAAAACGGTATACAGGTTTTAAAGGCTCAGGAGGTATATGCAATATAATTTAATCTAAATTTATTTTTATTGACTAAATGGCATATTTCTAAAAGGAACGGTGAGAGACTTCGAACCGTTCCTTTTGTCTGTTACTGTTTTAAAAGCTCTATGGCTTCGGCTATGTCGGAGGGAAGGGAACTTTGTAAAAATATTTTTTCCCCCGAGACCGGGTGTATAAAGTTTACTTCAAAAGCGTGAAGAGCCTGACGCGAAAGACCTGGAAATTCGTCGGACCCACCGGAAAAATACAGCGTGTCTCCTAAAATAGGATGTCCGGAGTAAAGGCAGTGTACTCTTATCTGGTGAGTCCTTCCGGTTTTCAAAATAAATTCTGTAAGTGAATATTTTTCGCCTTTATAAAGAAAGATATCCTTTGTGATATAGTCTGTAGCGGATTTGGCGCCGTCCGGAGATACGCGGCGCTCAATAGTACTTCCCGGCACTCTGGCAATAGGCATATCTATGGTGCCAGATTCAGGATAAAATACGCCCTTGATCAAAGCCAGATATTTTTTTGAAAATCCTATATCATCAGAATGTTTTCCTGTAAGACGATCCTGTACAAAGCTGTTTTTCGCAAAGATTACGATACCGCTGGTGCCTCTGTCCAGTCTGCTTACGGGCCTGATCTTACTCTTTATATTATTTTGAATATAGTAGTATGCCAAAAAGTTGGAAAGAGTTCCGGACGGATGGTTGTACGTGGGATGCACCACCATACCGGCGGGTTTATTCAAAGCTATAAGAAAATCGTCCTCATATATTATGTCTATTTTCCCCAATTCAGAAATAACGTTTTCTGATTCGGACTGGTCGGGAATATTTGCCAGGAGAATATCTCCCTCAGATAAAATAGCGTTTGTAAACGCTCTTTTCCCGTTTACTATAATACCCGATTCGCTTTTTTTGAGCTTTATTATGAGTTTCCCCGAAAAAAGCAATTTGTATTTGAGTATATGATATACTGTTTTACCAGAATCTTCATTTGTTACGATATAATTAAATGTCATATAAATCTCCTTTGCCGGTTGAATTATACAGCTTTATGTTATAAAATACAAATAATATATACACAGGATGAGAAAAGCTGAGAGCTTTTGATTAACGCCGGAGGAAGAAAAATGTCTTTTTCAGAGAATACGATAAAACTGTTTCAGAGAGCTGAAGAAATTTTAAAGGACCATTTTGAAAAAGTAGAAAAAACAGAAGAAATTAATCAGTTTAAAGTTATAGAATCATTTCGTAAAAACAGAATAAGCGAGGCCCACCTTGGAGGAACTACCGGATACGGATACGGCGATAAAGGCAGAGACGATCTGGACAGGGTATATGCGGATATTTTTGGTACGGAAGACGCGCTTGTCAGGTCTCAGATAGTGTCAGGCACACAAGCTTTAGCCTTGTGTCTTTACGGCGTTTTAAGGCCGGGTGATGAAGTAGTTTCCATTACGGGAAAGCCTTACGATACTTTGGAAGAGGTAATTGGGATACGAGGAGATTCTGATACAGGTTCTCTAAAGGATTTTGGAATAAAATACAGGCAGGTTGATCTGCTTGACAGCGGAACTGTAGATATAGGCGGCATTAAAAACGCCGTTTCATTTAATACCAAAATGGTGACACTTCAGCGGTCAAGAGGATATTCCTATAGAAATGCTATTTGTGTAAAAGAATTAGAAAAGGCTATAAAAGCAGTAAAAGAAATAAATGAAAATATCGTAGTAATGGTAGATAACTGTTACGGTGAGTTTACGGAGGAAAGAGAGCCTTCTCAGATAGGGGCCGATTTGATCGCGGGTTCTCTCATAAAAAATCCCGGAGGAGGTCTTGCGCAGACCGGTGGTTATATAGCCGGAAGATCAGATTTGATCGAAAAATGCGCCTACAGACTGACTACTCCTGGTCTTGGAAAAGAAGTCGGGGCTTCTCAGGGAAACAACAGACTTATGTATCAAGGTATTTTCCTTGCGCCCCATGTGGTAGCCGAGAGTCTTAAGGGTGCTTTGCTTTGCGCGGCCGTAATGTCTGAACTGGGTTATGATACGTCGCCAGGAATAAACGATATAAGAAGCGATATAATACAAGCCGTGAAATTCAATGAGGAAAGTAAACTGATAGCATTTTGTCAGGGAATACAGAGCGGAGCGCCTATAGATTCTTTTGTATCTCCGGAACCATGGGATATGCCGGGATATGAAAGTCAGGTAATAATGGCGGCGGGTGCTTTTGTTTCAGGAGCGTCTATAGAACTTTCAGCCGACGGACCGTGTATACCTCCGTATATTGCTTATATGCAGGGAGGACTGACCTACAGACATGTAAAATACGGTCTTATGACGGCGGTGGAAATGTTGGAAAAAAGAGGTAAATGATGAGGTCTGAAAGAGAAAACGGAGATAACCGTGACAACAAAAAAGGCGGAGAAACAAACAGAAATAAAAATGTAGTTCCTATGGATAAAAGGCGAAGAAAGAAAAGGAAAAAGAACGGAAACAAATCCGGAGCTATTACGCTCATAATACTTTTTGCCATCGCCGTAATATTTCTGATAGGACCTACTGTAATTAAAACCATGACAGGATCTATGACAGGTACCGGAGTGCTGAAAAGCGGCATTATAGAACAATCTTTTAGTACTAAAGCAATAATAGTAAGAGATGAGACTGTTTTGAAATCCTCTCTGGAAGGAGTTTGTATTTCTACTTACTCTGAGGGAGAAAAGGTTCCAAACGGAGCTACAGTAGCTACCGTCATAGATTCTTCTTCAAAAGAGCTTACAGATAAAATAAAATCCTTAAACGTGAGGATAAGCAAAGCTAAGGATGAAGCACTGAGCAGCGGCCAGATGATAAATGAAGAAATAAAGAGCGTTGATGAAAATATAGAAAATAATATAAAAAAGTTTTCTGAAATGTTCGCGTCAGGGGATATAACCACATATTCACAAGTATATAACGATATAGAAATTCTCCTTGACCAGAAAGCGGATCTAAAGAACACAGATATAGGAAACTCATCTTATTTGGAACAGCTTATAAGCCAAAGGGACCAGCTTGAGAATACTATAAAAGGGAAAATGGAAAATATAATCAACGATACTCCGGGTATAGTTTCATACTCAGTAGACGGATTTGAAAAGGAAATAAAACCTTCGGTCATAGAGAATATCAGCGTAGAGTCTTTTGAAAGTCTTGCCCAGAAAATAGAATCGGGGAAAGAAACGGCTGATAAAACCGAATGTGCTAAAATAATAACTGATATAAACTATTATTTTGCCTGCAGTGTAAAATACGACGATATTTCCGGAATGAGCAAAGGAGATGCGGTTGATATAAGGATCAATCAGAATAATCTGGTCATAAGTGCTCAAGTAGAAAAGATCGTAATAGAAGGTAAAAATGCGGTAATAGTATTTAAAGCGGACAGAGCTCTTTCAGAAACCACTCTTTTGAGGTTGGTTGATATTGATGTGATAACAGGCCAGACAAAAGGTATAAAAGTTCCTAAAAAAGCTCTTTCAAATATAAACTATATTGAAAACAAAGCTGAAGTAGCGGTTATAAAATCCGGATATGTTTATTATGTTGATGCCAAAATAAAGGCGATGAGCGGAGAGTACGCGATTATTGAAAATTTGGACCCTGAGGGAGAGATTACTTTCGATATAAATGATTTTATAATAATTAATCCTGAAAAGGTAAATGAAGGTCAGGTGATCGGGTAATATGAGCAATATTTCGAAAAATATACAAAATGTGAGAGAAAGGGTGACGAAAGCGGCCATCAGATCGGGGAGAAATCCTGATGACGTTAGGATAATAGCCGTTTCAAAAACAGTTGGTAAAGCTGAAGTTCTTGACGCTTATGAAAACGCCGGACAGATAGAGTTTGGCGAGAACAGGGTTCAGGAACTTTTGAAAAAATACGATAGATCAGAACCTTTTAAATGGCATTTGATAGGACATTTGCAGACCAATAAAGTTAAATATGTTGTAGATAAAACGGAACTTATCCATTCTGTAGATAGTATCTATCTTGCTGAGGAGATAGAAAAGCAGGCTGAAAAAATATCTAGGGTGGTTCCATTTTTGCTCCAGGTTAATGTGTCCGGTGAGGAGAGTAAGTTTGGGATAACTCCAGAGGCTGTAGAGGGGTTTGTAATTAAAATGTCACAATATAGAAATATAAGGCTTGAAGGCCTTATGACAATGGCTCCTAATATTACAAATATGGAAAATGTGAGAAAAATTTTTAAAGAGCTGCATACAATATATATTGACATCTCCAGGGAAAAAATACATAATATTGATATGAAATATTTATCTATGGGCATGAGCAACGATTTTGAAATTGCTGTTGAAGAGGGTGCAAATCTCATACGGGTAGGTACTTCTATTTTTACAAAAGAATAAGTTTATATTAAATACCAAGGATACGGGAGGAAAAGAAATGGGTTTTTTTCAGGCATGTAAAGATTTTTTAGGCATAGATTCAGGCTATGACGAGTATGATGATTTTTATGAGACCAATGAGGAAGAGGCTGTGGCAGATGAAGCGCCGAGAGCGAATACATATGATTACGCAGAAGAAGAGGAACCTATAATGGACGGCGGTTTTTTCAGCGGAAGAAAATTTTCAAAGAGAAATGAGGCCAGAAATATGACGTCTGAGCGTCCGGTTACAAACAGGATGTCTGGATACAGCGGAAACAGCGGTCTGAGGGTCGTACTTTGTAATCCTACAGAGTTTGATAATTGTCCTATGATATGCGATCACCTGAGATCCCATATGACTGTGGTATTGAATCTGGAAAATGTTAAGAGCGCCACTGAAAAGAGAAGGATATTTGATTTTGTTTCCGGATGTTGTTTTGCCTTGGACTGTAATATAAGGAAAATATCAGAGCCGGTTTATGTAGTGGCTCCGGCAAATGTGGATCTGCTTTCTGAGGTGGATTTTAAAGAGTCCGGTGAAAATAAGAATTATTTTGATACTGACTATGGTTTTTAAGCAATAATATAATTTTTCCGACAGTTTCTCTATTTAGAAATTGTCGGTTTTTCTTTATTAAGAAAAGCAAGGTTTCGGACGTTTTTTAGACATAAATGGTTTATAATCAATTTACGAAACATATGTAAGCATAATAAGTAAAAGTAATTTTGTCGGAGGTATTTGTTGAAATATTCTGTTTTAATTGTTGAAGATGATAAGACCGTAAATGAGCTGATAGCTGATTTTTTTCAGAATGCGGGATTTGTTACTACTCAGGTCTACTCTGGAATCGACGCTATTAACGCAGTCAATGAAGGCTCTTTTGACGTAATTCTTTTAGATGTTATGCTTCCCGGGACGGATGGGTTTACAGTTTGCAAATATATAAGACAGCACAATGATACGCCTATAATTTTTATAACGGCCAGAGAGAGCGAGACGGATAAGCTTCAGGGATTCGCTTTAGGGGCGGACGATTATATAACTAAACCTTTTTCTTATTCGGTATTGGTTGCTAAGGCTGAAAACCTTATAAAAAGGTCTATGGGAAATATAATTGGCTCGAATATTATTTCCGCCTGCGGAATAGAGTTAAATACGATGTCTCATAGTGTAACGGTGGACGGGGTACCTGTTGATCTTCGACCGAAGGAATATGATTTTCTGAAGTATCTTATGCTTAATAAGAATAAGGCCATACCAAAGGATAAGCTTATAACAGATTTATGGGGATATGATTTTGAAGGTGACGAACGGGCTCCGGATAAACAGATAACCAATTTGCGAAAAAAGCTTGGAAGTAAGGCGAAGTGTATTAAAACGGTTTTCAAAGTAGGATATATGTTTGAAGAATTATAAATTTGCTTTTAAATTTTTAAAATAAAATAAAAAAGGAGAATGAAAGATGAAAAAGAGTTTACTGTTTTTCTTGGTTATCGCAATAGCGATGACGTCTGTATTCGTAGGTTGTACGCATAAAGATCCGAAGGCAACAGAGGGTCCTACCGCTACTCCGCAAAGAGACGAAAACACTTGCGTTGTGTGGTGGGATAACGATGCTAAAGACCAGGAACTTATAGCGGATGCTTGGTATGACTTTAAAGCGGCCAATAGCGGTGAAGGCGGTAAGTATAGTGATAAAATCACCATGTTTACTACTCCTGGAGATGCTGGAGGAACAACTACGTTAGAGCTTCAGATTGCCGGCGGTACCGCCCCTGATCTTATAAGAATGGATCACGTTTACGTTACAGCTTTGGGACAGGAAGGAAACGTTTTGGATTTGAATGCAAAATACGGCGCTACTGAAACGCTTTCAAAAGATTTTTCAGAGTCCGCATGGGGTGCGGTTACTTATAAAGACGCTGTATATGGAATTCCTTTTGACGCTAATACTATAGTTTTCGGAGCTAAGACTGCTGATCTTGAGGCTGCCGGCGTAAGTCTGCCTACTACTTGGGAGGAGCTTATTGACTATGGCGGAAAGATCAAAGCCTTGAACCTTGACCACAATGTTTATACGATTCCTTCAGTAAGCGATACTCGTTATAACTGGCCGGCTTTCTTCTTTATGTTCTGGGTATGGAGACTTGGCGGAGACGTTCTTAACGAGGATATGACCGAGGCTATATTTAATGATACTGAAACCGGCGTTAAGGCTCTTCAGATGATGCTTCAGCTGAAATCCTCCGGATTGATAAGCTCGGAAGCTTATGAAGAGACTCAGACTTCTATGGGTGACTACGGAACATGGCATCTTAATAATGCCGATGCTATAGACGGAGTTGAATTCGGACTTTTGCCTGCTCTTATGGAAGGCGGAGAGAGATATTCTGGACTTGGTCTTTATGCTCTATCAGTAGTAACTACTTCTCAGAACCCTGATTTGGCATATGATTTTGCTGTTCATTTTGCAACTCAGAAGAACTCTTTGACAGATGAATATTATCTGTACAGATATTGCAAGAACCATTCATTTATTCCTTCCTATCTCCCTGCTACAGAGGATGATTATTATGCAGCTGACAACTCTTCCGCATTCTGGAAGGTTGCTGTAGAACAGATGGGAAAAACCAAGTACAGACCGGCGGTTCCTTGTTGGCCACAGATAGAGGAAGAACTGAGTAAAGCTGTTTTATCAGTTTTAAGAGACGGTGTGGATCCTACGGAAGCTCTTAACTCAGCTGCTAAGTCAGCAAATGAAATGCTTAAAGAATATGCGAACTAATTAGCATAGCGTTTTTTAAATGGATATGTCGAAAGGCATAT
>CASDQQ010000145.1 GCA_949282945.1 uncultured Eubacteriales bacterium
ATCAGTTATTATTTTTATAATCGCAATAGTATCCTCTCTGATCCTTGTCTCATGCGCCTACAACAGCATATATTATAAAAACGAAACTGACGCTCCGACAAGTTCGCCTTCTTTCCTGTCTTCCGGTTCAGATGAAGGAATTTTGAAGGTTCATTATATAGACGTTGGTCAGGCTAATTCAGTTTTGGTGCAGTACAATGAAAGATTTATGCTTATAGACGCCGGAACAGGCGAGGCAGCTCAAACCGTAGTAAATTATTTAAAAAATCTCGAAGTAGAGACTCTGGATTTTTTTATAGCCACACATCCTCATGAGGACCATATAGGCGGAGCCGCTGAAGTACTCAAAAATTTTACCGTAAATAAGATTATCATGCCAGAAAAAGAAACTTCTACGAAAACATTTGAAAACTTTATTGACGAGATCATAGCCAAAGATATACCAGTTGACGCTCCAGAGGTAGGGAAGGACTATACATTTAAAAAATCTTCATTTAAAATACTGTCTCCTTCATCGGAAGAGTATGAGGATCTCAACGATTATTCTGTTTCTTTAAAGCTATCTTATGGTAACACATCATTTATTTTTACGGGAGACGCCACTTCGGTTTCTGAGTCACAAATGGTAGCTTCCGGATTGGATATATCGGCCGACGTGCTTATGATAGGCCATCATGGTTCTTCTTCAAGCAGTTCCGAAGCTTTTTTAAAAAAAGTGAATCCAAAATACGGCGTTATTTCTGTGGGGAAAGATAATTTATACGGTCATCCCACAAATAAAACTTTAAACAAGCTTACCGAAATGGGAATAAAATTTTACAGAACAGACGAATTAGGTACTATCATAGCCTCTTCCGACGGTAACTCTATATCCTTTGGAGGTCCTGAAGGAAGTGTGGAACCGCCCGAAATCATTTATATAGGCAATAAGAGCAGTAAACTGTTTCATTATTCCTGGTGCCCTTCGGTAAACAAAATGTCCGCTTCCAACAAAGTAGAGTTTTATAGTAAAGAAGATTGCATATCTGCAGGTTATAAAGCCTGCCAGAACTGTAAACCTTAAGTCAGCAGGAAAAGGAGGTCCTGATTTATGCCGGAAAAATTTATAGTAGACAGGATCGAGGGAGATTTCGCAGTATGCGAAAGTGAAGGCTCCGGTATGTTGAATATTCCGCTTAGCGTTCTTCCTGCCGATATTAAAGAAGGTTCTTATATAATAAAAGACGGAGAAAATTTCTTTATAGACCTCTGCGGTGAAGAAACTGCCAGAACCCGTATAAGAGAAAAAATGGACCACATCTTTAAAAAAAGATGATCTTTATATTATCCATGCCTTTTCAAGATTTTTAACGGCTTTTTTAAGCTCGTCGCTTTTCATTCCGGCAAATCCCGCCACTACGGTGGCCTCCGGAAAAATATTTTTTTCTATTTCATTTCCGGCCTCATAGTAATCGGAAAGTCCATAGACTCTGGTGTCAAATTTTTTTGCTGATTCCACCAGTTCTTTTTCATCCATACCGTTTTTTACTGTTAAAAGCAAATGCAGCCCTGCGTCGCGCCCTCCTATCTCCACCGCGCCGCCGAGCGCTCCGCCTGTAATCGCGTCTATCAAGACAGCCTGCCTCTCTCTGTAAGTATTTCTCATTCTGGATACATGTCTTTCAAAATGGCCGTTTTTCATAAACTCCGCCAGTGTATACTGCTCAAAGCCGGGCACGGTCGAAGAATAAAAATAAAGTTCTTTATTATATTTTTCCAAAAGCGCTTTCGGAAGTACCATATATCCTATTCTTATAGATGGTGTAAGACTCTTGGCAAAAGTATTTATATATATTACCCTTTCTGAATCGGTAAGCCCCTGAAGCGCGGGAATTGGTTTTCCCGAGAATCTGAACTCGCTGTCGTAATCATCTTCTATTATATATCTGCCATCTTTTATATTCGCCCATTCTATAAGCTCAAGCCTCCTTTTTACAGGCATGACTATGCCAAGGGGAAAATGGTGAGAGGGAGTTACATGAACTACATCCGCGCCCGATCTTTCAAGATCTTTTACTAATATTCCATATTTATCCAGTCCTATAGGCCTGACTTCTACACCGCTGCTTTTAAATATTTTTTGTATTTTATAATATCCGGGATTTTCCACCGCATACAGCTTTTCCATTCCTAAAAATTTTACAGTCATACTTATGAGATATTCTGAACCTGCTCCCACAATTATCTGTTCCGGGCTGACATCCATTCCTCTGAAGCTGTAAATATATTTTGCGATTTCTTTTCTCAGCTCCCAAAGTCCCCTAAAATCTATGGGATTAAGGATACCCTGGCGATTTTCCGACAATATTTTTCTTGAGATCTTTGCCCATGTGGCAAACGGGAACTCCTCTGTATCGACAGTATTTGTCTTGAAATCATATGTATATTTTTCCTCGGTTTTGTATGGGTAATCCGTAATCTCCGTATCTTTCATATACTCCCGGCCGCGGGTTTTAAGTCCTTTGATCGGTTCCGCGAAATAGCCGATTTTAGGTTCCGATCTTATATATCCCTCTGCAAGGAGTTGTCCGTAAGCAGTTTCAACGGTTACCAGCCCCACTTTAAGGTGAGCCGCCAATTTTCTTTTTGACGGAAGTTTTTCACCTGCTTTTATTTTTCCCGTTTCTATTTCTTTTCTTATAAATTTATAAATCTGTTCGTAAACCGGGACGCCCGATTTTGGGTTTATTATAATTGTAAGCATTTTTTTAATCTCCTAAAGATTTATATAAAAATAACACTTTTTTATATATTTCACAATAGCATTATTATGTGATATTCTGTATATCATAATCAGGAAATGAGCAAGAGGAGGACAGCTATTAAATGAGAAAAAAGGTTTTATACAACAGGATAATATTCATAGGAGTTTCCATAGCTCTTCAGGCCGCTATACTTATACTTACTATAATAAATTTCGAAAGCCTTTATATTTACTTTTATACATTTTCTGTTTTGCTCAGCATTTCAGTTGTAATTTTTATAGTAAACAATAAAAGCAACCCCGCGTATAAAATAGCGTGGATAATACCAATCCTGCTTTTTCCCGTATTCGGCGGACTTTTTTATCTGCTTTTCGGAGGGAACCGTCTTTCCGCAAAAGACAGGAGGAACCTTCGAAATTCAAATATAATACTTAAAGAATCTTTCAAAGAAGGATTTGAGGAAGCTCCTAACAACCAGTCTAAATATATTTTAGGAAGCTCCTTATATCCTCCTTATAAGGACACTTATTCAGAGTATCTTCCGTCGGGAGAAGTAAAATTCGAAAAAATGGTGGAGGAACTGAAAAAGGCCAGGAAATTTATTTTTCTTGAGTATTTTATAATACAAGAGGGAAAAATGTGGGATACTGTTTTAAATATCCTGGCCCAGAAGGTGAAAGAAGGCGTGGACGTAAGACTTATATACGATGATTTTGGATGCGTCACAAAACTGCCTTATAAATACAATAAAATGATAGAAGCTTTAGGTATAAAATGTTTAGTTTTTAACCCTCTTATTCCGCTCCTCTATGTGAGGCTGAATAACAGGGACCATAGAAAAATACTGGTCATAGACGGTCATACCGCTTTTACGGGAGGGATCAATTTAGCAGATGAATATATTAACGAGGTAGAAAGATTCGGGCATTGGAAGGATACTGCAATAATGCTTAAAGGGCCCGGAGTATTTAGTTTTACCGTTATGTTCCTGTCCATGTGGAACTATCTTAGCAATACATTTGAGGACTATAAAAAGTACAGATGCCCCGAAGACTATATTCCTCCCTTTTGCCAGGAACCTGGATACGTACAGCCTTATGCCGACTCCCCGCTAGATAATGAGTTGGTGAGCGAAAACGTGTACATGAATATAATAAATGAAGCTAAAAAATATGTTTATATTACAACCCCCTATCTTATATTAGATAACGAAATGATGACCGCTTTGAGCCTTGCCGCCAAAAAGGGTGTAGATGTAAGGATAATTACCCCCTTTATTCCGGACAAGCCCTTTATACACGCGGTTTCAAGGGCCCATTATCAGACGCTGATAGAAGCCGGCGTTAAGATATATGAATATGTCCCCGGCTTTATCCACGCAAAAACATTTGTATCCGATGATACCTACGGAGTGGTCGGAACCATAAACCTTGACTACAGAAGTCTTTATCTGCATTTTGAATGTGCGGCATGGCTTTATAAGACTTCAAGCCTGATTCAAATACGGGATGATTTTGCCCTTACTTTGCAAAAATGCCACGAAATATCCCTGGCGGATTGCCGGCGAAGCAATATTTTTACCCGTATCATACAAGCTTTTCTGAGACTTTTCGCTCCTCTTATGTAAATTAATGAATATATATGGAAAAACTGCCGATAATTAATATATCAACAAAAATCAGGAGGTACATTAATTATGGCGGTTAATTTTGCCAACAGCGCTACAAAAGAAAATCTTATGAGAGCTTTTGCCGGAGAATGCCAGGCAAGAGCCAGATATGAATACGCCGCATCTTTAGCCACAAAGAGCAATCTTCATGTTTTAGCTTCTCTTTTTCACTTTACTGCTCAGCAGGAAAAGGAACATGCGGAAATCTTTTATAATTTTCTTTCGGAGTTTGCCGGAGAAAATATACTTGTAAACGCTAAATATCCCATAGATTCATCAGCAAATTTAGAAAAGATACTAAGGGAGTCTAAGCATAACGAATATGAAGAATATCAGGTGATATATTCTTCTTTTGCCAATATAGCAAAAGAAGAGGGATTTCAAAAAATATCTTCAGCCTTCTATATGATAAGCAATATTGAAAAATTCCACGGCGACCGTTTTGAACATTTCGCGAACTTTATGGGCCAAAATCAGCTCTTTACAGATAATACGGCGCCTCAATGGATGTGCCTTAACTGCGGACACATCCACACAGGGACAGAAGCTCCTACAGAGTGCCCCGTTTGTTCTCATAATCAGGGGTTCTTTATACGTCTGTCCCAGGCTCCGTTTCAAGGCTGAAAAATAATTATCTATACTCTGGCAGCCATCCCTTATGCGCTTCGATCAGATCGTCGCACAGATTTCTTATGTCGTCTATTGAAAGCTCGGAAGATGTATGAGGATCCAACATGGCTGCCATATATATATATTCTTTCTTTAAAGTCTCAGCTGCTTTTATAGTAAGAAGCTGAACATTTATATTCGTACGGTTTACAGCCGCGCACTGCTCGGGGAGCTCTCCCACATAGCATGGATTTATTCCGTTTCTGTCTATAAGACAGGGTACCTCTACGCAGGCGTTCTGCGGAAGGTTTGTTATAAGTCCTGTGTTTAATACATTGCCGTGTATCCTGAACGGCACGTCAGTAGTAACGGCCTTTATTATATAAGAGGCAAATTCTTCCGTTTTTCTGTGCTCTATATGTGAATCTTTTATAAGGCTGTCTCTTACTTCATTCCATTCATTTATTTGATTTATACACCTTCTTGGGTACTCGTCCAGAGGTATTTTGAATCTTTCTATAAGTTCCGGATATTTATCCTTTATAAACCATGGAGTGTACTCCGATGTATGTTCGCTAGATTCGGTAACATAATATCCAAAATTTTTCATGATCTCAAGCCGTACAAGATCGTTTCCGTCCTTATTGTAATCAGGCGAGGATGCTCTTCTTTTTATTTCCGGATAAAGGTCCTTTCCTTCCAGATCCTTGATAGAAAGCAGCCATGCCTGGTGGTTTATTCCTGCTATCTCCCATTTGGTTTTATTTATATATTCATTCATTCCGAGAATGTTCAGCAGATGATTGGCGCAGGACTGAACAGAATGGCAAAGGCCTACGGTCTGTATATTAGTAAATCTCTGCATATATCCTGAAAGCATTGACATAGGGTTGGTATAATTCAATAAAATAGCGTTTGGACAGTATTTTTCCATATCGTCGGCATAGGATTTCATGACCGGAATGGTCCTCAGCGCTCTGAAAATACCGCCTATTCCCAAAGTGTCGGCGATAGTCTGACGCAGTCCGTATTTTTTTGGTATTTCAAAGTCCGTTACAGTACAGGGCTCATATCCTCCCACCTGTATGGCGTTTACAACGAAGTCTGCTCCCCTGAACGCATATTCCCTGTCAAGGGTATAGGTGATATTAGCCCTTCCGTTCATAGTCCTGTTTATGTTGGATATTATCAGGAAGGACTCTTCAAGTCTTTTAGGGTCTATGTCAAAAAGGCATACGTCAAAGTTTCCAAATTCTGGCGTAAGTATACAATCCCCTATAACGTTCCTTGCAAAAACCGTACTTCCGGCCCCGATAAATGTTATCTTCATAAAAAATATCCTCCTTGTTTTTATATTAAAAAGGACGCTTACCCGTATATACGCCTTTATACTATCGTATAAACTTGTACAAACAGAAAACGTCCTGAAAACTTGTTATATCAGTATCCATTATTATGGAGAAGTTTCTTTATCCTCCATGATGGATCAAGCAGGCTGCTTATGGATTGGTCGTGGTTGAGAGTGTCTATTATATAAGCTATGTATTTGGACATGTCGACCTCGCAGTACCATTCCCGGTTCCTGAGCTCTTCCGTCCGGTAATTAAGGTTAGTGGTAAACACTTTTGTTATAAGGCCTTTGGAATAAGCCTCGTCAAACTTGGCGGGACCGTCTGTAAAAAGCCCGAATGTGGTGGCTACAAAAATTCTGTTGGCCTTGCGTCCCTTAAGGTCTCTGGCTATATCCAGGACGGATTCTCCGGAAGATATCATATCGTCAACTATTATAAGGTCTTTTCCCTCTACAGATTCTCCTAAGAACTCATGAGCTACAATAGGATTTCTCCCGTTCACTATGGTGGAATAGTCCCTCCGTTTATAATACATACCTAAATTCACGCCTAAAACAGAGCTGTAATATATGCTTCTGCTCATTCCGCCCTCGTCGGGAGATATTATCATCATTTTATCCGGCGTAAATCTAACGTCCGGCACATTTTTTAAAATAGCCTTTATCATCTGATAAGTAGGCATAACATTTTCAAAACCTCCCAGAGGTATCGCGTTATGGACTCTCGGATCGTGAGCGTCAAAGGTTATTATATTTCCTACGCCTACAGATAAAAGTTCCTGCAAAGCAGACGCGCAGTCCAATGACTCTCTGTAAGTTCGCCTGTGCTGACGGCCTTCATAAAGCATGGGCATTATAACGGTTATCCTTTTGGCTTTTCCTTCTATGGCACCTATAACTCTTTTAAGATCCTGATAATGGTCGTCAGGGCTCATAGGAACTTCCATTCCATACATTTTATACTTACATCCATAGTTGAACACATCCACTATTATAAATATGTCATGTCCCCTTACCGATTCGTTCAGGACGGCTTTCCCCTCACCCGTTCCGAATCTCGGACATTTGCTGTCCAACAAATAACTGTCTCTTATGTAGCCAAAAAAAGCTAAATCATCCTTTAAATCGCTGTCAAAACTAGCTCTTCCCTTCACCAGATAATTATTTACCTTTTCTCCTATTTCCTGACATCCGTTCATGGCTATTATACCCAAAGTACCCACCGGAACGGACTGGCTTCTTCCTTCATCAGCTAACATAAAACATTCTCCCTCCGTAATGTTTAAACAAATTCAATCAGCCTCCTCAAAAATATATGAGAAGGCTGAATAAACTAACCGTTACAATCCTTAAAATTCAAATAAAAATCTTTCATACTCATTTTCCTGTCTGCACGGCAAAAATTGTTAATGTTTATTA
>CASDQQ010000146.1 GCA_949282945.1 uncultured Eubacteriales bacterium
CTTGTGAGCAGATTGGTGTAAAACACTTTTCTGTGCTGCCGGATATACCGCAAATGCCGCTGTCCCCATATCCCTATGATCTTGTTTTCTTCGGCGGGTAAAGTGAGATTCGGTAAGTAATAGTCGCCTTGCAGTGTATAAACGCCGCCCATTTGTTCAAATAATGATTTCATTGAAGTTTCCTCCAAATTCAGTTTTAGATTTTTCTGCAATATACCGTACCGATTGTCTTTACCACTTGTTTTCAAAACCTTCGTTATGGGACCTCATCATTAGGGCGTACGCTGTTTTTTGTTACTGCCTGAACTATATTTTAATACTGTCAATCCATTCTTTAAGTTCTCTCTCCGATACGCCGTTAAGCAATTTACCCGGCAGCCATTTTACTTTGTCAGAGCAGCATTTACTTAACACATCCACAGTTTTTCCAAATCCGCTTCCTCCTGAAGTGGCAAAAGGAATAATGGTCTTTCCGGAAAAATCATAACTTTCAAGAAACGTGTTTATAATCGTGGGAGCTACATACCACCAAATGGGAAATCCCAGAAAAACAACGTCATAGTCCTTCAGATTATCTATTTTTTCCGCTATTTCCGGCCGTGAAGAGGGATCTTTCATTTCCACTGAGCTACGGCTGTTTTTATCCATCCAGTTAAGATCCGCCTTCGTATAAGGTACACTGGGTCTGATTTCAAATATATCGGCCTTCGCGGCGTTCGCAAGCTGTTTAGCGGCTCTCTCTGTAACTCCGCTTGCCGAAAAATACGCTACAAGTTTTTTCATTTTCAGATTTCTCCTTTTAAATTATTTTATCCTTCGGCAGGATATTGAAAAGAATCCACCGGTTCGCACCATTCATTTGAAGTGTTTTCTCCGGGTACCTCTATGGCTATATGGCTAAACCAGGAATCCGCTTTTGCCCCGTGCCAATGTTTTACCTCAGCGGGAATGACAATGACCTTTCCCGGCGTAAGACTTACCGGGGGCTTACCTTCTTCCTGATACCAACCTTCCCCTGCCACGCAGAGCAATATCTGGCCGCCTCCCTTTGAAGCATGATGAATATGCCAGTTATTACGGCAGCCTGGTTCAAAGGTCACGTTGGCGAGAAACACCGGCGTATCTCCCTGTTTTGTAAGAGGATTCAAAAAAGACTCTCCGACAAAATACTGGGAAAACGCTTCGTTGGGCATACCCTTTCCAAAAATATTTGTTTGTTCAAATTTCTCATACTTGGCATTTTTCATATAGTCTATCCCTCCCAATATTTTTACGCAATACAAAAATATATGTTGTATCTTTCTATCGTATAGTTTATATTTTAGCAATTGGGACTTTATCTATCAAATGCTTATATTACATATTGAGATATGCAAAAAATAAATATTACGCTAACGTCCAGTTTTGGCTTTCAGTCTGCAGTCTGACCATTTTAGAATAAATACCGTTTTTCTCAAGCAGCTTGTCTGGCGCTCCCTCCTCTGCCACAATTCCGCCGTCCAAAACAATAATTTTATCCGCTCCGGCCACAGTACGCATACGGTGGGCTATCACCATTACCGTTTTATTCTTTATCAGCCGTGAAAGAGCCGTCTGGATCAGCGTCTCATTCTCTGTATCAAGAGACGCCGTGGCCTCGTCAAGCAAAATGATCGGCGCGTTTTTTAAAAATGCTCTGGCGATGGAAATACGCTGACGCTCGCCGCCCGAAAGTTCACATCCGTTTTCACCGATATTACTGTTCCATTTATCAGGCAGCTTTTCGGCAAATTCATCGCAGTTAGCAAGTTTTGCCGCCTTTATGACTTCTTCATCAGTAGCATTTTTATTGCCTATACGTATATTTTCTAAAATTGTATTATCAAACAGCGTAACATTCTGAAAAACAATAGAATAAAGAGAAAGCAGCGCTTCCGGATCGATTTTCGATATATCCATACCTCCAACAGTGATTTTCCCTTTATCGATATCCCAAAACCGGGACGCCAGACGGGAAACCGTGGTCTTACCCCCGCCTGACGGCCCCACAAGAGCCGTTACTTCCCCTTGTCTGGCGGTAAAGGAAACATCCTTCAAAACTGTTTCGCCGCTGTTATAGGAAAACCCTACATGGCTGAAAGTAATGTCATAGCCTTCATTGGTCAGTTTGCTTTCTCCGTCCTGTACAGGATGATCTAAAATTTCATTCATGCGAGCGATATTAGTCCGGGTACTGATCACCGCGGCCAAATTCTGCAAAGCTCCCTGCAAAGGATCATAAAGCCGGGACACTACCAACAAAAACATAAAAAAGGTAAGAATATCAAGAGTTCCCCGCATCAACAAAGCGGCTCCTGCCAAAGCCACCGTAGCAATGCCCAGTTTCAAAATGAGAGAAGCCGTTACCACAAAAGCGGCCAGACCAAACTCATTTATAATGGCCCTCTTTTCCACATTTCGGATCTTCTTTTCCAAACCCTTTAAATAATCTCCCTCCGCATTATTTGCTTTTAAGTCCCTTACCGTTTCAATACACTCCTGAATACCATCCGCGCATGCCATTTTTGCATCCATAGCTTTCTGATTCAGGCGCTCCTGTACCTTCGCGGAAAAACCTACGATCGCAAAAGATACCGGCATTACCCATAGAGCCGCTAAAGCCATACGCCAGTCAAAAAAGAACAAATTGACAGAAATGAGCAGCGTAGATATGATTGCCCCCGCAAGCTCGGGAATAAAATGCGAAAAACTCTGCTCTAGAAATGTACAGTCCGCCATAATAGTACTGGTAAGGTCTGCAAGATCTTTTTTACCGAAAAAAGACAGCGGAATTTTCCTCAATTTTTCAGCAAGCGTAATACGCCGTACGCCGCTTTCTGTATAAGTAGCGAAATAGGTAGCGTTATATTGAAACCACGTTGTCAGTAAAATAAGTCCTACGCACACTATACACCCTATGATATAAAATGCGGCCCTGCCTTCGCTTACGCCATTCATCAGATCGCTGACAAGGAAATACAGCAGCCCCACGGGGAACATAAAAGATATATTCTGAAATACGCAGGCGATGCAGCCCTTAATTAGATCCTTCGCGCCCTGTTCTGACAGGGCGTATTTTCTTTGCAGTCGTTTTATCATATAGTTACGCCTCCTTTGCGACTTTCCACTGCACGGAAGTCTGATAATTTTGCCACATGCTGCTGAATATACCACCTTTTTCCAAAAGTTCGCGGCTTGTGCCGCTTTCAGCAATTTCACCATCTTTCAAAACGTAGATTTGATCCGCGTTAACAATAGTAGAGAGCCTGTGCGCGATCATAATGACTGTTTTACCCTTTAAAAGATTGGAAAAAGCAGCCTGGACACGGCTTTCATTATCAGGATCAGCAAATGCGGTGGCTTCATCCAAAATAATGACAGGAGCATTTTTAAGCATAACACGGGCAATAGCTATACGCTGCTGTTCGCCTCCTGAAAGATATACTCCCTTTGAACCTATAACCGTATCCACACCCCTTGGCAGCTTTTCAATAATATCCATGCACTGAGCGTTTTTAAGCGCCTCCATCACCTCTTCCCTGGAAGCGTTCGGCTTGCCCATTTTCACATTTTCCAAAATAGAAGCCTTGATCAGCCGACTATTTTGAAAAACAAAAGAAACAGTATCCATAAGCTCTTCTTTTGGAATTTCCATTACATTCACGCCGCCTATCTTTACCGTGCCGCTCTGTGGGTCAAAAAACCTGGAGATTACATTGGCAAGAGTGGTCTTTCCCCCTCCGGACGGGCCCACAAAAGCCACCGTCTGACCGTTTGAAACCGAGAGGGAAATATTTTTTAGCACGTCCTTCTCACCATCGTAGCTAAACCGTACATTCCTAAGCTCCACAGAACCGTCCTTTGGATGCTGTGGACGCTCGGCTTCTTTCAGCGGTTCTAATGTAAGTACGCTGTCCATCCGCCGCAGGGAATCGTCTACGATCATAGCGTTTTCACTTTGAAACATAATTTTTGTCAGCGTCAGCGAAATGATCGGCGTAATAATAATGTAGAAAATTAAATTTAATAAAAATTCGGAGGTCACGTCGTTTTGCGTAAAGAGCAGTCCGCCCGCGGTCAAAAAAACAAACACTCCGTTGATAGCGGCCGTATATAACATCATAGGAACACGAAGCTGCTTGGTATAAGCAATTACCCATTTTTTATAGCGGTCGATAGAATCTTTGAACTTTTTAAAAGAAAAGATAGTCTGCCCAAAAGTCTTTACTACGGGAATACCACGTACATATTCCACCGCTTCGTTTGACATATCGTCCAGGGCATTTTGATACTCCTTCATCTTCTGCTGCATTTTTGCTCCGGTCATGCTCATCATAATGAGAAATCCGAGAATAACAGGCACAAGGCTCAAAAGACCCAACCTCCAGTCAAATACAAACAGCAGTACGAGCAATCCTATTGGCGTAGCGATAGCTACGGCCCTGTCAGGCAGCTGATGAGCCAGATAATTTTCCGTGGAAGCGCTGGCTTCATTAACGATTTTTCTGAGCTTCCCGCTGCCAAAACTCTCTGCAAATCCTAGCGGCAGTTTTACAATATGCCGCATAATATGTATGCGCATATTGGTGGCAATGCGGAAAGCACCCACATGAGAACACATAAGCCCCGCAATATAGATAAGTACAGCAACCACCGCAAATAATACGGCCATCCAACCGTTATAGGTCAAATTTTGCGCTTTACTGAAATCAGGAGCCACATTTAAAACTTCTCTCATTATCCGCCATATATACAAATATGGTATAAGCGCCATAAAAGCGCTGACGGCAGATAAAAACCAGGAAGCATAGGTCAGATACTTATGTTTTCCCGCATAACTCAGTAACCGCGATAAATTAGATTTTTTTTTCAAAAATAATTCCTCCTTTTACGGCTTTATTATGATATAGAAGCGCTGCAGCCGCTTCTGGATATCCTTTGCTCACTTTAGTTAGCATTTGCTAACTAAATGTCAAAAATTATAGGGCTTTACTGCCCCATAATCTTCATCCAGCCTGCGGTATAAAATTCCCGCATTTCTTTCAGATAGGTTTCCGCATCGTTAAGAGGCATCTCATGGATGACCAACTCAAAAAACGCGTTAAACATTCCGGTGATCAAAATATGCTCTAAATTTGTATCAATGTGGGGTGACGGACGGCCTAACTCCTCTAACACCGCTTTATAATCATGCGTCGCCTTCAGCTCGATTTCCACCATCTCGTCGATAAGTCCGGCAAAACGCGTCCCCTCTGAACAGCATAAAATCAGCTTAAATTCTTCTAAATGATTATAAGCGTAATACAACATATCGAACATGCTCAGTCCCGAAATACTGCTTAAATTCTCCGGCTGCTGTTCATGGGGCAGATTCGCGAACTCTCTTTGGGCATCGTTAAAACGGTTTATCATAAAGTTATAATGCTCGCCTACCAGAGCTTCAAACAATTCTTCCTTACTTTTATAATATCCATAAAAAGCCCCTGTTGTCATTCCCACAGTTTTGACGATATTCCGCAGCGAAGCAGATTTAAATCCTTTTTCTAAAAATTCGATCTTTGCCGCTTTATGAATGTTTTCCAACGTCGTTAAATGTTCTGTTGTCATTGACAGCCTCCATACAACAGTGTTATATAGCACTGTTATATGATAAATTTCTTTTTTCTCATTGTCAAGAAGAAAATATTTTTCAGTACAAAACACCGCGTCAATTTTATGAAAACAGACGCGGTGACAAATACTCTATCCAGAACTATGTTTATATTATACTATAATTTATGCTTTTCAACATGCTTTTTGATTGCCTCAAATGATTTATCGCTGATATTATGTTCGATCTTGCATGCGTCTTCCGTAGCTGTTTCCTCGTCAACGCCTAGCTTCATCAAAAGCTCAGCCAACGTCGTGTGCCGTTCATAAATTTTTTCCGCGATCTCTTTGCCGGTCTCAGTAAGAGTAATATAGCCAATTTGATCTACAACTATATATCCGGCTTTTTTCAGCAAGCCCACCGCCCGACTGATACTGGGTTTAGAATATCCCATAAATTCAGCAATATCTAAGGATCGGACATATCCGCTTTTTTTAGTAAGAATATAGATACTTTCCAAATACATTTCGCCCGATTCCTGTAAATGCATATCTGATCCTCCTTTTTTCGCACATATGTTTTTGTTATCATAACATAATGTCAAAAATAAATCAAATATGGTTTTAGCTCTGCAAAATACGTTTTTGCCGTAATTATATATTTATGTGTTTTAGAAAAATTAAATTATAGAAGATTTAAGCATATATATAATAAAGTATCAGGTTTCAAAAAAATACCATTTTTGTTTTTAGGGGTTGACACAAAAATGGTATTGCTTTATGATATATATGGTTAGCAAAAGCTAACCTAATTTTACACCGCGTAGTTAGCGGCAACTAATTACAGAAATAAAAAGTGAGGTGTTGTTATGATGCCGTTGGCATTGGCAAATGTAGGCGAAGAAAATATCATAAAAAAGATCGGCGGCAGTCCGGAAGTAAAAAAACATCTGGAAAACCTCGGCTTTGTTGTCGGAAGCAGCGTGACTATCATCACAGCGCTAAGCGGCAATGTGATCGTAAACGTTAAAGACGCCAGAATTGCGATCAGCGAAGAAATGGCACGAAAAATCATGGTATGATTTTTTGCATATATCAGTGCAATTTAATTAAAGGAGGAAAAGATCGATGAAAACGTTAAAAGCTGTCAAGGTCGGCGATACCGTAAATGTCGTCAAGCTTCACGGCGAAGGCGCTGTCAAACGCAGGATCATGGATATGGGCCTTACAAAAGGAGTTCAGGTATATGTCCGAAAGGTAGCTCCCCTTGGCGATCCAATTGAAGTTACTGTGCGCGGCTATGAATTATCTATCCGCAAGGCAGACGCGGAAATGATCGAAGTGGAATAATACCGTATAGAAATGGGGAGGATCCCCATATTTTTAAGTATTTTAGTTAGCAATAGCTAATTGCAGAAAGAGAGGAATCTGGAAATGGATTTACGAATCGCCCTTGCGGGCAACCCGAACTGCGGTAAAACGACCCTGTTCAACGCGCTCACCGGATCCAACCAGTTTGTTGGTAACTGGCCTGGCGTCACGGTAGAGAAAAAAGAAGGAAAACTGAAAAAGCATAGCGGCGTAGTTATCACTGACCTTCCGGGAATTTATTCACTTTCCCCCTATACATTGGAGGAAGTTGTCGCCCGTAATTACCTGATAGGTGAACGTCCCGATGCTATTTTAAACATCATTGACGGTACAAATCTTGAGAGAAACCTGTACCTGACCACACAGCTTACCGAGTTGGGTATCCCTGTAGTGGCCGCTATAAATATGATGGATGTGGTAAAGAAAAACGGCGACAAAATCAATACCGCTGAGCTGTCCCGTCAGCTTGGCTGCAAGGTGGTTGAAATTTCCGCTTTGAAAGGTACGGGTATCATGGAAGCGGCTGAAGCCGCTATAGACGCGGCTAATAACACAAAGACCGTTCCAATGCACACTTTTTCCGGCACGGTGGAGCATGCTATAGCTCACATAGAAGAAGCCGCTGTACATAATATGCCGGAAGAACAACAGCGTTGGTATGCTATAAAGATATTTGAGCGAGACGACAAAGTTCTCAGTCAGCTGAACATTGACGAGACTACGCTTTCTCACATAGAAGAGGATATTAAAGCCGCGGAAAAAGAATTGGATGACGACGCGGAAAGTATTATCACTAATGAGAGATATCTCTATATTGCTTCTATTATCAAATCCTGCTATCAGAAAAAGAGCGTTGATAAATTGTCCGTTTCAGATAAAATCGACAAAGTAGTAACTAATCGTTGGCTCGGCCTTCCGATCTTTGCTGTCGTGATGTTCCTGGTTTATTATATTTCTATGGTTACTGTGGGAACCGCGGCTACTGACTGGGCAAACGACGGATTGTTCGGAGACGGCTGGCATCTGCTTGGCATAGGTTCTCGCGATTACAACGATTCTGCCGAGGAATATGCTGAAGCAATGAATGCGGTCAATGCTTTTATAGAAACCGGAAAAGACGGTTCTGAAGAGCTTGCCGCAGCCCTCGACACCGAAGCCGAAGATTTTGACGCGGCAGTGGCAGAGTCTCTGCTCACGCAATATGCCGGGCAGTTTACCGCAACTGATACGGCTGTAATCGAAATCGAAAATGAAGAGGATCTTTCTACTGAAGAAGTTACATATACCGGTGCCGATCTGGCAGAGGCTGTAGGTATTCTGGCCGAATATGAATATTCAGAACCCGATCCGGCTGAATACGGAGTTTGGGTTCCGGGAATACCTGTTCTGGTAGGCAATGGCCTGGAAGCTGTCGGCGCTGCCGACTGGCTCAGCGGACTGATCAACGACGGTATTGTGGCCGGCGTCGGAGCTGTGCTTGGCTTCGTTCCTCAGATGCTTGTTTTGTTCCTGCTTCTCGCATTTTTGGAAGCCTGCGGTTATATGTCACGAATCGCTTTCGTACTCGACCGTATTTTCCGTAAATTTGGTCTTTCCGGTAAGTCCTTTATTCCTATACTTATTGGTACCGGCTGCGGAGTTCCCGGAATCATGGCCTCAAGAACTATCGAGAATGAACGTGACCGCCGTATGACTATCATGACCACCACTTTTATACCGTGCAGTGCAAAGATTCCTTTTATCTCCATGATTGCCGGCGCAATCTTCGGAAATTCGGCGTGGATTTCCACCTCTGCTTATTTCCTGGGCATGGCTTGTATCATTATCTCAGGTATCATGCTTAAGAAAACTAAAATGTTTGCAGGCGATCCTGCCCCGTTCGTTATGGAGCTTCCGGCTTACCACCTTCCTACTGTAGGTAACGTACTCCGTTCTATGTGGGAAAGAGGCTGGTCGTTTATCAAGAAAGCCGGCACCATAATTGTGCTTTCTACTATTTTAGTGTGGTTCCTGAGTTTCTTCGGCTTTGTGGACGGCGGCTTCAGGATGCTTTCCGAAGACGAGATCGGTTCCTCTATCCTTGCAAACATCGGTAATGCTATAGCCTGGATCTTTGCTCCTCTCGGTTGGGGCAGCTGGCAGGCAACGGTGGCTTCCATTACAGGACTTATTGCTAAAGAAAATATAGTTGGTACAATGGGCATACTTTTCAATGCATCCGGTTCTGTATATGAGAGCATAGCCGCGGCGTTTACCGGACTTGCCGGATATTCCTTCCTTGCGTTCAACCTGCTGTGCGCTCCCTGCTTTGCGGCCATTGGAGCGATCAAGAGGGAAATGAACTCTGCTAAATGGACCTGGTTCGCAATCGGTTATCAATGCCTGTTTGCCTATGCTGTTGCTCTGATGATTTTCCAGATAGGTTCCATTTTTACTGGCGGTCTGAATGTAATCGGATTGATTGCCGCCCTTATTATTCTGGCAGGTATGCTTTATATGCTGTTTAAGCCTTATAAAGAATCTACCAGACTGACTAAAAAGGTAAGAGTCAACTAAAGTTTTATTAAAGAAAGGAGGCGCTCATCATGTTTACATGGATCGCTGAGAATATAGCCACTATTCTAATTTGCTTTGTACTGATATTAATTGTTGCGGCCATTATATTTAATATGGTACGGAATAAAAAGAAAGGAAAATCCTCCTGCGGAGGCGGTTGTCAGGGATGCCCGATGAGCGGTTCCTGCCATAAGCACTGATGTAAAATGCTAAGGGAGATGCATCGATTCTTTGTATCTCCCTTATTTTATATAAGAAAAAACTTTATCTTTTCCGTAATTTCGGCATTTATCAGCAAAATATGGAGCTTTCTTGAATTTTTTGACGTCGGGCCATTGAAATCATTTTCTTTTCAGAAAACCGCTAAGGCTGTCTGAAATGGCGGCGGCCCGGTTATGTTTTTCGACCAGGTCGACCTGTGTACGCAGCTGTGCCGCCGAATGGATAAATTTATTGTGTTCATGGAGCTGCATCTGAATTTCTACCGGTAAAGAAAGGAAATATTTTCTTGTACTGCTGCTCTTCATGACCAAATCGTTTAGATCGGTATACTGCAAATTTATCACCTCTGGGAAATATTATTTGCAGGAAAAAAATATTCATTCAAAATTCTTAGGAGAATGGAATAATATGTCAGAACTGCTCAAAACGCCGGAATTTTGGTATGGTACGATTATCGTTCTCGTATTTGCTGTTATCTCCGGAGGAATAAAAAGTTATTTAAAAAAATTTTTAAAAAGACATTATCAAAATGAAAGGGAGAATAAAAATGATCCAGATCACCATGAAAATTGAGGGAATGATGTGCAGTATGTGCGAATCTCATATTAACGATACTATCCGTCGTTCTTTTCCCGTCAGGAAAGTAACCTCCTCACATACAAGAGGGCAAACGGTTATTTTAGCCGAAAATATTATTGACGAAAATCAGCTGAGAGCCGCCATTGCAGAAACGGGGTACACGGTTTTATCCATCGATCAAAAGACTTATGAGAAAAAAGGCTTGTTTAGAAGATAGCAGTATGGGCACCCTTTTCGAAAGTCAAAAAATATCAGAAAATTATGGAGAGAACCTAACTCGCATGGAGTGTACGGAATATTGTTTTTCGGACGAAGAAGGAAGCCTTAAAGCTACAAGTTATACAGTTTTCCCCGGTATTGAAATCGTATATCATGACATACATACGCAAAAATATTCCGAAAAAACAGAATCTCCCGGCAATATCCTTGAAATCAACCACTGCCGTGAAGGCCGTATAGAAAGAGAATTTCAAAAAGAATTTTATTACCTTTCTCCCGGCGATCTTTCAATAGTACAAAAAACCAATATAGAAAGTTCCTATTTTCCCATGGCGCATTATCATGGAATCAGCGTTCTTATCCATATAGATCAGGCCCCAAAATGTCTTTCCTGTTTTCTTGATGACGTAAGGGTAAGTCCGCAGGCTTTAGCCAAAAAATTTTGTTCAGAAGGCCGATGTTTTATAGTTCGCTCCCATATCGGCATCGAACACATTTTTTCGGAGCTTTATAACGTGCCGGATAATATAAAAAAAGGATATTTTAAGA
>CASDQQ010000147.1 GCA_949282945.1 uncultured Eubacteriales bacterium
TAGATTCATTTTTCACATGTTCAAAATACTCTCTGGCAACCCTGGGATATTTAGTAGCCACTCTTTTATTTGGTATGCTGTCCAAAATTCCCTCAAGCTCTTTAGGTCCGGCTACGCACATTCTGCACTTTGCAAAGCCCAGATCCAAAACCTCATAAAGATTCCTGCCCTCCTCCAAAAGAGTATCCTTACCTACTATACCTATGTCCGCCGCTCCGTACTCCACATAGGTGGGCACGTCCGCAGGCTTTACAAGAAAAAATTTTATTTTATTGGTCTCGTCAAAAAGTATCAACTTTCTCGTGGACTCTTTAAGTTCTCCACAATCAATGCCTATATTTTCAAAAAGTTCTATAGCCACTTCTGTAAGCCGCCCTTTTGAAAGGGCAATATTCAAATATCTCATTTAGATCCTCCTGTAAAAGCGGTCAAATCAAACTGGTTTATTTTTCCGCCTCTGGAAATATAAATCACACTGCTAAAGTCCCCTTTGACACCATAATCCAAAGCTTCATCAAGAGAAAATCCTTTAACGTCCACCGCCGCCTCGATTCCTGATTTTCTATACTCTTGGGCTTTTATAAAAGCCGTCTTTCTTTCGCTCTCTTCATAGGAGATAAAATATCTTTTACCGCAATGTATATTTGCCGTCTTTTGTCTGCGCATTGCGGTTATCAGCATATTTATTCCAAGGGAAAAACCTGTCGCGGGCGCTCTATCTCCGAATGTTTCAGCTAAATTATCATATCTTCCCCCACTGCATACCGGGAAACCTATGCCGTGTGTAAATCCTCTGAAAATAATTCCCGTATAGTAATCAAGTCCTGGAAGCATTCCAAGGTCCACCGATACATAATTACCATACCCATAATCGTCAAGTATTTCCAAGACCTCCTTAAGATTTGCAAGCGCGGATCTGGAAGCATCGTTTATATTCATGCTCTCTACTTTCTCTATTATATCTCTGGACCCAAAAAGAGAGGGCATACTTAAAATAAGTTTCTTAAGTTCCGGGGAAAGCATTCTGTCTTCGATCATCTTTTCAAGTCCGATATAATCCTTATTATCTATAAGGGCCCTTACATCCTCGGCCTCATCCTTTGAAAAACCTCCGTCAGCCATAAGTCCCTTGAAAAATTCCACCTGGCCTATATCTATCTGAAAATTTTCAAGTCCGGCCTCCAAAAGAAGGTTCACGGCCGTAGCTATCACTTCGGCGTCCGCCTTTGAACCCTCCGCGCCTATGATCTCTATACCGGCCTGAGTATATTCCTTTTGCTTTCCTCCGCCTGATCCGTTATACCTGAAGGAGTTACCTACATAAAACAAAGTCAGCGGCTTTTTATATTCCTTCAGTTTAGAAGCCGCCGCCCTTACCGCTGGTACTGTAAGATCCGGTCTCAAAGCCAGAATCCTTCCCTCTTTATCACAAAATTTAAACATTGTTTCCTGAGAAAGCATTTTCTGTCTGTCTGAATAAACGTCGTAAAACTCTATAGACGGCGTTTCTATTTCCCGGTATCCTTTACTCCTGAACAGCTGTCTGGCTTTATTTTCTATCTCCTTTTTCAAATAGCATTCATCAAAAAGTATATCCTGTACTCCTTCCGGAGTGTAGACCTTGCTCTTTGCCATTTTAAATCCTCCGTTTTATCCGGACTGTTCCGGAACTTCCTTAATCAACCTGCGCAAGCCGGCCATTGCACTCTGTCCGACTAACCGTCTTCACTTCACCTAGATGAATCAGTGTAGCGTTTGGTATTATACCCTTTAACATTATAGCATGTCAACGGTTTTTAACAAAATATTACATTATATTTTATTTCCCCATTTATAAATTTTTTGTATGGGTATTATTAAAAGTATTGACAGTATATGTACTGTGTGTCAACATTAGTTCATATTATTAGTCGGAGGTATAAATACAATGAAAAAAGATTCGTTAAAAAGACTTATTATATCAGCCGCTGCTCTCTTAATTTTAACGATATGTACTATAATATATCGTGATTCAGTTCCTTTTACTTCTGTATTAGGCGCTTATTTATCCATCATAATAATTTCCGCAGTGTTGTTTAAAATTCCCCAAAGATTATATACAATGGCGCTGATTTTCGATATATTTGCCGCCGTCATGGGTTCGGTCGCAGGGCTTTACGGCAAAATACCTTTTTACGACCGGATAGTACATTTTATAAGCGGAGTCATATTGGCCGACTTAGGATATTTTCTTATATCCTATCTGTTCAAAAAATACAATGTCAAACCAATCCCTGTTATATGCAATTTATTTTCAGCGCTCTTCTCTTTTGCATGCGCCGGAATTTGGGAAATATACGAGTTCTCCGCCGACCTATTTATAAAAACCTCTATGCAAGGATCCAACCTTGACACAATGGGGGATATAGTCGCAGGCGTGTTAGGAGGAATACTTTATATCATAATAATATTTATATCTGGCAAAGTATCTTCCATATCAAAGAAAAAAGCCGCAAATCCTTGAAGATTACGGCCCGTTTTATTCTATTTTCCATTCTGATTATTTTACATCCACCATATTGTCTTCAAGTACTGAATCTATGGACTCTCTTATCTTAGCTGCGGATTTTCTCAAATCCTCCTCTTCCTCAGGAAGCAGGTTAAGCTCAAATATTTTTTCTATACCGTTTATACCAACTATGCTCGGAAGACTAAGCGCTGTATCTTTTATTCCGTATGGACCGTCCACAACACTTCCAACGGTAAGTATCGAACGCTGATTTTTTAAAATGGCCTCACATATCCTTGTAACAGAAAGAGCTACTCCATAATATGTGGCGCCTTTTCTCTTTATTATTTCGGCTCCGGCCTCTCTTACGCCTTTGGCTATCTTATCTCTCTCAATGCCTCCGCATTTCTTCTCGCATGCATTACAGTATTCGTCAATCTTCTCTCCCGCCAGGTTTACTCTGCTCCACACTAAGACTTCGCTGTCTCCATGCTCGCCTATTACATAGCCGTGTATATTCCTTATGTCAACTTTGCAATGCTGGCCCATAAGATAACGGAATCTGGCGCTGTCCAGGACCGTTCCCGAACCCAAAACCTTCGAAGCGGGAAGTCCGGTCATCTTCTGTATAATATATGTCAGCACATCCACCGGGTTTGATATAACGAGAAGAACTCCCCCGTTATAATACTGCATAATATTAGGAATGATAGCCTTTATTATATTCGCATTTTTCTTTGCAAGATCTAGTCTTGTTTCCCCCGGTTTTCTTCCGGAACCCGCGGCTATAATTATAATATCCGCGTCCTTTACATCAGGGTAATCTCCTGCGTCTATATTACAGGGCGACAAAAACGCGAGACCATGGTTTAAATCCATAGCTTCTCCATACGCTTTTTCCATATTCACATCGACCAATATAAGCTCAGACGCTATACCGCTTGACGCAATGGCAAAAGCGGTGGACGCTCCTACAAAACCGGCTCCAACTATTACTATCTTTCCTTTTGATCTTTTTAACATTTCACTCATAATATCACCTAGTCCTTCCTTAGCAATAAATAGCCGAATTGCGTTTGATTATAATATATGTCGTCGAATAAGTAAAGTAAATTCTTCCATAAAAAATTACAGTAATCTTCCTATATTATATATTATCAGTGACGCCGTCCACGCTACTAAAAGCTGAAAAGCGATTGCTCCCAAAGTTTTTTTCACACTTCCCGTTTCCCTTTTTATAGTACCTATCGTAGCCGCGCAAGGTATATACAACAAACAAAAAACCATAAGGCTGTAAGCATTCACGGCTCCGAAACCCATTCCAGTCAATATTGACAACATACTTTCCATTCCAACGTCTGAAGTCACATTTCCAACACCAAATAATACGCTGCAGCTCGAAACCACTACTTCCTTTGCCGCAATACCGGAAATAAGCGCAACTATGATCTGCCAATAGCCCAATCCCACCGGTTTAAATACAGGTACGAGAGCCTTTCCCACAATAGCCCCAAAGCTCTCTCCCATATTTTCTGTCAGTCCGGACGGTCCGAAATTCAAAAGAGCCCACATTACGATGGATGCCAGAAAAATAGTTGTCCCCGCCTTCGTAATATAGTCCTTTATTTTTTCCCAAACATAAATGGCAATCGTGTAGGCGCTCGGGGATTTATAATCGGGAAGCTCTATAAGCAGAGGATTCACACTCTTTTTCTTCTGAAAAAGCTTCATGACCAACGCGGATGCAATCGCCACAAGTATTCCCAGGATATACATGGAATATGCGGCAAGCATAGCTTTATCTCCAAAAAATATCTGTGAGAACAATACGTATACCGGAAGTCTGGCACTGCACGACATAAACGGAGTTATCATTATGACCCTCATTCTGTCCCTTTTATCTTCAAGAGCCCTTGAAGCCATTATTGCCGGAACCGTACACCCAAATCCCAATATCATAGGTATAAAAGCTTTGCCTGAAAGTCCAAGCTTTCCCATTATGCCGTCCATTACATATGCTACTCTTGCCATATACCCGCTGTCTTCAAGAAAAGCAAGAGCAAGAAATAATATAAAAATATTCGGCAAAAATGTCAGTATCCCGCCGACCCCTGATATAATACCATCTATAATAAGGGATACTAATATTTCATTAGTATTCATAGATACAAGCAGATTTTCAAAAAATCCCGAAAACCAGTCAAGTCCAATCTCAAAATATCCCTTGAGCCATTCCCCCACCGTAAATGTAAGAAAGAATACAAGCGCCATTATCCCGAAAAATATAGGTATTCCTGTATATCTTCCCGTAAGTATGCGGTCCGCTTTTTCGGTCCTGTTTTCCTGCTTTTTTTTATTTACTACGACTTCCTCTATGATTTCCTCTATAAAATCGTATTTTTGCTTTATGATGTCCTTTTCATAGCTCCTCATTATTACATGAGGAAGGTCTACAGGATATTTTTCCATTATCTCAGGATCCATTTCCATAAGCTTTATTGCATGCCACCTGAAATTTTTTATTTCCGGATATTTCTTTTCCAGGACTTCGGTTATCATATCAATCTTATCTTCGATTTCATCGCTGTATACCATAGTATATTCTTTATGGTGGTCATGCTTATGCCGGCTTTTAGAAGTGTTTTCTCCGTGTTGATGTATGATCCTGTCCGGGCTGCTCTGTTCCATATGATGGGAAGCGGCATGCATAAGTATGTCAAGGCCTTTTTTCTTTCTCGCAGACACCGGGATCACCGGTATCCCTAGCATTTCCGGCAATCTGTGCATGTCTATTTCAAGCCCTCTTTTTTCAACGATATCCATCATATTCAGGGCCAATACCACAGGTTTCCCTAGCTCTATAAGCTGTAGCGTGAGATAAAGATTCCTTTCAAGTGCGGAAGCATCCGCCACGTCTATTATAACGTCCACATCATCGCTCATTATAAAATTTCTGGACACCGTTTCTTCCATAGTATATGACGTAAGACTATAAAGACCGGGAAGATCCACTAATTTAAAAACATGATTATGGTACTTCATGGCGCCTTCTTTTTTCTCCACCGTTACTCCCGGCCAGTTGGCAACCTTCAGATTTGCTCCTGTATAAGCGTTAAAAAGCGTAGTCTTTCCGCAGTTTGGATTTCCTATAAACCCTATTTTAAGCTCTTCTTTACTCATATATTTCCGGCCTCCGCAACCTCTATTTTTTCCGCGATAAGACGTCCCACCGCAAGCCTCGTGCCCCTTACCGTAAAAATAACCGCCCCGTTTTTCTTTCTGTTCAGCAGCCGAAGCGGAGTTTTCCCCGTCAGTCCTAGCGCCTCAAGGCGTCGTCCAATCCCTGTTTCAAGACCGTCTGTATTTTCTACGATATAAGTTTTACCTGTTTCTCCGTCAAATAAAGTCATACATATCCCCCTCAGAAAAAGGTATTTTCGGCCGGTTCATCCATAGTATTGCCTACTGATTTACCTGGATAGTTTATCACTACCGATTTCTTTTTTCAATATAGTCAAAACGTCATGATGCTACCTTTTTTTGTTAACAAGAAAGAGCAAATCCACAAACTTTCAAGCAGCCTAAAACACTCAAAAACACATTGACTAACGCTTGTTTTTGTGCTAACTTAATCCTTGAATGTAATTTGGGACGGAGGTTAGCAAAATGTCATTTTTAGAGAGCATAAAAAAGTTTTTTCTGGATTTTGATAATAAGGAGACATTTAACACTACACAAGATGTAAACGTGGTGCTTGTAGGTCTCGTAATAGTATTTGTAGCTCTGCTTTTACTCTCATTTATCATATCTTTATTTTCGTATATTTTTAAAGAGAGATCAAATAAAGAGGAAAAAAAGGATCCTGAGAAAGAGTCTCTGACCAAAGCGACTGTAAAAGATGACGCAAAAGCCGGAGAAATGATTAACAAAGAAGTTTCTCAGGATGAAGAAGAACTTATAGCCGTGCTTACGGCCGCGATAATGGCAAGCTATGAAAAAGAAACCTCCTGTAAATTAAAGGTTACATCCTTTAAAAGAGTATCTCAGGCTTCTTCGCCAGCATGGAATGCCGCCGGCCGAAGAGACAGTCTGGATTCTTCACTATAATAAATTTAAGAAAGGATTATAAATATGAGTTCATTTTTAGACGCGATTGTAGGTTTATATGAAGAGTCCGGTATTGCCGATATAATAAATAACTTTTCTACTACCGGTTGGCAAAACTTATTAATGATTCTTTTATCCTTTGTTCTTTTTTATCTGGCTATCAAAAAGGGCTTTGAGCCTTTGCTCCTGCTGCCGATAGCGTTCGGTATGCTGCTTGCCAATCTTCCGCTTGCCGGATTGGAAATAATAAAAGGTATGACTCCCGAAGAGCCAGGATTAACGTACTATTTATATAAAGGTGTGGAATACGGTATATATCCTCCTCTTATCTTTTTAGGGATAGGAGCTATGACCGATTTCGGGCCGCTTTTGGCAAATCCCAAAAGTCTTCTTCTGGGAGCTGCCGCTCAGCTCGGTATATTTACTACATTTATTGGTGCGAGAGCCCTCGGCATACCTCTCAATGAGGCTGCTGCGATAGGTATAATCGGTGGAGCCGATGGTCCTACGGCTATATACGTAGCAAAGACACTGGCTCCTGATCTTGTACCTGTCATAGCTGTGGCGGCATACTCTTACATGGCGTTGGTTCCCGTGATCCAACCGCCTATAATGAAGCTTCTTACAACAAAGAAGGAACGCGCGATCAAAATGGAAAATCTGCGTCCCGTTTCGAAGAAAGAAAAAATAATATTTCCTATAGCGGTCACAGTTATTATTTCGCTGTTTTTACCTGATGCAACTCCCCTTGTAGGTATGCTTATGTTAGGAAATCTCATGAAAGAGTCCGGAGTTGTGGAAAGAATAACTAAAGCGGCTCAGAACGAACTTATGAATATTATAACCATTTTACTTGGAGTATCCGTAGGGGCCACCGCCACCGGAACAGTATTTTTACAGGGAAAAACTATCCTTATAATAATCCTTGGACTCCTTGCTTTCTGCTTCGGAACTGCGGGAGGAGTTCTTTTCGGAAAACTCATGTGTTGGGCTACCAAAGGAAAGGTAAATCCTCTTATCGGTTCGGCCGGTGTTTCCGCCGTGCCTATGGCCGCTAGAGTTTCCCAGAAAATGGGCCAGGAGGAAAATCCAGACAACTTCCTTTTAATGCACGCAATGGGACCGAACGTAGCGGGAGTTATAGGTTCCGCGGTTGCGGCAGGTATACTGCTCACTCTTTGCAAATAATATAAAGTATAAAATTATAACACTCCGGGAAAAATATTTTCCGGGGTGTTTTTTTGACTGAAATTTTTAAATATTTTATATGGTTTGTATTTTACAGTTTTTTAGGATGGCTTTACGAGACTCTGCTATGCTCCTTTTCAGAACTGCGGCTTGTGGACAAACGTTTTTTATACGGTCCATTCTGCCCTGTTTACGGACTTGGAGCCATTGCGGTAATAATTCTTTTAACTCCTTTTAAAGATAACATTTTTTTACTTTTTTTCCTTGGCGCCGCGGTAACCTGCGCTGTAGAATATACTGTCGCTTTTTTTCTGGAAAAAATATTTCGCCATAAGGAATGGGACTATTCATGGAGACGTTTTAACCTTCACGGAAGAATATGCCTTATAGGCGCTTTTGTGTTCGGAATATTTTCCGTTTTACTGATCAGGTGGCTCCATCCTGCGGTAAAAGCTATGACCGAACGTATTTTTTCTCCGTATCTTTTTATAATCGGAGGCATATTAATAATCTATCAGTCTATAGATTTTTATCTTACATTTAAAAATCTTTTCATATTTTCCCGAACAAGTCATATATATTTAGAGAAATAGAATTCACTACGCAGGGAGGATTTAGGGTGGATAGATACGATATTTATCAGCAAATTGCAAAAAGAACCAACGGCGACATCTATATAGGGGTTGTGGGACCTGTCAGAACAGGAAAATCTACATTTATAAAAAGATTTATGGATTTACTTGTTATCCCCAATATAGATAATACATATGAAAAAGACAGAGCTCTTGATGAACTGCCCCAGAGCGCTGCCGGAAAAACCATAATGACAACAGAGCCAAAATTTATACCTAACGAAGCGGTAGAAATAACCGTAGGAGAAAGTATAAATCTTAAAGTGAGAATGGTGGACTGTGTGGGGTATCTTGTGAAAAACGCCCTGGGATACATGGAGAACGATGCCCCAAGAATGGTACAGACCCCTTGGTATGATCATAAAATACCTTTTGGAGAAGCCGCCGAAATGGGAACCAGAAAAGTTATATCCGAGCATTCAACCATAGGCGTGGTAGTAGTTACCGACGGAAGCATAACAGAAATAGAGCGCAACGATTATCTTGAGGCGGAAGAAAGAGTCATTGCAGAAATGAAAAAAACCGGCAAACCTTTTGTAATACTTTTGAACTCTACAGCTCCGGCCTCCGCGGAAGCACAGACTCTCAGAGGAGAGCTTGAAAACACTTACGGAGTTCCATGTCTTGCCATAAACTGCGCGATGCTCAACACAGATGATATAAATGCCATAATGGAAAGAGTTCTATACGAATTCCCCATATGTGAAATAGGTATAAATTTCCCAAAATGGGTAGAGTCTCTTGATTATAATGACAAACTAAAAGTATCTCTTATAACGGCAGTAAAAGAGATATTCGATCCTATTGAGAAATTGAGAGAAATAAAAGCGCGAATGTCTCTTTTCGGAGATTATTCTCAAATAAGCAAGGCTTCCCTTGAATATATAAACGCGGGTACAGGTAAAGCGCTTATAGACGTAAGGCTCCAGGATTCTCTTTTCTACAGCATACTCAGCGAAAAAGCCGGTATCGAGATAGAAGGGGAACATAAACTTATAGGTCTTATAAAAGAATTGGCCGAAATCAAAAAGGAATATGAAAAGATAGAGTGCGCCCTCACTGAAGTAAAAACTAAGGGATACGGCATAGTTACCCCGTCCATAAACGAGCTTACCTTAGAAGAACCTGAAATAATAAAGCAAGGCTCCCGTTTTGGCATAAAACTCCGCGCAAGCGCTCCGTCAATACATATGATACGCGCGGATATAGAAACGGAAATAGCGCCTCTTGTGGGCAGCGAAAAGCAATCCGAGGAACTTATACAATATCTTCTCGGTGAGTTTGAGGGCGAACCGGATAAGATATGGTCATCAAATATATTCGGGAAATCCCTTTATGAACTTATGAACGAGGGACTCCAAAATAAGCTTACAAAAATGCCCGACGAAGCTCAGATGAAACTCCAGGAAACTCTTACAAGAATAATAAACGAAGGAAACGGCGGACTGATCTGCATAATACTTTGATAATAAAAAACGGATCTGCTATAAATAAAATACAGCAGATCCGTTTTTTTCACTTCCATTTCAGGACGATATATCGTCTTTGGGGATTCTCCCTTATTTTAAATACATTTTCATCATATCTATTTAAAACTCGCTCTTTTTGTCTCTTCCCATAAGCCGGAGCACCGCTTCTTTAGGGTCGGCGTTTTGGTAAAGTATCGCGTTAGCCTCTCTTATTATAGGCATATCTACATTATATTTATCAGCCAGAATAAGGGCCGGTCCCGCCGCGCTTACGCCCTCAGTAACCATACGAACCTCGCTCAAAGCATCCTGAAGGCTGTAGCCCTTTCCTATAAGCATGCCTGCCTGTTTGTTTCTGGAATACTTTCCTGTGGCGGTAAGGATCAAATCGCCTATTCCCGTAAGTCCAAAAAATGTTTTCGGGTTTGCGCCCATAGCTTCTCCCAGTCGTGAAATTTCCGCAATTCCTCTGGTAAGAAGAGCCGCTCTGGTATCGTCCCCAAATCCCAGTCCGTCAGATATTCCGGAACATAAAGCTATTATATTTTTCAGCGCCCCTCCAAGCTCTACTCCAATAACATCCTCTGATGTATATACGCGAAAGTTGGCGTTCATAAAAATATCCTGACAGAATGAAGCCGCGTCCGCATTTTTCGAAGCCGCCACAACTGCCGTAGGCATACCCATAGCAATTTCCGCTGCATAACTTGGTCCTGACAATACCACAACGGGATTTTTAGTTATCTCCTCTTCAATGACCTCTGTAAGCAAAAGTCCCGTACGGTTTTCTATACCCTTTGAACAGCACACTACAGTTACATTCTCAAGTCCTGAAACATTAATTATATTTTGTATATTTTTTGCTGTCTGTCTCATGAAAACAGAAGGTACCGCTATAACTATAAGTCCTGTATTTTCAAGTACATATTCCATGTCCAAAGAAGCTGTGACCTCGGATGGAATCTCTATCTCTGGAAGCCTGTCTATCCTTCTTGCGCAGTTCACATCTGAAACTTCCTGCTCTATAGGCGTCCATATAAAAGGAGTATGTCTGTTTCTGCATAAAAGTACGGCTACAGCCGCTCCCATGCTTCCGCCTCCGATAATAGATATCTTCATTTTACATTATCTCCCTTCTTCTTTTTTAAGCTGAATTTATTTTCAGTGCCATTTATAAGCTTAACGATATTTTTCTTATGCCTTATTATTATAAGCAGAGACAGAGGGATACAGAACAACAAATATCTGCTTACTGAACTTATTCCCATGTCCCACCCTATCATGGAAAAAATATACACTGAAAGAGGGAGAAAAACGGCGGAAAGTATAGAGCTTAAAGATATGTATCTGGCTGCGGCAGTTACCAAAATGAAAAATACCAACGTTATCAAAGCGGGTAAAGGTCCCATCATCAAAAGTACTGCAAATGTGGTAAGAACGCCTTTTCCTCCTTTGAATCCAAAATACACCGGCCAGTTATGCCCGAATACACAGAAAGCTCCCGCAGCCATGAGGCCCGTTTCCTGGGGACTTATCACATTTCCGAATATATCGTTTCCGAATATTGCCATAGCCGACAATATAATGTATTTTCCTAAAAGACACGCAATTATACCTTTTAACAGATCTCCCAAAAATGTAAATGCGGCAGCTTTTTTCCCCAAAGTTCTCAAAACATTGGTGGTTCCCGCGTTTCCGCTTCCATATTCTCTCACGTCCACACCGTAAAACTTTCCAACTATAAGCGAGGTGTTTATACTTCCCAAAAGATACCCTAAAATCGCGCAAACCAAAAGCGCCACCGCATAATACCAATTCATTTGATCTAATCTTCCTTTCCTTTTTCCCTTAATATGAATCTTATAGGAGTTCCCTCAAAGCCAAAAGATTTCCTAAGTTGGTTTTCAATATATCTTTCGTAGGAGTAGTGCATAAGCTCCTTATCATTTATAAATAATACAAATGACGGCGGCTTTATGCCAACCTGAGTCATATAGAATATTTTCAGGCGCTTTCCTTTGTCTGACGGCGGTTGGACCATAGCTATGGCTTCATTTAAAAGATCATTCAAAACGCCTGTCTGAACTCTGAAAGAAGAATTATTTGAAACGCTGACTATATACTCATAAAGCTTTTCCACACGCTGACCTGTTTTGGCTGAAATAAATAATATCGGAGCGTAAAGCATAAAAGACAGTCTTTCCCTAACATTGTTTGTATACTCTTTCATAGTATTGGTTTCCTTTTCCACCAGATCCCACTTGTTTATAACAATGATGGACGCCTTTCCCTGATCATGGGCATATCCCGCTATCCTTGCGTCCTGCTCGGTAACCCCGTCTATAGCGTCCACCATAAGTATGCAAACATCGGAGCGGTCAACCGCGCTCCACGCTCTCATAACGCTGTAGCGTTCTATATCGTCGTCTATTTTTCCTTTGCGCCTTATACCCGCCGTATCTATAAATACAAATTTCTGGCCGTTTTTTTCAACGGGAGTATCGATAGCGTCTCTGGTAGTTCCCGCGATATCACTTACGATCACCCTTTCTTCTCCCGCAAGAGCATTTAAAAGAGAGGATTTCCCGGCATTTGGCTTTCCTATTATAGCTACCTTTATGCTCTCTTCCTCTTCATGATCTTCTGTTTCAGGAAAATATCTGTAGCATTCGTCAAGGAGTTCGCCCATTCCAAGACCATGTATCGAGGATATGGGAAAAATGTCCCCCATTCCCAAATTATAAAAATCATATATCTCAGCGGGAGGTTCTCCCACTTTATCCACCTTGTTTACGGCCAGTACTACAGGCTTTCCTGATTTTCTGAGTATAACCGCCACATCCTCGTCATTTGCGGTAACGCCGTCTTTCATATCCACCATAAAAACTATTACGTCGGCAAAATCTATGGCGATCTCAGCCTGAAGCTTCATATGCTTCAAAATAGCATCGTCCGTCTTTGGCTCTATTCCCCCCGTGTCGATCATAGTAAACGATCTTCCCCTCCATTCGGAATCAGCGTATATCCTGTCTCTCGTAACACCGGGAGTATCCTCCACAATGGCTATTCTCTTTTTAGCTATATAATTAAAAAATGTTGATTTACCTACATTAGGTCTTCCGACCACTGCTATTACAGGCTTTCTCATTTTGTTCCTCCACTGCCAAGTATCGCGTTTACAAAATCCTTACCGGAATTATATACTTTAATGATTTTTATGGCAAGTTTGTTCTCAAGTTCCTCTGTACTAACGCCGTCCAGAGTCCTGTTTCCGTCATCTTTAAACATATCGTTGGAAAGCAAAAGAGCGTCTCCCATATCCATATTCTCCAGACTTTCAATAATATCCTTTCCCGTAAGCAGCCCTGCCACAGTTACTTCTCCTCCGAAAAATTTATTTTTAACACATACTACATTTACAGATACTCCCGGAAATTTTTCCGTTATCATATCTGCAAGCCGTTTAATAGTTTCAAACGCGCATTCTCCCGTAGCTACAGTGACCCTTCTCTGTTTCCGCCTGAAAAATATTTTTCTGCCCTTACGCCCATTAAGTTCTTCTTTTACCTCATCTTCTAAAATCCGGAGCATGCCGACTCCGTTTTCAAGCTGTGGAAATTCCTCATAGTATCCGTATTCCGGCACAGGTTTTTCAGCTTTTACATAAAATTCATCAGCCGCGTATACGACTCTTGACTGCATATGAGCCAAAAATATATCCTGCCACTTATCTATGATCTTTATTACATCATCGGCATCCTCTTTGGTAAATGGCTCAAGGGGATATAATCCTTCTCTGTGTCCGGTAAGTCCCACAGGCACTACAGATATGCTGTTTATATGCGGTATCAGAGTAAGAAGATCTCCCAGAGATCTTTCAAGCTCCCCTCCGTCATTTATACCCTTGCACAAAACGATCTGGCAGTTTACCTGGATATTCCCGGCGGTAAGAATACGTATCTTTCTCAATATATCTCCGGCAAATCTATTGTTCAGCATTTTTATTCTAAGTTCGGGATTGGTGGTCTGCACAGATATATTTATAGGAGAAAGCTTATATTTTACAATACGTTCAAGTTCTTTATCATCGACGTTCGTAAGTGTGACGTAGCTTCCGGTCAAAAATGAAAGCCTCGTATCGTCATCCTTAAAATAGAGATTTTCTCTCATCCCCCTGGGCAGTTGGTCTATAAAGCAGAAAATACACTTATTCCGGCAGCTCTTTTCGCAGTCCATCATATAGGTTTCAAATTCTATCCCTATATCTTCATACTGCTCTTTGGAAATATGGACATTATATTCTTTTCCGCTATCCCTTTGCAGCACTATGTCTATTTCACTTTCCGTAGTATAAAAATCATAGTCAAAAACGTCATTTATTTCCGCTCCGTTTATAGATATTATTTTATCTCCCGCTTTTATTCCGGCTTTATCCGCCAGACTTTTACATTTAATATTTTTACACGCTATGTACATTTCTACTCCCGCAGATCTTATTTTTCATGAAAAAACAGCAGTCCGGGACTGCTGTTTTCTATATTGATCATATTTCTGGATTATTTTGCCTCAGCTGCTTTTATCTTAACGATTTCCTTACCTTTGTAGTACCCGCATTCTTTACAAACTGTATGCTGAGCCTTTAAGCTATGGCACTGCGGGCAGCTAACGAGATTCGGAGCTGTTAACTTCCAATTTGCTCTTCTTTTAGCTGTTCTAGCCTGTGACGTTCTTCTTTTAGGACAAGCCATTCTCTACACCTCCTCAATCTATGTAAAAACAATCAATCTTCACCATCGCGAAATTACGCAAGTGTTATTATACTAACCGCAAAAATAAATGTCAATACAAATTATCAATCTTTATCCTTCTTTATCATTTTTTTCTCTATATATTTTCCTATGACTTCAGGGTCGATTAAAAGGCCCAACGGCTTTTCCCAAAGCTTAAGGGAGCAAAAAAGAGTAATAAGCAGGGAAAAAGGAATGATCATATAATATGAAAACCTGTTAAAAATAATCTCCACGTCAAATAATCCGTATATAATATATATAACGCAAAAATGAAGGATGTACACCTGTAAAGTTCTGCCGCCAAGTTTGGCGATATATCCCTTTTTCCCCAACTTTTTCGGCGTAAGAGATATTACGCTCGCGCAGAACAGGAATATAATGATATAGTAAACAAACCTTAATACGCAGCCATAATTCGCGTATTTTTCAAGAGCGTTGAAAGGATTTCTTCCGGATAAGAGCGGACTTGTAAAATAAATATCGTCAAGTTTAAAATATATGACCGCGCAGTAGACCGCGAAATATACCACCGACAGTATTTTTATATATTTTTTAGAAAGAAACTTCTCTAATTTATCCGCGTCCAAACAATATCCGGCAAAGAAAAACGGATAATATACGATGATCCTGGAAAGAGCAAAACGGTCCCCTATAGAAGCGTCGTACCCTACCATACAAGCCAAAGCTATAGAAAATAGGAAAATATACATCTTAGGAAAGTTTCTAACGGATATGGTAACCAGGAAAAATACAAATACCGCGAATACATACCACGGCAGTCCTCTTTCTGTAAATAATGAAAAGGTAAGGCTTCCCCCGTCCACAAGCCTGCTGAAAACTATAAGTATTTTCGCGACTATATAAATGAAAAAATATCCTATGATCTTGGAATACCTCTTTTCATTTACAGTCCTTTTGCCGAACAGCCCCGTAAGAAAAATAAACAGCGGCATATGAAAAGAATATATAAAATATCTCAGCGCTTTTATATTGTAGGATCCTTCCATATAAAATTCGCAGATATGCCCTAAAACTACTAAAAATATTAATACAAATTTAAGTATGTCCCACTTTTGTATCCTTTCTCTTTTTTCCATTGTGCCTTCTTCCATTTAGTACCTCCGGCGATAAATCTAAAATAGCTTTTCAAGTGTACACTAAAATACTTTTAACTTCAATATTCTATTGTGTCCAAAGTCGCTATTGTTCGATAAATAGATCAGCATCACTTGCCCTCACCTTTTTACAGCGATATTTATTTTTGTAAAAAAGCACCTTACTTTCGCAAAGTGCTTTTTTACTCAGTGTATAATCTTCTAATATTTCATACATGACAAGACCTTATGTCTCTGTCGTACAGCAATATTAAATGCCCTATCCGGACCAGTTGATACCCGACCGTTTTGCGTTAATTGCTCCTGCATAGATATATTATTCATAATCAAAAATCTGTCTTTCTGTCATCCGATACAAAAATCCACAAATAAAATAACTTTAAAATTTATACTTTCTTCACTCCCAAAACAGTGTTTTCACCGTTTAGGTTCCACTCTTTGACAGTTTCTCCATTTCCCGTATTATCCTGTCCGAAAACTATATCATCTGCCAAAACCACTTCCTTTATCTCATCCAGATTACGTTTCATTATATTTTCAATATTATCGTTGCCGCTCTGATAAACGATAATATGGTCCATTACCTCAAATCCAGATTCCTTTCTCATGGTCTGAAGCTTACTTATAATCTCTCTCTCAAAGCCTTCTTCTATAAGCTCCGGCGTAAGATTTGTATCGATTACAACGGTTATTCCATAATCGGAATCAGACTCATATCCTGGCATACGCGCAGACTCTATAAGAAGATCTTCTTCTGTTACGAAGCACTTTTCCCCCGCCACATCAAGCTCTAGCTTTCCAGTTGTCTTAAGCTCGTTCATAGCCTCTCTTCCGTCTATCTCAGAAAGAATATTCTTTACGAGTCCTATATTTTTTCCAAATTTAGGTCCCAAAGTTCTAAGCTGCGGTTTAAAGCTGTACGTGGTAAATCCAGATACATCTTCTGTAAACTCAACTTCCTTTACATTCAATTCATCGGCTATGATCTCCTTATAAAATTCCGGCAGCTCGCCTTTGAAGTCCGATCCTTCCGTCTTGACAAACATTTTTCCTAGCGGCTGTCTGTTCTTTATATTAGCCGCATTTCTACACGCTCTTCCTAAAACGATTATATCCAGAACTTCTTCCATATTGTTTTCAAGCTCTTTATTTATCATGTTTTCATCCGCCTCGGGGAAATAGCATAAATGCACACTTTCAGGAGCCGTATCATCTATACTCACTACAAGGTTTCTGTATATATCCTCAGACATAAAAGGAATCATTGGCGCTGACACTTTAGCCAGAGTTACAAGCGCGGTATAGAGAGTCATATACGCATTTATCTTGTCCTGAGGCATTCCTTTTACCCAGAATCGCTCTCTGGAACGGCGTACATACCAGTTGGACAGATCATCTACAAAGCTCTGTAATTCTCTTGTGGTCTCAGTTATCTTATAGTCATTAAGATATTCATCCACAGTCTTGACCAAAGTATTGAGCCTTGACAAAATCCACTTATCCATTACCGAAAGTTTATCATACTCAAGAGTATGCTTTGTAGCGTCGAATTCGTCTATATTCGCATACAGCACAAAGAAAGCATAGGTATTCCAAAGTGTGCCCATAAACTTACGCTGTCCTTCTACTACGGCTCCTCTGTGGAATCTGTTAGGAAGCCACGGCGCGCTGTTGGAGTAAAAATACCATCTTATAGCATCGGCTCCATATTCTGCTAAAGCCTCAAAAGGATCCACCGCGTTTCCCTTTGACTTTGACATCTTCTGTCCGTTTTCGTCCTGTACCAGACCAAGAACAATAACGTTTTTAAATGGAGTTTCATCAAAGAGCAGCGTTGATATGGCCATAAGAGAATAAAACCAGCCTCTTGTCTGATCTACAGCTTCGCTTATAAAGTCCGCCGGGAAGTTTTCTTCAAACAGCTCTTTATTTTCAAAAGGATAGTGCCACTGTGCAAATGGCATTGATCCGGAATCAAACCAACAGTCTATAACCTCTTTTACCCTTTTCATCTGTCCTCCGCATTTAGGACATTTAATAGTGACAGCGTCGATATACGGTCTGTGGAGCTCTATATCTTCAGGACAATTATCTGACATAGACTTAAGCTCTTCTATAGAGCCTACAGAGTGTCTGTGTCCGCAGTCACATTCCCATATATTAAGAGGCGTACCCCAATATCTGTCTCTGCTTATGCCCCAGTCCTGGACATTGTTGAGCCAATCTCCAAAGCGGCCCTTTCCTATGCTTTCCGGTATCCAGTTTACCTTATTATTATTCTTTATGAGGTTCTCTCTGACCTCAGTCATTTTTATAAACCAGGAATCTCTGGCATAATATATAAGAGGAGTATCACATCTCCAACAGTGAGGATATGAATGTTCAAAAGGCAGAGCTTTAAATAAAAGATCTTTTTCTGAAAGTGCTTTAAATACCTCTTTATCGGCGTCCTTACAGAACATGCCCGCCCATGGAGTTTCCTCCGTCATTTCACCTTTACTGTTTACAAGCTGTAAAAACGGCAATCCGTATTTGCGGCCTATTCTGGCGTCGTCTTCACCAAACGCCGGAGCTATATGAACTATTCCTGTGCCCTCAGTTAATGTTACATAGTTGTCGCAGGTTATATAATAAGCCTTTTTGTCAAGCTGCTTAAAGTTAAATAAAGGCTCATACTCTCTGTTTTCAAGATCCTTGCCCAGATATCTTTCTAGAACTGTATATTCGTCTTCGATAACGGAAGGTATAAGCTCTTCCGCCAAAATGTATTTATTGTCCCCGCTTTCTATCTTAACATATTTTTCATTTGGATTTACACAAAGAGCTACATTAGAGGGAAGAGTCCAAGGCGTCGTAGTCCATGCAAGATAAAATCCATCTTTACTGTCCTTGACCCTGAATTTAGCTATAGCGGATTTTTCCCTGACATCCTTATAACCCTGAGCTACCTCATGACTTGAAAGGGGCGTCCCGCACCTCGGACAATAAGGTACTATCTTAAAGCCTTTATATAAAAGGCCTTTATCCCATATTTGTTTTAACGCCCACCATTCAGATTCAATAAAATCATTCTCGTAAGTTACATAGGGATTATCCATATCCGCCCAGAATCCTACTGTTCCGGAAAAATCCTCCCACATGCCTTTATACTTCCAAACGCTCTCCCTGCATTCCTTTATAAAAGGCTCCAAACCGTATTCCTCTATCTGCTCCTTTCCGTCAAGGCCAAGTTTCTTTTCTATTTCTAGCTCCACCGGCAGGCCGTGAGTATCCCAACCGGCTTTTCTGAGTACCTTATACCCTTTCATTGTCCTGTATCTCGGGATCATATCCTTAATGACCCTGGTAAGCACATGGCCAATATGGGGCTTTCCGTTGGCTGTAGGAGGACCGTCATAAAATGTGTACGTTTTTCCATCCTTTCTGGTATCTATACTCTTTTGGAAAATATTATTATCCTTCCAAAACTGTTCAATCTTTTTTTCTCTTTCTACGAAATTCAAGTTAGTAGAAACCTTTTCGTACATATCCTACCTCCGATAAATATAAAAATTAAAACAGCCTTTGTCCCATTTAACAGGACAAAGGCTTATACTTTGATCATGACCACCCATTAAACATACGATCATATGTCTCCCCTGTAACGGAGGGATTCCGTCCCAACTTACTCTGTCATTCAGCCGGACAACTCGGAAGTGATCTTCCTGCTTTTATACTCCATCCCGCCTCTCACCCTCTGCGGTTCGCTTAATGTTTCAAAAAGCCATACTGTCTTCTTCATCGTCTTTTACATAATAGATATATTACAAACTGTCCTTCTTGTCAAGGTCAAAATAGAAAATTACTCCTTTTTCTGTATTTTTCACTCCAAAATCCGATCTGTGCAAATTCAGTATGACCTTTATTATAGAAAGACCAAGGCCGGTACGTTCTGCTGTAACCTTTTTTTCATCCCTTGTCCTTGATTTATCTGCCTTATAAAAACTATCCCATATATAATTTATGTCCTTTTCATCCACATGGCTTCCTTCATTTTCTATTTCAAACTTTACTTTCTCACCTTCATTTTTTATACGTATTTCTATGTTTCCACCGCCAGGCGTATAATGTATGGCATTGTCGATAAAGTTTGTGATGACTCTGTCTATTTTGGCGGCGTCTCCCCTGCACAAAACGTCCTTATCAGATATAAGATTTATTTTTATACTTTTATCTTCAGCCAGTTTCATACTTCTTTCAATAAGCTCTTTGGTTACTGTATATAGATCGATATCGCCCATATCCAGATCATTATAACTTTGAGCTTCGAGTTTCGAAAGGGAAATCATCTCAAGTATAAGTCCGTTCATTGCATCTACCTCTTTCATAAGGCTTGTGCAATAATACCCCTTTTTATCCTCTGATAAATTCATATTTAAAGCTTCTGCATATCCTCTTATTCTTGCTAGCGGAGTTTTCAGCTCATGTGATGTTGCCGCTATAAATTCTCTCCGGCTTATGTCCAACTCTTCCTTTTTTTCTATATCGCTCATAAGCTGTTCATTCTTGTCTTTAAGTTCAGTAATGGCTCTGTTAAGATTTATCGCAAGTGTATTTATACTTCTGTAAAGACTTCCTATTTCGTCTTTTCTTTCATAGTTATATTCCTTTTTATATTCTTTACCTTCAGAAAAATCTAAATTCGCAAGTTTTTTCGCTTTATTTTCAATTCTTCTTACCGGTTTTACGACCATTCTCGAAAAAATTATCGATAATATCAGTGAAAATAAGGCCGCAATCAAAATCAAAATGATATATGTGCCCTGAGAATTATCTAAAACGGCGGAAACAGGTATAAGCTGAGTCCTCATAACAAGACTGTAGTCCTCATTTATCCTTATGGTCCTGTAAAAGTATGTCTCGCTTATTTCCTTTTTATCCTCATATTCTCCTTTTGTTACGGCATCTATCAACGCTATTCTGTTCCTGTTTACATTTTCTGTATATGAAGGATATGTATTTTTCCCGGTAATAAATTCATTATAATATTTTCCTATCAGCTCGGTTAACATAACCTCGCTGTTTTTTGCATAAGCTTTTTCCTCTTCATTAAAATACATGTCATCCTTCATGGCTATTTTATAGGAATCTATTGCAAAATATGTCCTGTTCTTATTGCTTTCTTCAATCCTCTCTCCCCATATGCTCACATCCGGCATGACAGTCAAGCCTCTTATATCCTCCTTAAGAGCGTCTACAGCCTCGCTCAGCTCTGCCACAGAAACATTTTCAAATCTGGCAAATTTATATTCTTTGTCTCTGAACGTATATATAACAATTTCATTTCTAAGCGCACAGGCAATTTTTCCAGTACCATTTTCAACTATGACAAATTCACTTACCGCATAATCGTCAGATATTATTTTACGCAGGTATGATAATAAACTTTTATGTTCATAGCTATAGTCATCTACATTGGAAAGCTCCATATCAGTCATTATTTCATCTATTCTTACTAATTTATCAGGCAGATTTTCCTCTGTCCGGTTTATAAGCAAATATCCTGATATAACAATTTGAGAAAGTATAACTATAATAAAAAACAACAGAAACATTAAAGCGGTTATTGCCGTCAGTTTTCCTGTTATACCCAACGACTTTTTCAATATTCCCATAAGTTCACCCGTTCTTTCAAGAAAAAATGGATATGCCTTTCGACATATCCATTAAAAAACACTATGCTAAATTAATTGTTTGCATACTCTTTAAGCATCTCATTTGCCGACTTAGCAGCTGAGTTAAGAGCTTCAGTAGGATCCACACCGTCTCTTAAAACTGATAAAACAGCTTTACTCAGTTCTTCC
>CASDQQ010000148.1 GCA_949282945.1 uncultured Eubacteriales bacterium
AAAAGTCAGGCTAAAAAACGTTCCTAATATTATAGTAAACGCGAATGTCCAAAATATCAGCATTTTATCTTTAAAAAGAATTTTAAAAGAATACTTAAAATTATGTATAAACATCAGTCTCGAAGTTCCTTCCCCGTAAGCTCCAAAAATACGTCGTTGAGCGTGGGCCGCTCGGAGAATATTTTGTTATAAGATACATTCTCCCTTTTTAAATAATCTATAAGATATGCTAAATTATTTTCTCCCCTTATATAAGTAATCCGTAAAATATTGCCGTCGTAAGTAACTTCATCTGCGTTCTCAAAATTTCTTATGGCATTTATACATTCCTCCGACATGTTGTTGGCTTCTACCGTTACTTTTTCTTCTATTTTAGCCAACTCTTTAAGCTCGTCGGCCGTACCCTGGGCTAAAATTTTCCCCTTATCGAGAATTATGATCCTGTCGCATATAATTTCTACCTCTTCCATATAATGGGTGGTATATACTATAGTCGCTCCGTCCTCCCTTAATTTCCTGATACCATCCAAAATATTATTCCTGCTCTGCGGATCCACTGCTACAGTAGGCTCGTCCAGAAAAATAAGCTTAGGCTTGTGAGCTATTCCGCAGGCAATATTTAATCTCCTCAAAAGTCCCCCTGACAATTGCTTGGGGCAGAATTTTTTAAACTCCTCCAAACCCGTCAGAGATATAGCCTCTTCAATATATTTTTTCCTTAACTCTTTATCACTGACATAAAGTCCGCAGAAATAATCTATATTTTCATATACAGTCAATTCGTCGAAAACCGCCACATCCTGGAAAACAACGCCTATGTCCCGTTTTATTCCGTAAGAATCCGGCTTCATATCCTTTCCGAATATTTTAATGCTTCCTTTATTGAAATTCAGCAGAGATAAAATACAGTTTATAGTGGTAGATTTGCCGCTTCCGTTAGGCCCTAAAAGCCCCAGTATCTCTCCCTGGCGCACTTCAAAAGATAAATCGTCCACCGCTCTCAGCTTTTTATACTCTTTTGTAAGAGATTTTACCTCAATAACATTTTCCATTTCTACGATGCCTTTCTTATCATCCTTCCGAAGTATATTACAGCGTATATCCAGGGGATATTTCGGTAGTTATCTCCGGAGTCGCTTCCGGAGTTATTTCAGGAGTTGTTTCAGGAGTCTGGCTTGGGGTTTGCTCTGGTGGGAAAGTTTCCGTTTCATCGATGAATACGGTTATTTCCTGTGAAGCAGTATTTCCGCTTTCATCCGATACCTCAGCTATAATTGTATTAATTCCCGGTTCAAGCATATCCGGCGAATACTCTTTTCCGTTAAGCGTAAGTTTAACAGCGCCGATATCCAGTCTGTCGCCGTCATCTGTCACCCAAACCCCCTCAAGAAGTTTTTCCCTGGTAATTTTTTGTATATCCCCTTTATCATACACATGATTATCTTCAAGTCCGTTTATTATGGGGGCCGTCTCATCAAATATATTTACATATACAGATGACCTGAATACTCTGCGGCTCTCATGCGTAACAGAATATTCTACTTTGTATGTTCCTGTTTTTGACGTATTTACAGACCCTTCAATAGAAATATCGTAAGTTACTCTGTTTCCATAGGCGTCAGTAACATATACTCCCTGTAACAAATCGACCGGAGAATTTCTCTGGAAGGATTTGTCCTGTGTTCCTCTTATAAAAAGCGGAAGCTGCTTGAGCCATGGATTTTCCGTATCCGGATCAGTGGGATCCCATTGGGAAGATACAGGAATGCTAGGTATCTCCGGTTTTCCAAGAGGTTCTTCACCATCGCCGTCATAAATCACCACCTTCGTTCCCGAAGCGCAGTTATCATATATCCATTTGACATCGGCCACACAAAGTCTTATGCACCCGTCAGACGCCTGTTCTCCAAGTTTATTGTATTCTCCTGCCAGTAAAGTAGCTTTGTCCTTTTCCAGATAAGGTACAGAGTGGAAAAGTATATGCCCTGTTATCCTACAGGCATACTGTCCGTATACATCTCCGAACAAAAGCCTCCAAGTATACTTATCTGTTATTTCAAAAGATCCTGTCGGAGTTCCGTTATTTGAACCTGTAGAGCATACCATAGCTTTTACCGGTTTGGTATATTTTCCCGCTTCGTCATATGTATAAACGGTAACTATATTCTGCTTTCTGTTTACATATAAAACATATGGCAGATCGTATGGTTTTGGCGTAGGCTTTACTGTGACGGTAGGCGTTTGGGTAACCTCGGGCTTTTTAGTCGCTGTAGTACTGCCTCCAGTTGTTGGCTTTTTTGTCACCTGCGGAGCTGTGGTAGAATAATTTCCGTCAGTTGTTGGCGGAAGCTCCGACTGAGACGGACTTTGGCCCTGCGTAGGAGACGGGCCTCCCGTTTCAGTAGTAAAAACACTTTCTGAGTTTTCTGGTTCTGTAGAAGTTTTTTCTAAATTACACGCCGAAAGAGTAATAACAGTAATGATCGCAAAAATCAAAATATATATAAAATATTTTTTCATATGTTTCTTTCTTAAATTCCTTTCTGTTTCTTAACAAGATATTTCATGATTTCCGGAGCCAAAACCTCCATAGCATCTCTGTAGCCAAGCTTTATACGCTCTTTTATCGATCCCTTTGTAAAATCAAGCGTCCCCGCTCCTTTTACCGACTCCAGGGGAGAGGACGGAACAATATTTATTATCCTGGCTGAGCTTGTTTCAGCCTTTTTTATCTGGGCCGTATCCGACAGATATACCGTTATTATAATATCCAGATCATATTTTTCCAAAGGCCTTATAGGCGTATTGTCGGCAGATCCCTCCGGATATGACGGTCCGTTAAAGCCTCCATCCGCATAATGGGTTCCGTCTATATCCACCGGCGGAAAAATGCCCGGTATAGAAGCCGACGCGGTGACCGCCCGGATAATTGTTTCTTCCTCCATATCGTTGAGGTAAAAATATTCCGGTTTCATTTCTTTAAGGTTATACGCGCAGACGTAAAACTTTATCGGCGACGCCTGAATGTCCTTTAAGCTTATATTTGACAGTATAATGTCTTTTACCCCGGTCATTGACAGCACTGCGCTCCTGCTTTTTATCGCCGAACCCAGGTCTTCTTTGTTCAGTATATTTTTATATCCTATTTTATTCCATATCGTCTCGCAAAGCATTTTTTGTTTTGAAGAAAAAACAAGGGCGTTCAGAGCCCCTATAGAGCTCCCGGACACCGCTTTTATTTTTTCCGCCATATCAAGGTCATAAAGAGCCGTTATAACGCCGGCCTCGTACGCTCCTTTTCCCCCGCCTCCAGATAATACTAAGCCTGTTTTCAGGGAGTTCCATTTTAAAACATTGCTCATTTTTATCATTCTGCTTCCCCCTAAACGAACCTTGTTATTTAGTATATTAAATTTTTACTATACTCGCAATATTACCCATTTCTTTTTTACAAATTATTGACTTTTTACCCCGTTTCAAGCTATGTCCCCTTTACAAAAACAAAAATAATGAACTATACTTTTTTTAGCATATAATAAAATACGCGGCGGAGGATATATTTTATGAAGAAATTTTTTAAGGAATTTAAAGAATTCGCTACCAAAGGCAATGTTCTTGATTTGGCAGTGGGCGTTATCATAGGCGGAGCTTTCCAAAAAATAGTTACGTCTGTTGTAAACGATCTGGTAATGCCTTTTATAGGACTTATTACAGGCAACTCCAACTTTAATGAACAGTTTTTGATACTAAAAATACCTGAAGGCGTAGAAAGGAGCAGCATTACATCATTGTCTGTGGCCTCGGAACTTGGCGTTACCACACTTAATTATGGCTCATTTATAACTACTGTTTTAGATTTTTTAATTATGGCATTTGTAATATTCCTTATGGTCAAAGGGATAAACAAACTCAACAGCAGTATAAAAAAAGTAGTACATTTAGAAGAAGCCAAAATAGCACATGCCGCCGAAGTTCCGGAAACGCCGGCCGTTCCTACCGTGAAAAAATGTCCGTACTGTCTTTCTGAAATTCCCTATGAAGCGGTTAAGTGCGCGTTTTGTGCCTCAGATCTGGTGCCTATTGATTTAGAACCTAAAAAACCCGATGAAGAGACTCAGAACCTGGATACATAAAAGCATGTCTTTTTTATTACAATTTTTTATATTTTTATAAGAGTTGGAAATACTAATACAAATTTATTAAACAAAGGATTTAATTTTATGAAGATTGCATTTTATGACACTAAGCCATACGACAGAACATGGTTCGACGAATACTCGTCAGAATACGGATACGAAATAAAATACATCGACGGTCACCTGACAAAAGACACAGTAATATTAGCCGGCGACTGCCAGGCCGTATGTATTTTTGTAAACGATGAAATCACCTCTGAAATTATAGACAAGCTGTGCGAGTTAAATGTAAAAGTAATTCTGCTCAGATGTTCCGGCTACAACAATGTGGATTTAAAATACGCGGCGGGAAAAATAACTGTGCTTCGTGTTCCTTCTTACACTCCCTCGGCTATAGCCGAGCACGCGGTGGCTCTCCTTTTAGCGATAAACAGAAAAACTCACAGAGCCTATATCCGTACCAAAGAGTTTAATTTTAATATTAACGGACTGATTGGTTTCGGTCTTGAGGGAAAAACCGCGGGAATAATAGGTACGGGAAAAATAGGCCAAAGCCTTATCAAAATATTAAAGGGATTCGGTATGGATATTCTTGCTTACGACGCTTATCCTAACAAGTCCCTCAATATAAAATACGTAAAGCTTGACGAGCTATTTGCTCAATCGGACGTTATCTCTCTTCACTGTCCTTTAGTATCCGAAACCTATCATATGATAAACAGTTACTCCATAGGAAAAATGAAGGACGGCGTGATACTGATAAATACTTCCAGAGGAGCGCTGATAGATACGGACGATCTTATAGAAGGGTTAAAATCCAGAAAGATTTACGGAGTGGGACTAGACGTCTATGAAGAAGAGGACGAATATTTTTTCCAGGATAAGTCGGATGAAATAATGGATAACGAACAGCTTGCATATCTAATGACATTTCCCAATGTTCTTATAACATCGCATCAGGCTTTTTTTACAAAAGAAGCTATGATGGCAATTGCCAGAACCACCCTCGATAATTTAAAAGCTTTTGAGGACGGAAATATCATAAATGAAATAAAAGAATAAAAATCCCGCCGACACGTTTCTTCAAATAATCTAGCCTCTGTTCATATAACAGCGGTCAGTTCAATTCTTTTCAACGTAGTTCGGCGGGATTTTTATTCTTACATAGCCATACGCCAATCAAATATTATCAAAATTCCGCACTCTTAGTCGTCCTTGGGAAAGGAATCACATCTCTTATATTTGACATTCCGGTCATATACATTATCATTCTTTCAAAACCCAGACCGAATCCCGCGTGTTTAACCGTACCGTACTTTCTCAGGTCAAGATACCACCAGTAATCTTCTTCTCTCATTCCCATTTCTTTTATTTTCTGGGCAAGAAGCTCATATCTTTCCTCTCTCTGGCTTCCTCCTATAATTTCCCCCACTCCAGGAACAAGCAGGTCTACAGCCGCCACAGTTTTACCGTCGTCGTTAGCCCTCATATAGAAAGCCTTTATCTCCTTAGGATAGTCTGTAACAAACACTGGTTTTTTAAATATTACCTCAGTAAGGTATCTCTCATGCTCCGTTTGCAGATCGCAGCCCCATGAAACCGGATACTCAAATTTCTGCCCGGATTTTTCCAGAAGCTCTACAGCCTCAGTGTAAGTCACTCTTCCAAAATCAGAGGATATTACGTTATTAAGCCTGTCAAGAAGGCCTTTGTCTACGAAATTCCCGAAAAACTCCATTTCTTCAGGACATTTTTCCAAAACAAAACGGATTATATACTTTACCATCTCCTCCGCGAGTTCCATATCATCCTCAAGATCAGCAAAAGCTATCTCCGGCTCGATCATCCAAAACTCTGCCGCGTGTCTTGCCGTATTGGAGTTTTCCGCCCTGAACGTAGGGCCAAACGTATATATGTTCCCAAAAGCTGAACAAAATGCTTCCCCCGCAAGCTGACCGCTTACCGTAAGGTTTGTTTCCTTCCCGAAAAAATCCTTTGAAAAATCAATGTTTCCATTTTCATCCCTGGGAGGATTTTCCATGTCCAAAGTAGTTACTCTAAACATTTCTCCCGCTCCTTCACAGTCGCTTCCGGTAATAAGCGGCGTGTGTACATATACAAAGCCCTTATCCTGAAAAAAGGAGTGTATAGCGTGGGCAAGTACTGACCTTACGCGGAAAACGGCGGAAAATGTATTGGCTCTCGGTCTGAGATGAGCTATAGTTCTCAGATATTCAAAAGAATGTCTCTTATTCTGCAAAGGATAAGACAGGTCCGCGACTCCCAAAATCTCAATAGCCTCAGCCTTGATCTCAAAAGGCTGCTTTGCGTCGGGGGTAAGCGCCAGCGTCCCCTCAACCTTTATCGCCGAACTTATAGGAAGCCTGGCGACCTCATTAAAATTGTCTATTTTCCCATCCTCAAAAACCACCTGGACCGGCTTAAAAAAAGACCCGTCATTTAATCCTATAAACCCAAAAACCTTGGAATCTCTTATGGTCTTTATCCAACCGCTTATTTCTATTTTCCTGCCGGCATATTCATCGGTTTTTCTATATAAATCTTTAACAGTAATTCTCATAGCTTTGCTTACTCCCTAAATTATAATAAATGTATTCCCGCTTCCTCACACTCTTTTATCATGTCCTCGCTCCAAAGTGAGGCGTGGACTTCCCCTATATGGGCCTTATTCAAAATATACATACAGATCCTGGACTGGCCTATCCCTCCGCCTATTGTGTAGGGAAGCTCATGATTTAAAAGAGCTTTGTGAAACGGAAGTTCCGCTCTTTGGGGACATCCGGATATTTCCAATTGTCTTATCAGCGCTTCCTCGTCCACACGGATTCCCATTGAAGAAATTTCAAATGCTCTGTTTAGCACGGGATACCAGAGTAAAATATCTCCGTTAAGTTCCCAGTCGTCGTAGTCAGGCGCTCTTCCGTCATGCTTTATGCCAGATTTCAGCAGGCCGCCTATTTTCATAACAAATATGGCTCCATGTTCCTTCGCGGCGGCGTCCTCTCTTTCTCTTGGCGTTAACTGAGGATACATATCCTCAAGCTCCTGAGTCGTTATAAAAAATATATCTTCCGGAAGGTAAGTATCAAGTTCCGGATACTTTGCGGCGGTTTTTGATTCCACGGCCTTTACCGCGGTATATATTTTTCTTACAGTTTCCTTCAACATATCTTCTGTCCTGTGTTCCCGGGAAATAATAGCCTCCCAGTCCCACTGATCCACATATATGGAATGAAGATTGTCGAGTTCTTCGTCCCTTCTTATAGCGTTCATATCCGTATACAAACCTTCGCCCTCATGATAACCGTATCTTTTAAGAGCCAGTCTTTTCCATTTCGCAAGAGAATGCACGATTTCCGCGTTACAGCCCGCTCCCGGAACATCAAAACTTACCGGCCTTTCAATTCCGTTCAGATTGTCGTTTATACCTGATTTCGGATTTACCATAAGAGGCGCGGAAACTCTTTGAAGATTGAGCGCGTCTGCAAGTTCACGCTCAAAAGTGTCCTTTATATTCTTTATAGCTTTTTCTGTAGTCTTTACATCCATTTTGGAAGAATATCCTTCCGGTTTTATAAGCATTTTTCCTGACATAACTACCTCCAAAAATTCTCTTACCCCGCACATGCCATAGCATCTGCATATTTTGATATTATACCACAAAATTTAACATTTCAACACTTCTCCTATTCATTTTTATGATGCCCTCGCGCTTCATATTTCCCAGTTCTCTCATCATAGCGCTTCTATCCACACAAAGATATTCAGAAAGTGTTTTTAATGAAAAAGGTATGTCGAATGTTCTTTTCTTCTCTCTTGCCGACAAAATATTAAAATAGCATAAAAGCTTGTCCCTTATGGTCTTAGCGCTGAGGACCTCCACTCTTTCGCTTAAGGCCAACACCTTCCCCGAAATAAGCCGGAACATATTTTCTACCAACCGGGTATGGTGCAGGCAGGCCTTAGAGCACCTTTTTGTAATTTGGCTGTAATCTATAAAAAGTATCTGGCACCGTTCTTCCGCAACCACCAAAATACTGTCGATACTAAGGGAAAACACCAGCGCGTCCCCAAACAGATTTTTTTCTTCCACACGCTCCAAGATCACTCTGTTGCCGTTAATATCATCCCTTATAACCTGGACCGAACCGCTTTTGACGATACCTACGGAATTAGAATTCCGGGAAAAATCATAAACTATCTCTCCCTTTTGAAATTCGGCTTCTCTCGCGCCGAAACATTTCATCATTTCACAGCACTGGCTTTCTTCAATTCCTTCAAATAAAAAATTATCAAAAAACTCCATATTTTTCCCCAAGTTGCATATGCAACACCATTTTATTTTTTCTAATGATAAAATAAAATAAAAAAAAAGTAAATCGTCCATATGCAAAAGATGAAAGGAGTATGAAAAAATGATTGATGTTAAAGTAAATAATGGGCAGCTGAGCCAAAATGAAATTGATGCTTATATTGAACATGGGCTGAAAAAATATCCCAATCAGACTATAACAGCAATGGAGCTCAACCTGGACGGGGATTACGTGGATATCAAATATACCTTTGCCAATCAGCCCTTTCAAAGAATCCGCCGTATAACCGGCTATTTGGTAGGTACCCTCGATAGATTCAACAATGCGAAAAGAGCTGAAGAAGCCGACAGAGTAAAGCACGGAATATAAAAATATTTTGGTAAAAATAAAAACCCGGCTGTATTTTATATATACGTCCGGGTTTTTTGTTAAATAAAATTTATGCTCGTTTTTTTATAAGCCAAATTCCGATCCCTACCGCTATACACAACAGTACAACCACTGCTATAGCAATATAAACTGTAAATGATGTTTTCTTATTTTCTTCGGAGTCATCTGGTCTTTCTGTCTGTTCTGATATCTGGCTTGAATTATCCTGTTCAAATGCTTTTGTCTCTTCCTCTTCTTTTGTTTCCGTATTTACCGTAAATTGATTGGAAGTTTTAAAATATTTACCCAGATAAGGCGAATACCATTCAAATGATACCTGTTGTCCCGATTCGTCAAAGCGCATAAGTAAAAGCAGCCCTTCGCCGCCGTTTCCGTACCATTGCGGATCGGCCAGCACTTGCATTACTTTATTTCCGTTTTCCCCTTCATCAACTCTGTATACTACATCTTCACAGGGAATATGTCCGCTGAAAACCATAAACATATTCTTGTGTTTTTTTACTAACTTCTCCCAAATATCATCGCCGTCGTTCACAGAATCCTTTCTATCATTTGCTATCGGATAAACATACGGTGTATAGTCGGTAGTCCTGCCTACTCTTTTGCCGTCATAATTCATATAGCAATGTGTAATTACGATCGCTCTGTGATCAGGATATCTTCCGGCTATTTCATTTGCCCAGTCCAAAACTTCATCTCTTGGTCCAAACTCCAAAACTATAACCAGATATTTTACTTCCCCTACAGTCAACAGATGATAAACGTTATTTATTTTCCCTTCTTCAAAAACGCCTCCGTATGTAGGAGATTTTTCAAAATCGCTTACCGGAAAATATTCGTTTATCTTTGTGCTTCTTGTAGAGGAAACCCCCTGATAATCATGATTTCCTATAGTAATAGCATAAGGAACTTTATTTCCGAAAATGCTCATAGCTTCTTTTGCCCGTTCCCACTGAGTGGTGGAAGAATTGTCGTCTGTAACGTCACCTACATGCATTACAAACTTTATTTTCTCTTTTTCAGCGTTATCATTAATCCACTGTGAAATAGAAGTATATATATTGGGATGGGCGGAAGCATAATACTGTGTATCCGGCATTACAACAAAAGTATAATCGTTCTTAGGAGTCTTATGTTCCTCCACAGTTATCAAAATAGAATCTTTTAATTTACCGTCGCCCGTTTCCGCCGTAATCACCGCGTTTCCTAATTCAACTGCAGTCAGGCTCCCATCTTTATCAACCTTTACGATTTCTTCGTCGGAGGATGACCAGTTTACTTTTAAAGAACTTACACCTTCCGGTAAAAACTTTACTGTAAGCTTATCTCCAAAAACTCCTTTACTTAAGATCAAGTTATCTCCCTGCTCTATCTCCATACCGGTCACTCCTTCTTCTTTAATATAAGTCGCACCATAAATTTTACCGTCATGCTTTCCGGTAGAATCCTTTGCGGTATCTCCGGAACCTTCATCCAATTTCCAATAACCTATAAGTCCTTCTTCTGTTCCTGTCAGTCTTTTATCTTTATTGGCCGCAATTTCATCGCCCGACCTGGCTATATTCCAAATTCTTACATCAGATATGGCCCCGTAAAATCGGTTTCCGTCATCTCCGCGCATTCCTATTTTTAAAGTTGCCGGACTGTCTCCTATCGGTCCTCCCAAGGCAACCTTTGTAATCAGAACACCGTCGACATATCCGTACATAACATCCTCATCCAAAACCATTGCCACATGATGCCACCTATTTTCAAAAATCGTTTGCGGCTGAGTTTTAGAAATTCTATAATCTCCCGGATATACATACCCTTCTACAGTTGTGGTTACTCTCACAGTCAACCCTTGTTCAGACGCCCAGTCGCTGATCAAATCCTGACTTCTTGATGTGTCATAGGATTTTACCCAGGCTTCAAACGTAGCAACTCTTTCAAGTCCCATATCATGAAGATTTACTCCTATATCTACATAATTTTTGTTTTGTGAATTATGAGTCTCATTATCAAATACCATTACATATCCGGACGTAGGATGGCCAGGTACTTCGGATAATGTTTCCACCATCCCTCCCATCATTGTCATTCCTCCAAATGCGGATAGACACAGTACTCTTGATAGCAGTTTTTTCCAACATTTCTTCATATAAAATCCCTCTCATTTTTAGTATAAAAAGAGCCTCCTTACCCCAAAGTCGGTCAGAAGGCTTCTTTTGCGGCGGCAACTTTTCACTTTTCCGCTGTCTGCTAGTCAAACCATTAAGTTTAAGACTTTACTTTTTGGTTTTTAAAAAATTTAGCTCCCGCTACCGCGGCCAATCCCAAAATTAATACCGCTGTGGAAGAAAAATCACCTGTTTTCGGTGGGTTGGTATCGTCAGGATTGGTATCATCAGGATTAGTATCATCAGGCTGCGACGGTTCCTGTATTTGGTTAATTACACGCTCACAACCAACCAGAGTTCCGTCATAATTTCCTGCGCTGTCTATAGCCTTATCTCCTGAGGCCTCATCCAATTTCCAATAAGCTATCAGCCCTTCTTCCGTTCCAGTCAACCTTTTATCCTTATTTGCGTTTATTTCCTCTTCGGTTCTGGCTACATTCCATATTCTTACATCAGATACGCTTCCATAAAATTTATTTCCTCCATCTCCGCGCATTCCTATTTTTAAGGTAGCCGGGCTATCGCCTATCGGTTGTTTTAAAGTTACACTGGCAATTTCTTCCCCGTCAACATATCCTATCATAATATCTCCGTCCAATACTAAAGCTAAATGATGCCACTTTTCAACAAAAATTTTCTGCGGTTCGGTTTTTCCTATTCTGGAATCCTCAGGATACACATATGCTTCAATATTGGTACTGGCTCTCAAGGTTAATCCCACATTTGAAGCCCAATCACTGATCACATCTCTGTTGACCAGATTTTCGTTGGAATAAACCCATGCCTCAATAGTTGCAGTATCCGTCAGTCCCATATCGTACAGATTTACGCCGATATCAATATAATTATTATTTTCCGCGTTTCCGCTTGGATCGGGATTATTAAATTTTATATAATTCCCCTCCGTAGGATGGACTTCGGCTCCGCTTACTGTCACAGGAAGTATACATAACAACCCCACGGCAGCCGCTATACTTGCTCCTAAAATCAACTTTCTTCTCATCTTCCCCTTCATTTAAAAATCCTCCTTCGAAAAAATTATTCTAAAAACGATTTCTCGTTTATAAAAAACTAACTTTAGTTTTTATCAGACAAATTTTCCTGTCATAAACTGAGCCGCATTTTCTAAAAGTTTTGAAGTAGAACCCTGACCTCCTCCATAAGAGGAAATTCTATTTTTTAAATTTCCATCTTTGTCCACATCCGATATAGTGAAGCCAAAGCCTATCTTGGTTCCGACCTGCGGCTTTATTTGCTCTTCGCCGTTTTTCTGCAAGGCCTTATACGGAATAAACATTTCCATTTCATAACCGGTATCTGTTATTGACGCATTATAAATTACTCCCGCAGAAGCGTCGGCAGTTTTATATTTCCACGCCTCGCACCATGAAGCTTCGCCGTCGACACCCTCTTTGTTTCCGGCCAACATACTGAACAAATACGCATCCTTATTTCCAAAGGTATTTTTATTTAACGGATCCACGGATAAGTGGAAAGAATCGCAACTTTCCGAATCTATTTCACCGGGTTCATTAAAGTCTCCAAAATACAAATCTGGATCCTGTATTTTGGCTGCTACATAAAGACCTTCTTCGCTCCATGCTATATAAGCGTTTCCCGAAGAGAAATTCTCAGGAATCCTGGCTTTTAGCTGAAATCCTTTATATTCAGTTACAAAAGTTTCGGAATTTACCTCCATACAAAAGGCGCTGTCCCACTCGCCTGCCGATATACTACCGTCTATTTCGGGTGTCCCGCTCATTTTAGGAATGGATACCACTTTATAGTTCTCTCTGTTTTTCGGTTCGGTCACTATGGAACCGTCCTTTGTCAGCTGCTTATTTCCGTAAAATTCTATGTCGCCTATCCTTACGATACCATCCTCTCCGCCGTTTGTAACGGTAAGTCTCATATATCTTGCCTTTACCGCGTCAATTTCAATATCCGTAACCTCGGCAGTATTTCCTGTATAAACATCCACTTCTGTCCAGGATTTTCCGTCAGTACTAGCTTCAAGCTTAAAATCCTTTGTATTTAACTTTTGCTCGTAACCGGCTTTTTCAGCATGATATATTACATATCTGTTTATTTCTTTTTCCTCTCCAAAATCAAACGTAAAGACCTGCTCTCCCGCTTGTTCTGCTTCCCATATGTGATTTTTAGAAGGAGATCCGTCGGTCAGAAGCGCGTCCTTTTCACTGCTTTTTTCAGAAGACTCTGCTTTTGTAGCCTGAGAAAAGCACAGATTATAAGGAAGGCTATTAGCTTGCTTATAAAGCTCATAAAAATGGTCTCCTCTTACAATTTCTATTTTTCCGGGTAAAACCTCTTCAAACATCTGAATGAGCTTCTCAACCTGTGACGCTCTCATTTCCCAGGACACTCCCTGCACAGAGAAAAACTCCGGAGCCGTTCCGTCATAATCTTTTATAAGCGGGTAAATTTCATTATATATATCTTCTATTTTATGCGCATATCCTGGGCTGTTTGGCGTAAAGGCCACTCTGTTTTCAAATGTCATATATTCCGTTGAGCCGTCCCAATCCTGTACTGAAGCTCCTAAAAGGGTCCGGCAGTTTTTAGCATATATATCTCCGGTTTCCTGATTTACATAGCTCCATATCGTAGTCAGTCTTATTCCTGTCTGTTGGAGATATCTTTCCGTTTGCTTTGTATATGCCTCCAAATCTTCCATACTCCAGTTTTCCATTGTACTGTACCCTGCTCCTGACGGTCCCGCGGAGAAGCAGTCATTATCCGTAGCGGTTTTCATATAATAATTGAACATCTGGGGAGCGGCGTCATAAAGAATGGGGCTTACCGTCCAATTAATAGGTGCCGAGCCTCTTCCCGAATCCTGCCACGCGTTATACATGCTGTGCTGCATATACTGGAGATTGTCTCCGTCGCTCAGAAAAATAGTGATATATATCTTGTTTTCTAACGGCTCAACTTTTGGAACTTCAGGTATCTCTAATTCCCTGGACATTCCCGCAAAAACTGTAAGATTATCAAAAAAGTCAGAAGGCACTACCTGGATACCCTTTCTTCCCGCGGCCGAGATCCCGCTGTGTTCATCAGGCCACCAACCCATTACAATACCTTCTCCCGCTTTCATATCCGACAAAAACTTATCCAATAATTCAGCCTCTTCTTCTATAAGCGGGTTAAAATAAACCACCGCGCATTTTGCTGCCACCGCCAGATCTTTAATAAATGGGAAAGTATCGTTTCCCAAATTTACTAAAATTTTATGGTTGCAGTCCTTCCAATAATTGTCGTACAAATACTGATACGCCTCTGTTTTAGTGGTAAACTTGTCTCTTATATCTTCTAGCACTTCCAACTCAATACCGTTTTCTTTCATTTTATCAAATAAACGATCATCTACAGGCAGCGCATCCTTTAACCCGGCAACCGTCAAAGCTAAATTATAGCTTTCAGGATTTTTTGAATCATAGATCACACATCCCTTGACCTCTGGTAAATATTTTTGCACCGCCTCCAACCAGTTTTTCCTTCGGTACAGATTCAATTCATATCCCAATTCCTCTTCTACCCACGTCCTGGGGCCTTCTTCCGCTTCGGAGCGTATGAGAAAAATACGCGGCTTAGTTCTGTTGACAATTCCCTGGAGCGCGGTAATAAAAATTTTTTCCGCATTGCTAAAAGAATTAATGTCTATAGCGTCCAGAGTCTTTTCCGTTTCGGCGAAAGTCGGTATCGCCTGACCCTCCGGCCATGTAAGTCCTGTTTCGTTTCGAGTTGCTTTTACTGTGCCTACATATAAATTAGGTCGATTTCCCTTTTCCTTTTTTTCCGTTTGACAGGAGGTAAAAAGAATACAAATACAACAAGTAAGCGCAATTCCCTTAAAAATTGATCTCATAAAAAATCTCCTTTTAATAATCAAAAACTAACTTTATTCTATTTTACTTTGTTTACGCTGTGATTATATATCAACTACGGCAGTCTTTTATAGTAAATAAGTATTTAAAACTAGATATTTATAACATTACAAAATTTTATATATTTTT
>CASDQQ010000149.1 GCA_949282945.1 uncultured Eubacteriales bacterium
TATTATTTATAGTTATTTTAATTGGCCACCTTAACCATACTATGCCTTATAACCTTTTCATTGCATTTATATCCCTTCTGGAAAACTTCTACAATTACGTTGGTATCGCATTTGTCATCCTCAACATGCATTACCGCGTTGTGGAGCTGCGGATCAAATTCTTCCCCTTCTGCCTCTATGCAAGTAACTCCTTCTGATTCCATAACGTCCATAATCTGTTTGAAAACCATCTGAACTCCCTGTTTAAGCGTATCTGTGGTAGAATTCTTTTCAAAAGAGCTTTCCGCCCTTTCAATATTATCTATTACCGGCAAAAATTTCGTGATAATATCTATCTTGGCGTCCATTCGATTTGCATCCCTCTCCTTTATGGTCCTTTTCTTATAGTTGTCAAACTCCGCCAAAAGTCTCTGATACATATCTTTATAGGTGTCGGCATTTTTTGAAAGCTCTTCATTCTTTTTTAGAAGTTCTTCATATTCTTCTCTTGGAACGCATTCCTTATTCTCCTGCTCTTCCGTTTCAGCCTTTTACTCTGTTTTTTCTTCTTTTAAGTCTTCTTCTTCATTATTATTTTCGTTTACATTTTCGGCCTGCTTCTTCTTATTCATTTCCCTTTTGTTCCTCCTTCTTATCATTTCCGTCCGAACCTTCCAACAGCTTCACTATATATGTGTTAAGGCTGTTTTTAACAGCGTTCATAGATGAAATAACCTTTCCATACTGCATTCTTGTGGGACCTATTATACCTATAGATCCTATGACAGTATCATTCACGCTGTATGTGGCTGTGATCACGCTGCAATCCTTTATTTCGTCAAAGGTATTTTCGGTACCTATTTTTACCATTATTCCGCCGTCGGTCATATTTTCCGTAATAAGTTTAAGCATTTTATCTTCATGCTGCATCATCTCAAGAAATTCCCTGGCCCTTATAATATCGCTGAACTCCGGATGATTAAGCATATTTATTGTTCCGTCGGTGTAAACATGCGCCGTTTCTGCATTCTTGAGACATTTAAGTATTCCACTCATTATAGGCCTGATCATCTCATAATCCATATTAAACTTTACGGCCTCATTTTCTATCTTCTCAAAATACACCTTGTCAAAAGTCTTTCCCGCCATTTCCTGGTTTATAACATGAGATATATTTATAATATCAGATGCCGATATATTTTTATCTACATTCACAAGGGTATTATAAAGGGCCTCGTTTTCAAGGACCACAAACACAAGTACTTTTCCGGCCTCCACAGGAACTACCTGTACCGCTTTCAAATTTATTTCATTCATGGACGGCGTGACCGCTACAGTGGTATACTCTGTAAGCTCAGAAATAAGGCCGGAAGCTATCTTTATAATATCAGAAAAATTATTTATCCTGTTATCGAGAGCATCCCTTATTTTCTTCATTTCATTTATAGAAAGCTCGCAGTCGCCCACAAGCTCATCCACATAAAGTCTGTAACCCTTCTCCGACGGTATTCTTCCAGCCGATGTGTGAGGCTGTATGAGGTACCCCATTTCTTCAAGATCAGCCATTTCGTTTCTTATAGTGGCGGGACTCAGCCCCAGATCGTGGCCTTTAGCTATAGTCCTTGAGCCTACTGGTTCCGCGTTCATGATATAGTCTTCTATTACAGCTCTTAAAATAGCCCGTTTTCTTGAATCCATATGCTCATTTCCCATAGGTGCGTCCCCTTTCTTTTTATTAGCACTCATTGTTTCTGAGTGCTAATAGGATAATACCATTAAGGTTATTTTATGTCAACACATTTTTTCAAATTTATAAAAAATTTGTTCTATAAGTCAAACAAAGCCTTGACCTCCATATATTTTTCATATGTAAACATGGAAATGTTTCCCCTCCTTTTAAAGCCGTATTCGAAAGAATGTAAAAATTTTGAAAAAAATGATATATTATGTTGTAATATAATTAAAAACATGATAAAAGAATATGAAATAATACTGGCATGTTTTATGTCATATATAATGGAGTTAGTCATGTTAAATAGGACACAAAAAGATTTTAAAAGATATAGCAAACTTACTTTACGTAAAATACGAACGGTTTATAATGAAATAAAAAATAATATATCATTCACTTCAGAAACTTATTTTGATATTAAAGAAACGGATAAAAATAAAGTATGGGCCTTTAACGCCGGCCAGACCGGAAACGACTACCGTGGAAATCCAAAATGGCTTTTCACATATATAAACGAATACCGAAAAGATATTACGGCCTATTGGCTCTGCTCCTCTCAGGAGACCGTAAATTTCATAAAGAATTTGGGCTACAGAGCCTACCGTTTAGAGACGCATGAGGCAGAATTGGCTATTGAACGTACTGGAGTATACGTGGCAGAGCAAATTAAGGTCGTATTGCCTAAAGGACTTGAAAATGTAAAATACCTGAATCTGTATCACGGAGTAGGAGCAAAAACCATAGAAAGGTGTATTTTGGAAGGTGGCCTTGTCAGAGAACTCGCGAAAAAATATATAAAGTCCAACGCTTTTTACCGTACAAATCAGCTTTTTTTATCCACGTCGCCAATGACCGAGGCGGATTTTAAGAGGCAGTGTGGTATAGACGACGATCATTTTATACGCGCCGGTTATCCCAGATGTCTGTATCAAAAGTATTTTAAAAATATCCAAACTTTTGACCACGACCTGCTTAAGCAAAAAGGTCTTCCTTCTGGCACCCATATTGCCGTATATGCGCCCACTTTCCGCAAAAATTTGGACGGAGATACTTATATAACGGCAATCCCGGATCTAAAAAAACTTATAGACGCCTGCGAGAAAAACAATATCTTAATGATAATGAAAATGCATCCGCTCATGGAAAAAGAAGTTGGTTTTCTCCAGGATAAAGAGCGCTTTGGAGACAGTAAATACGTACATTTTTGGGACAATAAATATGATATATATGAGATCATGGATAAAGTCCATCTTCTAATATATGATTATTCGTCGATATTCAACGATTTTCTCGGAGCGGGAGTAAAACATTTTATACGCTATATATTTGATTATGACGAAAGCTCTCTGGGCCTTATCCACAGATATGACGATATAACCACAGGGGTAAAATGCTCTTCCTTCGACGAACTATTATCCGCTTTAGATTCTTATGAAAATCAGGATAATGAAAAAGAATTGGAGAAAATATATAATCTGTTCTGGGAATATTCAACTCCCGATTCAATGGACAAGATCATTGACGAAACGCTGAACTATACTATAAAGCCTAAAAAATTTAAGTCTCTTTATAGTTTCGATATTTTTGACACTCTTATATCAAGAAAAGTACTTCAGCCCACAGGCATTTTCTACGGCGTACGTGAAAAAATGATAAGATCTGATGTTAAATTTCCCTTCTATCTTGTGGATAAATATCCAGAGCACAGAAAAAATGCCGAGCTTAACGCAAGAGAATATTATAATAAGACCCTTATAGAGAGAAATACCGACCGCAAAGAAATAACTTTCGATATGATCTTTGAACGTCTTAAAGATATCCATGGTCTTGATGACATGCAGATAGCTCTCTTAAAAGAATGGGAGCTTGAGATAGAACTTGACAATGTTATACCTTTAGAAGCAAATATAAAGCTTCTTAAAGAGCATATAGCCGACGGAGATTACGTAGTTTTGATAAGCGATATGTACCTTCCTGAGGATTTTATACGTAAAATGTTGGTTAAAGCCGATAAATCACTGGCCGATATCCCACTGTTTCTTTCAAGCACTTACGGAGTACAGAAGGTAAACGGGAATTTGTTCCTTGAGGTGTATAAAAGCTTTAAACCATTTTATGATTTTGAAAAATGGGTGCATTACGGCGACAATGTACAGGCAGATCAAAAAGCTCCGCGCGCTCTCTTCATACGTACAGTAAAAATAGAACGCCCTGAGCCGGACGATCTTTCCTCCTCACTTTCTTCTTCAATAGGAACATATGACGCTCAGTTTGTTTCCGCAATGATTGCAAGATTCGATGCTTGTCACTCTTCTCCTAAAGAGCAGTTTGCCTACTCTTTTCTTCCGCTGTGGTTTGTTACTTATGTAAGTTGGGCGGTTTACGACGCTATAGAAAAAGGATATGAAACTTTGTATTTTATATCCCGCGACGGTTACCAACTTAAACGTATAGCAGACGCAATAATAGATGAGAAAAAACTTAATATAAAAACAAAATATATATACGGTTCAAGAAGGGCATGGAGGATTCCGTCTTATATAGATGAAATCGACGTGGGTTTCTGGGGAGGATACGGAAATTTTGTAAATGTAAACTCTTTTGACAAGCTGCTTCGCGCAATAGATATGGATGAAAAAACATTTTTGGAACTATTTCCCGAGCTTTCATATGTTTCTGAGCAAAAATCGCTAAGTAAATCATTAGTATCCAAATTGATAGAGATTTTTAAAAACTCGGAAAAATTCAAAAAATATATATTGATGAAGGCAGAGGAGGAGAGGATTCCCATATGTGGATATCTTAAACAGGAAATTGACGCTTCTGAAAAATTTGCCATAGTTGAGTTCTGGGGACGTGGCTACACTCAGGACTGTTTTGCAAGGCTTTGGCATCACATTGTCGGCGAAAAAGTTCCTGTAACTTTTTACTATGCCAGAAGTGTACTTCCCTCTTTAGATTACTGTATAAGGTATAACTTCGTTTCTCATCCTTCCGGCCAACAGATGATAGAAGCTATTTTTGCGAATATGCCCTATAAAAGCATTGAAGAATTTATATTGAAAGACGGAAAATACCAACCTGTATTTCACTATATAAATTATGACAAAGAGTTGTTTTTCCTGGAGGAAAAATATCTTGTAGAGTTTGCCAGAAATTTTCACAGTATAAAATACAACGACGAGCTTTCTTTAAAGAGAGCCCTATTTGAGTTTGCCCTCAACTATTATGCCGGAAAACAGAAATCCCCTATTTTCTGTGAGGTCCTGGCTCCGCTAGTGGATTCGGTAGAAATTTTCGGAAAGAAGCATGAATATGCGCCAAGATTTACAATGGATAATCTTGAGGCTTTACAGGCCGGAGCAAAACGCGGAAATATGACCAAAAGCAACACTATGTCCGTGGCGCGTTCTTCTGAAAAGGTGCAAAACAGATATCGTGAAATATATCAGCTTAACGAGGATTCTAATTACAATTCTGGAAAAGTTCTTTATCATATGGAAGTGATAAAAAACAGACTGTATCACCACAGGGTCAAATCTCTTCAGGAGAAGGCTCTCGATCTAAATGAAATATATTCTAATATAGCCGCTAAAACAGAAGTTGAAGATAAAATATTGCTTTTGACCGAGGATAAGGACTTTTCCTATGCCTTTGCTTCTTTGCGCAAAATCTTGACTTCGTCAAATGAAATTAAATATGAGGAAATTTCTTTAAAACGGGGTTTTATATTTCAAAGCCGTCTTTTAAAGAAATTAGCTGAATTCAGATTTATTATAATTGATAAACCCATAAATATATTATCTCTTTTAAATTTTCGCAGCGAAACACTCATTATACTTATTAATTCTTCTGTTTTACCCGTATTCAGGGAAATGTTGTCTTTAAAATACA
>CASDQQ010000150.1 GCA_949282945.1 uncultured Eubacteriales bacterium
AACTCTTCACTAACAATTTCAATAGCTTGACTGATATTGCGTCCACTTTTAAAAGCATTATTCATAATAATAATTGCCGTTAATAAATCATTTTCTAAAGCTCTTCTATATGTTTTATATTTAATAAAATAAACAGCATCGGGAATAAAGAACCCAACAAGTAGTGGGACACCAACTTCATAAAGAGGCATAAACTGCATTTGAATAACATTAGATACAAAAGCCACAATTACTAATAATAAAGCAGTTAACACTTTTAACGACAAAATTTCTAAACCATTTTTATGATTCTCTGAAACTACCACATATTTTTCTAACCTTTTAGCATAACGCGTGGCAAACACAGATTTTTTTAAAACATTTGCGATTTTATGATTAAGTTTTATATATTTTGAAACAAAGAAGTCAACCTTCTTTTCCGCTTCCTGCATCATCTGCTTTTTAGCTTCCGGCACTTTAACGTCAGCAACGGATACTGTTATAGCTCCTTTAGTGGAATATTTATATCCCAGAGCTTTTATACGGTCAAGGACGACAGAAGACTCGGTAGTTCCATGCTTCTTGATACATTTATCTATAATTACTCCCAATTCCTTTTTTCCCACGAGGAAATTTATCTCATACAAAAATTCATTTCCCGGTATTGTCCTGTCTATGAACCCTATATCCTGGGGGATAGCTTCATTAAAAATTATCCTTCCTATAGTAGTCTCTATTATTCCGGATTTCTTAACTCCGTCTACCTCAACGGTCCTTCTCAGCTTGATCTTGGAGTGAAGATCTATATATTTATAGTCATAGGCCATCAAGGCTTCTTCTACTGATACAAATACCTTTCCTTCTGGAGAAGAGTCTTTATCTACAAGCGTAAGATAATAACTTCCCAAGATCATGTCCTGAGTGGGCACGCATATAGGCTTACCGTCTTTAGGCGCTAAAAGGTTGTTCGCGGAAAGCATTAAAAATCTTGCTTCCGCCTGCGCTTCCGCGGAAAGCGGAACGTGAACAGCCATCTGATCTCCGTCGAAGTCCGCGTTATATGCCGTACAAACCAACGGATGGAGTTTTATGGCCCTGCCTTCAACCAAAACAGGTTCAAAAGCCTGTATTCCTAATCTGTGCAGAGTAGGCGCTCTGTTTAAAAGCACCGGATGTTCTTTGATTATGTCCTCAAGTACATCCCATACTTCATCGCTTACTCTCTCCACCTTTTTTCTTGCGCTCTTTATATTAAGAGCCATACCGTCTTCAACAAGCTTCTTCATAACAAACGGCTTGAACAGTTCAAGAGCCATTTCTTTGGGAAGTCCGCACTGATACATTTTAAGCTCCGGACCTACTACTATAACCGAACGTCCAGAGTAGTCCACACGTTTTCCCAGAAGATTCTGACGGAAACGTCCCTGCTTACCTCTTAACATATCGGAAAGAGACTTGAGCGGCCTGTTTCCAGGTCCTGTAACGGGTCTTCCTCTTCTGCCGTTATCCATGAGGGCGTCTACTGCCTCCTGGAGCATTCTCTTTTCGTTACGAACTATAATATCCGGCGCCTCAAGCTCTAATAAACGCTTAAGTCTGTTATTTCTGTTTATAACTCTTCTGTACAGATCGTTAAGATCAGATGTGGCAAATCTGCCTCCGTCTAGCTGTACCATAGGTCTTATATCCGGTGGAATAACTGGTATCACAGTCATTATCATCCACTCCGGCTTGTTATCTGAAGCTCTGAAGGCTTCAACCACTTCAAGGCGCTTAACGAGCTTGAGTTTCTTCTGATTTATAGTCTGTCCGCCTTTTTCCTTTTCCATCTCGGAATACTTGTTGATTTCTCCGCGGAGCTCTTCGGAAAGTTTTTCGATATCTATTTCTTTGAGAAGTATCTGTATAGCCTCCGCTCCCATTTTTGCCACAAAGGAGTTTGCCCCGTACATTTCGAGGGCGTCACGGTATTCTTTTTCGGAAAGTATTTGATTTTTTGTAAGCATTGTATTTTTAGGGTCTATTACAATGTAGGCGGCAAAATACAATACTTTCTCAAGAGATCTTGGAGCTATGTCCAGAAGCAATCCCATCCTGCTCGGTATACCTTTAAAATACCAAATATGAGATACCGGAGCGGCAAGCTCTATGTGTCCCATTCTCTGCCTTCTGACTTTGGAACTGGTGACCTCAACCCCGCATTTATCACAAACTATACCCTTATACCTATTCTTCTTATATTTACCGCAGTGGCACTCTCCGTCCTTCATAGGACCAAATATCCTTTCGCAGAAAAGCCCGTCCCTTTCCGGTTTAAGAGTTCTATAGTTAATGGTTTCCGGCTTTTTCACCTCTCCCCTTGACCACTCAAGGATCTTTTCCGGTGAAGCCAACCCTATCTGAATTGAATCAAAGCTGTAATCTACCATTCGATCATCTCCTTTATTAAATCAAATCGTCTTCCGAATCGAACATATCGTCGCCTGCGATCTCGGAAAAAATATCATCTCCGAGATTGTCCTCTATATCTTCCTGTATGTCGCTGACATCGCTTTCATCCAAATCGTTGTCAAGCATATACCCTACTCCGAGAATATCTTCTGAATCTCCGTGGATATCAAAGTCAGGATTTTTATAGTCCTCATCCGTCTTAGCTGTCTTATCCACTCTCGAATAATCTTCATAGGTATCTTTAATCTTAATTTCTTCGTTATTTTCGCCAAAGATCTTAACATCAAGGGCCAAACTCTGAAGCTCCTTAATCAATACCTTAAAGGATTCGGGGATTCCCGGATCAGGAACATTTTCTCCCTTGACAATGGACTCGTAAGCCTTAACACGTCCTACGACATCATCCGATTTTATAGTAAGGATTTCCTGAAGAGTATAGGCCGCTCCGTATGCCTCAAGTGCCCAAACCTCCATTTCTCCGAAACGCTGTCCTCCAAACTGAGCCTTACCGCCCAAAGGCTGTTGGGTAACAAGAGAGTACGGTCCTGTTGATCTTGCATGTATTTTGTCATCTACAAGGTGGTGGAGTTTCATCATATACATAACGCCCACAGTAACGTCCTGATCAAAAGGTTCGCCGGTACGTCCGTCATAGACGGTAGTCTTTCCGGTTTCTTTTATGCCCGCCTGCTTAAACATCTCCTGTATATCGTCATAATGAGCTCCGTCAAAAACCGGAGTGGCTATATGGAGGCCCAAAAGCTTTGCGGCATATCCCAAATGAACTTCAAGCACCTGCCCCAGATTCATACGAGACGGTACTCCAAGAGGATTGAGAACTATCTGCAAGGGCGTTCCGTCAGGAAGGAAGGGCATGTCCTCTTCCGGCAATATTCTTGAAACGACACCCTTATTTCCGTGTCTTCCGGCCATTTTATCGCCTACGGAAAGCTTTCTCTTCTGGGCTATATAAACTCTTACCATCTGATTTACTCCTGGAGAAAGCTCGTCGTCGTTATCTCTGCTAAACTCTTTAACGTCTACGATTATTCCGGCTTCACCGTGGGGAACTCTTAGGGATGTATCTCTTACGTCTCTTGCCTTTTCTCCGAATATGGCTCTCAAAAGCCTTTCTTCGGCAGTAAGCTCGGTTTCTCCCTTAGGCGTAACCTTACCTACAAGAATATCTCCGGCATGTACTTCTGCGCCCACTCTGATTATTCCTCTTTCATCCAGATCACGCAAAACATCTTCGCCAACATTGGGTATTTCACGGGTTATTTCCTCAGGCCCAAGCTTGGTGTCTCTTGCTTCTGCTTCATATTCTTCGATATGGATAGATGTAAACACATCTTCTTTAACGATCTTTTCACTTATTAAAATAGCGTCCTCATAGTTATAACCTTCCCAGGTCATAAAAGCCATGAGAATATTTCTTCCAAGAGATATTTCTCCCTGATTTGTAGCAGGTCCGTCTGCCAGAACATCTCCTTTTCTTACAACATCGCCTTCTCTTACTATAGGTATCTGGTTTATGCATGTTCCCTGATTTGAACGCATAAACTTGTGCAACTTATAGGTTTCAAAGCCGCCGTTTTCCAGTTGGATGACGATCTCATCTGCCGAAACCTTTTTAGCCGTTCCGTCGCTGTTGGCTATAACGCAAACCCCAGAATCGGTTGCAGCCTTATATTCCATACCTGTAGCTACGATTGGTCTTTGCGGCTTTAAAAGGGGCACCGCCTGTCGCTGCATGTTTGAGCCCATTAACGCTCTGGACGCGTCGTCGTTTTCGAGGAACGGGATCATAGCGGTAGCCACAGAAACAAGCTGCTGAGGCGAAACATCCATAAAATCAACCTGAGCAGGCTCAACCTCAAGGAATTCATCCACATATCTGGCAGTTACCTTTTTATTTATAAAATGATTTTCATCATCCAAAGCTTCGTTAGCCTGAGCGATTACATAAAGATCCTCTTCGTCGGCCGACAAATATTTTACTTCATCCGTTACCCGTAGATTCTCTTTATCAAATACCCTGTAGGGGGATTCCATAAATCCGTACTCATTTATACGGGCATAGGTACTCAAAGAGCCTATAAGTCCGATGTTAGGACCTTCAGGTGTTTCTATAGGACACATACGTCCGTAGTGAGTATAGTGAACGTCTCTTACTTCGAATGTAGCTCTGTCTCTGTTCAATCCTCCCGGTCCCAGTGCAGAAAGTTTTCTCTTATGCGTCAACTCTGACAGAGGGTTTGTCTGATCCATAAACTGAGAAAGCTGGCTGCTTCCAAAAAATTCTTTTATTGCCGCTACGACTGGTCTCGTATTTATGAGAGCCTGAGGAGTGGCTATTTCCACGTCCTGAATGGTCATCCTTTCACGGACTACTCTCTCCATTCTTGCAAGTCCTATTCTAAATTGATTTTGTAAGAGTTCTCCTACGGATCTTATACGTCTGTTTCCAAGGTGATCGATATCGTCCACGCTTCCTACTCCGTATGAAATTCCCATTACATAGCTGAAAGACGCTATTATATCGTCTATCGTTATAAATTTAGGAACAAGGAGATTCAGATTTTCCTCTATAGATTTCCTGAGTTCCTCTTTGTTGTCGCCGCACTCTTCCAGTATGGCTTCTAATATTTCGTAATGCACTCTCTCCGTTATGCCAATATCGTCTATATCGATATCCACGAATTTATTTATATTTACGGTATTGTTTCCTATAACTTTAACTTTTGTTCCCATAGAAATTATAAAGACCTCGTTGATTCCGGAGTCTTGGATCTCATTAGCTGTTTCAAGGGAAATAAGCTCTCCTTCTGAAACCAGAATTTCTCCTGTCTGCGGATTCACGATATCCTCGGCGGCAGGAAATCCTGAAATCCTTGCGGCTAAGGCAAGCTTTTTATTAAATTTATATCTTCCGAATTTTCCCAGATCATATCTTCTGGGGTCGAAAAACATTCCGTTGAGCAGTGAATTGGCGCTTTCGGCGCTAGGCGGCTCTCCCGGGCGCATTCTTTTGTATACTTCTATAAGTCCTTCATCCATACTCTTGCAGGTATCCTTCTGCAAAGTGGCCACGAGTCTCTCATCGTCAGGGAACAGATTCATTATCTGCTCATCGGTCTCATAGCCCAATGCGCGCAGAAAAATAGTAGCCGGCATTTTTCTGTTACGGTCAATCCTTACATATATAATATTGTTAAAATCTATTTCATATTCAAGCCATGCGCCTCTATTAGGTATGACTGTAGAAGCAATGATATTTTTTCCTTTAATCTTATCAAAGCGGGATTCAAAATAGGCTCCCGGAGATCTTACCAACTGACTTACTATAACTCTCTCGGCCCCGTTTATTACAAATGTTCCCGTATCGGTCATTATGGGAAATTCTCCCATAAAGATCTTCTGTTCTTTTATTTCTCCCGTCTCCTGATTTATAAGCCTTACTCTTACATCAAGAGGAGCGGAATAATTGGTATCCTTTTCTTTACATGTGTCGATGTCATAGTTTGCGTTATTCTTGTCGATAGAGTAGTCTATAAACTCCAAAATCAAATTACCTGAATAATTCGCAATAGGAAAAACGTCTTTAAAAACTTCTCTTAATCCATTCTCAAGAAAATTCTTATAAGAATTAACCTGAACCTCTATGAGATTAGGCATTTCCAAAACTTCTCTGGTTTTTGAAAATGATATCCTCTCATTTTTTCCATACTTAACCGGATGCCCCATTCGCAATCACCTCATAAAAAATATTTTTTAATAAAACAATTGTCGGACAAATAACTCGCCTGTTAAGCCATGAATAGTATGATCCTCGGCCATATTCAGAAAATTATTCAACCATTTTAGTATCAGAGGCGCATACCGCCATCTTACGATACAGATTATTATTGTAACACGGCTTTTTGAGAGCGTCAACAAAATTTTTAAAAAAACATCTGACAGACTAATCTTATCTGTCAGATGTTTTTCAATTCTATAATACATTTAAATTACTTTTTATCCATTAGGAAACAGTTCCGCCATTCTAGCATCAGACAGTCCGAAATATGCCTTCATCTCTTTCATAGCCTGCGCTCTCCTCCTGTTTATAATGCTTTTGAGACCCGCTACCTCCGACTGCCATCTACTGTAGCTTTCAGGCTTTCCCCATTTCTGGCAGTGCATATCCATTTCTCCGTCTATCTGAGCCACCATGCTGTCCAGAATACTATTCATCCTTTCGGGCATAAAGGTATTATTTAAATGATACGCGTATCTTTCTATAAACTTATTCTTAAATTCTGAATTTTTCAAAAGAGCGCACTGCAGCGTGGTTTCAAACGCGTTTCCAGAGCCGTGCCCTCCCGGATTAAACAGATTTTTGATAGAATTTGTCTGTCCGGTTACGCTGTCGCTTCTAAGCGTCATATCCATATCAAAAAGTACCCACTGCCATTTTGCGCCTTCCTTTCTCTCTCTGTAAAACTTCACATTTCCGGTATCTCCGTTGCAAAAATATATCTCCGCTATAAGGTAGTCTATATAATTATCGATATCCACCCAGTTTTCAACCACCTCATAATACTCCGACTTGCTCAGATCATGGCTCTTCACATAGCTCATAAGTTCTCCGTAATTGTCATAGGTACCGGAAAGCACATTTCTATTTCCCTTTATAATATCTACATTGTCAGGGTCTATGCCATAGTGGCTTTCAAGATAACTTTCATTTATCTTCTCTCTCATCTCATAAAAGCCCCAGTATTCCCCGTTAATGTAAAGCACTACCGGCTGCCAGTCCATAAGCGCCAGAGTGGTCTGTCCCTTCATCACCTGCGCCGCAAAAGAATCCCTTATTCTGGCAAATTTCTGATCCTGTCCTCCCGCCCTCAAAATAACGTTGCTCATAGTGGTTATGCTGTTATCTTTGAAAAACGGATAGGTTATACTTCCGAGACCGTAGTCTCCTCGCATGTGGATTGAAATGGACTTTTGATCATATGCTCTGGAGTACTGTCCGAAAATCTTCGCTCCGGCTATAAATTCCACCTGTTTTTCTCCGTTTTCATCATAATATTCAAAAGTCACCTTACGCTCCCAGTCCTTCCAGAAGTTAGCTCCGGTGTACGGAAAGGGATCTTTATATCCGGGGCCATTGGCAAGTATTCCGTTATTATATCCGAAAAGGTCGTCGGGATCTCCTGATATACATACTACAGGTATGCTGTGAGTCTTTCCCACGATAAAACTGGAAACCACCGTATCGCTTGGCAGATACCCCTGCTCGATAGCCTTGACCTTTATAGTGGTATTTTCAGTAAGCGTAATTCCTCCGGTATACTTTTGGGAATTTATATTAGGTTCAGATCCGTCGGTAGTATAATAAAGTTCAGCGTTTTGAGGAGCGCTTACCGTTATGACGGTACCGGAATTGACATACCCTCCCTCAGAAGATATCTCCGGCTTAGCCGTATATGAAGCATATTTTTCCGATGAATTGGCCGCCCCCGGCGTTTCCTCCATAAAAAAATAACGCACCGCTTCTTCAGTACCGGCGCGCCCGCTTGTATATCCGTCAGACAGCCGCCCCGTCTCAAACGCGTCTATAATATAGCCTTCGGGGTCTGTAAGATATACAGTATCCCCTTTGGCCGAAAGCTTAAAATCAGTGTGGAGCCTGGAGGCAAAATTCGACGGCACATTCTCTCCCGTGGCGTAGATCACAAGATATTCTCCCGCCGCAATGGTCCTGTCTCCAAATGTATAGTTATATTTATCCAGAGCGTCCTTGCTTAATCCGTATCCTTTAAGATTGACGCTCTCTCCTGTTCCATTATATATTTCTATCCAGTCCGACTGCTGCTTGTCATTATACGGCAGGGAAACACTGGAAACCTCGCTTACCCAAAGTCCCTTTGCCTTAAGAGAAACCGCCGTTCCAAGATCATCATACCCCTGCGTGGTATTGGCTTTCCCGGGCGTAGGCTTAGCGTAGTATACCCATTTGTTCCTGTCCTCCGCGCTCCTTCCGTAAGAAACATTTTCCGGAAGCGAATATACTGCCGCCGAGTCTACTGCGGCTCCGGACCCTGTAGAAAGTATAAGTATCTTGTCATTCTGTCCAAGCTTAAAGTTCGCGTGCAGTTCCCCGCTTTCAGTTACCTTGTTTTTCCCTGAAAGCCATACTGTCAAATATCCTCCCGCTTCTATCGTCACATTGGGGAACGTCCACTTCTGCAGATTGCCATCTTCCGTGCTCAGGCCGTACCCCGCAAGGCTTATCGCCGTATCTGTAGTATTATAAAGCTCCACCCAGTCGCTGTAATCTCCGTCGCTGTCATAACAAATATACGAGTTCCTGGACATATACTCGTTGATCACTATCTCTCCGCTTCCCGCTTCTCCGGTATTTTCTCCTCCCTGCTCCGCTTCCGCTCTCTTTCCTCCGTTCCTGGCTCCGGGCGTGGCACTTATCATTATTCCATATTCTCCGTCGTTTTCTCCTCCGTCCTGTACTCTTCCGTAGGAAACGTCCTGCGCAAGCTCCGGAACGCTTACCGAGTCTATCGAGGATATGCTTCCAGTCGATAAAACTACATTCTCGCCTTTAGAAGAAAGCTTGAAATTCGTATGACATGTATATCCGTCGTCCTCCACCTTGTCTTTTCCTGATGCAAATACTATCAGATACTCTCCCGCCTTTATTTTTATTCCCTGTGGAAACTGCCACTTCGCCGCGTCATAAAGGCTGTCTGAAAGATAGTATCCTCCTATATCTATATCCTTGTCGGAACAGTTATATATCTCTATCCAGTCGCTGCTGTCTCCGTCTCCGTCAGTCAGCGTCGTCTTATTGCTCGTTACCACCTCATTGATAACCAGGGTCTTATCCCCGCTTCCAAACAGAGAACCGCAGCCCGACATCAATCCGGCTAACATAAAAATAGTTAAGATTATGGATATTACCCTTTTTGCTTTTGTAAATTTCATAAATAAATCCTCCTCAGTCTATTTACAGAGTATACTTTTGGAGTCTGAAAAACAACCCGCTTGCAATGATTTTACAAATTGTTGACAATCTGCCATCATATTTTTTGCAGATCGTAGGGGGTTTCCTGGTATACATAATAGTTCAGCCAGTTCACGTAAAGTAGATTTGCATGACCCCTCCATTTTACGATCGGAGGCTTAGACGGATCATCATCCTTAAAATAGTTTTTAGGTATATCTATATCAAGGCCCTTTTCCTTATCTCTGAAATATTCTTTTGCAAGTGTATCGCCGTCATACTCGGAATGCCCTGTCACAAATATCTGGCGCCCGTCCTTTGAGGCAACTATGTATATCCCGGCTTCTTCAGATTCCGAAAGAATTTCAAGCTCATCGCACCTTAATATATCCTCCTTTTTAGTGGCAGTATACCTGGAATGAGGTACATAAAAAATATCGTCAAAGCCTCTCATCAGTTTAACATTGTTTTTCGATTTAGTATGCGGGAAAACACCAAATACTTTTTTGTCCAACCTGTACTTTGGTATCCCGTAATGGTAATAAAGCGCGGCCTGGGCTCCCCAACATATATGATAAGTAGAAAAAACATTTTTCCTGCTCCATCTCATTATGGCGGTCAGTTCTTTCCAATAATCCACATCTTCGAACTTCATGTGTTCCACCGGAGCTCCGGTTATTATAAGTCCGTCAAACTTTTCGCTGCATACTTCGTCAAAGGTTTTATAAAAAGTTTTTATATGGCTTATAGGCGTATTTTTTGAAATATAGGATTTGGGATGTAAAAGGGTGACCTCCACCTGCAGGGGAGAATTTCCTATAAGTCTCAAAAGCTGTGTTTCCGTTTCTATCTTGAGGGGCATAAGATTTAATATAGCAATGCGAAGAGGCCTTATATCCTGATATAAGGCCTTCAATTCATCCATTACAAAAATATTTTCACTGTTTAATATTTCAGCAGCCGGTAAGTCGGCAGGTATTTTTATAGGCATAAAACATCTCCATAATTTATTTGCTGTTATTCGATCCTTTCCCATAATAACTACTGTAGCTATAGTTATAATAGGATTCTCCTCTCTGGGTCCTTTCTACCCGGGTCATGACGAAGCCCAACATATTAGCGTTGACCTTTTCAAGGCTGTCCACTCCTCTTGCCACTTCATTATAGGTAGGCTTTCCGGAAGCTACAAAATATATACTTCCGTCGCTGTATCTGGAGAGTATCGCTGCGTCGGTAAACATTCCCGCAGGAGGTGTATCTATTATAATTACTTCGTATTCTCCCTTAAGATAATTTATAAGCCTGGTCATAGCGTTTGTTCCCAACAGCTCCGGTGGGTTAGGAGGCCTTATTCCCGCCGGCATTACATCCAGATTTTCCATAACGTCAGGAACAATTGAAGAGGGGATTTCCATGTCTGCCACTAAAACAGAGGTAAGTCCCTTTACAGTATTTATTTTAAAATGTTTATGCACTCTTGGTCTTCTTAAATCTGCGTCCACGATAAGAGTACGGCGTCCGTCTTTTGCAAAAGCTTTAGCCAGATTTACGGCTCCGGTGGTCTTTCCCTCTCCCGGCACAGAGCTTGTAATCGTAAGACAAATACATTCTTTATCTATTCCTGAAAACAGGATGTTAGTCCTTATAGACTTAAAGGCTTCCAAAAATTGTTCTCCTCCGGTAAGAGTTTCTTCATCCAAATCTCTCTCTTTATTCTTACCGGACTTTTTATCGTAAATATCAGGAACCGCCCCCAGTATAGTGTACTGAGTGTATATATTTTTCAGATCATCCGTGTATCTTACTTTATTATCGATCATATCTATGGCTATAGCTATTATTATGCCTAATACAAAGCCTACTAAAAGGCCTATAACCATATTGAGCTTTTTATTGGGAGACACTGGAGCGTCGGCAGCTACGGCTTCTTCTATTATATTAACATTTTCAAGCTTCATTATCTTAGCCGCTTCCTCGGCAAAAACCTTTGAAAGTTCGTTTGCGTATATCGCAGCATATTGCGGGTTCTCGTTAGTCGCGGTTATATATATAAATCTTGTATTGCTTACTGCAGTTACTGTTATTTCTGATTCCACATCCGCTGAACTGTAACCCTCCGCTTCAAGTGCGGTCAGCGTCCGAGATATTATAGGTGCTGAGTTTACAAGTTCTTTATAGTCGTTCACCAGATAATTGTTGGTCATAATATCCTGATACGTATTGGTGCTGCTGTCCGAGGGATTCTGGTATATAAAAATCTTTACCTGTGATGAATACATGGGAGTAACCAATACAAAACTATATAATCCGGCTATAATTATACCTAAAAGACAAAGTGCCACAATCATTTTCCAACGCTTTTTCAGCGAATATAAAATCGTAAATAAATCCATGCTCTTTTCCATTTGCCATCTCCCTTTTCAATAAGACCAAAATCTATTTAATCGTCGTTATTATATATTATACCTATCGCAAATTCAATACTTCTTGTACCTGTATCAGCCCTTACGGCCCGGGCGGTCACACTATCTCCTATACGATACCTCTTATTAGTATGCTCTCCTATAAGCATATACTGTTTTTCATCATAAACATAGTAGTCGTCAAGAAGATTCTCCATAGGAACAAACCCCTCTATAAGATTTTCTGTTTCGACAAACATTCCGAATCTTGCAACTCCCGATACTATACAGGGAAATTCCTCTCCTATATGATTTATCATATATTCTGCCATTTTGAGCTTCACACATTCTCTTTCCGCCGCCTCGGCCGCCCGTTCCCTCTCTGAGCAATGGTCCGCCGCTTCTCCTAAAATATTTTTATAATGCTCTACTTTATTTTTATCCATCTGCCCATAAATACACTGGGAAATAATGCGATGTATGATCAGATCCGGATAACGTCTGATAGGAGATGTAAAATGGCAGTAATATGGAGCTCCAAGCCCATAATGTCCCTGATTTTCGGGGGAGTACTTTGCTTTTTGCATTGCTCTGAGCATCAGCGTGCTTATAACTCTCTCCTCCGGCTTTCCCTTAACTCTTTCCAAAAGCCTTTGAAGTTCAGCCGAATGTACATTTTTTCCTCCCTTAACTTTATATCCCATCACCTTAAGAAACTCCAAAAAGTTATTTAGCTTCTCCTCGTCCGGATTTTCATGTATCCTGTATACAAAAGGAACCTCCATCCAGAAAAAATGCTCGGCCACGGTTTCATTGCATATGAGCATCATCTCTTCTATTAATATATTGGCTATAGTTATCTCTCTTTTTATTATATCCGTGGGATTGTCCTTTTCATCAAGGATAACTTTTGGCTCGGGAATGTCAAAATCTATAGCTCCCCTTTCAAACCTTCTTTTTCTTAATAGCAAAGCAAGCTCTTTCATTTTAAAAAGAGTCGAAACCAGTTCTTTATATCTTTCTTTAAGCTCAAGATCGTCCTTTTCAAGTATTTTATATACGTTATTATACGTCATCTGCTCCCTTGAGCGTATAACGCTTTTAAAAATGTCGTGAGACACTACGTTTCCCCTTGTGTCTATCTCCATTGATACTGAAAGGGCCAGCCTGTCTGTCCTGGGATTCAGGCTGCAAATACCGTTGGAAAGCTTTTTGGGGAGCATAGGCTCTACTCTGTCAGGAGGATATACGCTCGTTCCTTTTTCATAGGCGCACGTATCAAGATGGCTCCCGCTTTTTATATAGTGAGACACATCGGCGATATGCACCCCTAAAAGGTAGTTTCCTCCGCCGGTAATCTCTAAAGATATCGCGTCGTCAATATCCTTGGTATCGTCACCGTCTATAGTGAATATCAGCTTTTCCCTCAGGTCGGTCCGTCCCTCCAGGTCTTTTTCTCTAACCATGTCGGGTATTTTTTCCGCCTCCTTCAGCGCTTCCGGAGTAAATCCTTCTTTAAATCCCTGTTCTCTTAAAACGGAAAGTATATTAAGCCCCTTATCCCCCTTATGTCCTAATATTTCCACTACGCGCCCTTCCGGACTTTTACTTTTTTTTGAATCTGTAAGTTCTACTACCACCTTGTCTCCGCTTACAGCATTCAGGATGTTTTCCTGTCTGATAAAAATATCCTTATCTTTTTTATTTATAGGTTCGGCTATCCCGAATCCTCTTTTTTGAAAAAATGTACATACTGTTTTTTCAGTGTTCCTTCTTATTATTTTAACTATTTCACCTTCCCGGCGCTCTCCAAACCTCTCTTTTGAGATTATCCGCGCGGCTACAAGATCCCTGTCCATAGCCTTTCCTGTCTTTGACCGATTTATAAAAATATCCTTTTCCCCGGCCTTAACGGGCGTTACAAATCCGAAGCCTTTTATGTTTTTTCTGAATATTCCCACATGAAGTCCTAACATTTCAGGAGGGACGCATTTTCCTTTTTCTGAAAAAAATATTTCTCCGCGGTTTTCCAATTCGCTCAGCGCCTCGTCCAGGTTTTCGGTATCCTCCTCCGAAAGCTTAAGAACTGCCGCAAACCCCGCGGGAAACATTGGTTTATACAAATAGTCATTTATTATAGTCCGTATATCTTCTATTATATCTTTCTTTTCTCTCATATTTTAAAAATAAAAACTCCGTATTTTTTTATATGGTATAAAATAAACGCTGACACTTATTATGCGCAGCGTTTACATTAATCAATCATAAAATCTATTAAATTAAAATTTAACAACAAGCCATGCAAGTAATATGGATAGAAAAAGGAAAACTCCCGCGCCGATAGCGGTCCACTTCTTTAATTTAGCATCTATAGTCCTGCCTTTATTCTTACCGAAAAATGTTTCCGCCGTTCCTGCTATAGCACCTGAAAGCCCCTGCTGCTTTGAATTCTGGAAAAGAACCACAACTACAAGTATCACGCACAATATAACGTATATGATCGACAAAATAATTTTTAAAGCATTCATATTACTACCTCCAAAAATAGCTTAGCAAATGTTAGTGTAGCACATAAAAAAAATAAATACAAGCATTATTTATAATAATATGGAAAGTTTTTCAACTTCCGGCTATCTCAGCTTTAGAATATTAATTTTTATTTTTACGCAAAATATCCTCGAAAATATTTTTTATAAGGATGTGTATTTATTTAATGAAAGCTGTTATTATGGCAGGAGGTGAAGGCAGCCGCCTCAGACCTCTTACCTGCGATATACCAAAACCTATGGTACCAATACTCAATAGACCTGTAATGGAACACATAATAAATCTGCTAAAAAAGCACGGCATAAAAGATATAGCCGCCACATTGGCATATCTTCCCCAAAAAATTTCATCTTACTTTGATACCGGAGAAAATTTCGGCGTAAACATGGCGTATTTTACAGAAGAAAAACCCCTTGGAACCGCCGGAAGCGTAAAAAATGCCTCGGATTTTTTAAACGAAGATTTTCTTGTCATAAGCGGAGACGCTTTAACCGATATAAATTTAAGCAAGGCCATAGAATTTCATAAAAACAATAACGCCATTGCCACTCTTGTGCTAAAACGGGTAAAAGTTCCCCTTGAATACGGAGTTGTGGTTACCGCGAAGGACGGGCATATTATTAAATTTCTTGAAAAACCTTCATGGGGAGAAGTTATAAGCGACACTGTAAACACCGGGATATATATTCTTTCTCCCAAAGTTTTTTCCTACTATCCGGAGTCGGAAAAATGTGATTTCGCACAGGATATTTTCCCGCGGCTATTGTCTGAAGGCCTTCCTGTATTCGGTTATGTAACCGACGAATACTGGTGTGATATAGGAGATATAAACGCCTATTCCCAGGCAAACAAAGACGCTTTAAACGGAATTGTAAATATAGAATACCCCGGATTCGAATTTTTTAAAGGAGTATGGCTAGGAAAGGACTGCGTAATAGACGAACAGGTCATATTAAGCCCCAGATGTATAATAGGAGACGGATGCATTATAAAAACAGGAGCCCATATTTCAGAAAATTCAATAATTGGAAACCACGTCACCATAGGAGAAAACACTTCAGTAAAGAATAGTATTATATGGGACGGCGCAAATATAGGCGCGGCTTCTGAATTAAGAGGCGCTCTTATATGTGAAAACACCTCTGTAGATAAGAGAACAAGGATTTTTGAAAGCGCCATAGTGGGTTCTCAGTGTAAAATAGGCTCTGACGCGTCCATAAAGCCAAAAGTAAAAATATGGCCCGGTAAGACCGTAGACAGCGGTTCTGAAATATCGGGAAATATTGTGTGGGGTTCTGGAGAAATTTTTAATTCTAAAAAACTTTTCGGAAACCGGGGTATCTCCGGCACAATAGGCATAGAATTTAATCCTGCCATAGCCTCCGATATAGGCTGCGCTTTCGCCGCTTCCCTTTCCCCAAGTTCATCTATTTCAGTAGCCCACGACGGCTCAGCCCCGGCGGAGGCAGCGTCTCTGGCCTTTATAAGCGGTGCCGCCTCCTTCGGAGCCAACTGCATAAACTGCGGGGAACTTAGCCTTCCGATGCTCAGATTTACAGTAAGAGAATACTGTCATAAAGGCGCGGCATATATAAGTTCGGCCGGAGACAGAATTTCTCTTATATTGCTGGACGCCAACGGCTGCGATATTTCAAGAAAAACCGAAAAAAAGGTAGCGGCTTTTTATCAAAAGCACGATATGCCCTTTGCGGAATATGAAGATATAAAACATATCGTTACTCTGGAAAATATAAAAGAACAATATACAGCCTCTTATCAAAAAAGCGGAATAACTTTTAATTCCCCAATGACTGTAGCTATTTCAGGAGACCCAAGAATAAAAAAACTCGCGCAGCGTATTTTTATAAACGGAGGTCTTAAAGTCTGCGACCTTTCTTCAGGAAAATACGATCTGGCCGTAACGTTTTCCTCCGACGGAGAAAATTTTGACCTTTACGATGAAAGAGGAGTTCTAATGGAAAAAGACTCTGTGGATATCCTGATCTCCACTATACTTTTCGAGACCTGTGAAAAGTGCGCCATGGCCATACCTGTAAGCAAATCTTCAGTTTACGACGAGCTTGCTGAAAAATACGGATCATCCATTCTTCGCACCGGCAACTCCGCTCAGGATATCATGGAAAAAATATCAAACGATATAATCAGGGAAAGCGCCGATATACAGCTGTCCATGCGCTACGACGCTATCTTCTGCGTATTTCGGATCATGGCGTATATGCAGAAAAAAGGTTCTTCCCTGTCAAATATAAAAGCCCAACTTCCGGGCTTTTATATAAAGAGTGAGGATATAGACTGCTCTTTTGACAGAAAGGGCCTTGTCATGAGAAATCTTTTTGACGAAACGGACGGCAAGGTCTATGAAACGATAGACGGAATAAAAATATATTGCGATAAGGGATGGGTACTCATCCTTCCCGATTCAGAACGTCCTGTATTCAGGATCACAGCCGAGGGCATGAAAGAAGAATATGCCCAGGAGCTTTTAATTGATTATAAAAATAAAATTTCAGGTTATCTTAACTGAAATATCAAAAAATAAAAACGGATTTGTCTCAGGCAAAATCCGTTTTTATTTTATATTGCCGGATAGTCTTGCAAAACTCAAAAAATATGTTACAATCAAACCACACTAAATTTAACTACATACACTAAAGGAGTTTCACTATGAGTAATTTATCAGAACACTTTCACCTCTTAAAGACCGGGCACACCGTTTATAATCTGGATACGACATGTTTTTCCGGTGAAGAGCTGCATGTGGCCACATCTCTCCAGGGAGTTGTAGCACAAAAAGAAGCCCAGATATCTCTTTCCATTCCTGAAGATTGGAAAAACGCCATGATTTCTATGTACGGAACAGAATTTATTCAATTAGAAGGGCTTTGGGAAGCCGTAGAAAAATTTAAACCTTTCCTAAACGGTATCGTTACTTATTCCGACGCCAGCCAAATCAATATTGCGGCAACCGTAGCCGGAGCCTACGGCTATTTGACAGTATCTAAAGAGCTTCTCCCAGAGGCAATAAAATTAGGCCTTAAAGTAAAAGCTGAAGCCGGCGTAGATTATATCAGCGAATATGACGCTTTTAAAAAGTGCAAACATCTTCTCTGCGGAAAATTTGTATGTCATCAGATCCCTTCAAATCCTGCTCTGAGAGATCTGGCTATCGCAGTTAAAGCGCCAATATATACTTCGTCGGAATCAAAAGACGAGCTTTTGGAAATCTACGACTGGGCTGAGGATTTGGGAGCCGTTATAGGATGGTATTACGACGAAGTCGCCGGAGTGGGCCTTTCTTCCCAACACGGTCTCATGACTCTTCCCTCCGACCACGCGTATAACCTTTCCCTTTTCTCCGGCCTTGAACCAAGAGAACAAAAACAAAAACCTATTAAACGTCTTGAGCGTCCGGGAGAAAAAGTTCATTATGTAACATTTTTGCTTTCCGACGGAGACAATCTGCAGGTACATACAAATAATTACAGACTTCATAATTTTGCCAGTAAGCGGCGTGGAGAAATACCTTACGGGTTTACCACTTCTCCGTCCATGTATAATATGGCTCCTATCATAAATTCCTACTACTATGAACGAGAAACGGAAAATGACGATTTTCTTGCCGCTGTTTCCGGAGTTGGCTATTGCAATCCTGCTCTTTTGCCCAAAGATCTCCTTTTAAAATACGCTGAACTTTCCGGCGAATTTATGGGTAAAAGCGATATTGTCAACACTGTGCTTTTAATGGATACCCCAGAGCATATGCTCATCGATCAAAATGAGCATTCCATAAACAATCTTTACGACATCACGGCGGCATTTTCCGCTCAGCCCCAGATTGAAGGAGGTTTTATGTATTTCGGCGGTTACTACTGCCCCGACCTGGTTCCGGGCTGTGTTTTTTGGAACAACGGCAAGCCTTTTAACGGAATCAGAGAAACTTTGTGGCACGGTTCGGATATCTCCAAAGAAGAATACTGTAAAAATCTTGCCAACAAGATAAACTCGTATCCTAAAAATCCTTCTGTTATTGAGGGTTATACCGCCATAAACGTTCAGTATTGGCAGTATTATTACGACAAAGTGGCCGATTTTGTAAAACTATTTGACAAGGATGTCGTGGTGGTTACTCCGAGAGAATTTATAGATATCATGAAGCGTAATGTATCTGACAAAACCACAAAACTATATTTGGACAAATAGTTTATATCAACCCTTTTTAGGCAGAAGGAACAGCGAGGATAAGTTATGGTAAGCAAGCAAGAAAAAGAAGTGCTTCGGCAATTGGCTCAACGTTATATGCAGTACGCTTCCCTACCTGTACAAAAAGAAAAGATCAGATTATGGAAAGCGCTAAACCGCGGCGAGATGGAACGTCCTATGGTCTGCATAGATCAGATTCCCTGGTATGAACTAAATGACGACGGTTTTTTCAATCCTCAGGTGGAAGATCCCGTATTCAGATCAGTGGAGATAGGTCTGAAACAAAAAATTTATCAGTGGGAACATTTCCCCGTTGATATGGTCTTAGACCCTTACATAGTAATTCCTCTTGCCTTCGGAGATACCGGTATCGGTATTAGCGCGGACAGAGAATGTCTTGCGTCGGAGAAGGGCAATGAGACCTACGCTCAGCATTTTAACGCCGTGATCAAAGATATGGAGGATATTGAAAAGATCAAAGATCCTGTTATTTGGAGAGACGATGAAAAAAGCAGAGAATGGCTAGAGGAGGCCCGGGAAATCTTTAATGGTATTGCCCCGGTAGAGCAGAGTGCCGGAATCCAGTTTCATCTCGGAGTCTGGGATAATCTTACGGAGCTGCTCGGCGGAGTGCAGGATATTTACTATGATTTTATTGATCGTCCAGAATTTCTGCATTCGGCAGTGGAACGGATTACTCAGTCTAGACTTTCAGCCATAGAACAGTGCAATAAACTGGGTCTGCACAATGATACTATAAATACATGCCACTGTTCTTATATATATACTGACGAGCTTCTTCCGGATTCCGGAATGGGTAAAGGCCCCTATTCCAAAAACTGTTGGGCCTTCGGACTGGCTCAGCTCTTCTCTTCCGTGTCCCCCGAACTTATGGAGGAATTTGAAGCGCCTTATATCAATCGCATGGCTGAGCATTTCGGCATGATATATTACGGCTGCTGCGACCGTCTTGACGACCGTTTAGACTGGGTAAAAAAAATCCCCAATATTCGTAAGGTCTCCTGCAGTCCGTGGAGCAACCGGGAAGTTTTTGCCGAAAAAATAGGGCAAAATATCGTTATGTCCAATAAGCCCTCTCCCGCTTTTATTGGAGCTAATGATTTTGACCGGGAGGCGGTACGGAAAGATCTTAAAAGAACATATGACGCGGCCAGGCACAATAATGTAAATTTAGAATTTATTTTAAAAGATATTTCCACTATAAGGCACGAGCCGGAGCGCTTAGATGAGTGGGCCTGTATCGCCATGGAGGTCGTGTCCGGATAAAGATGCTTTAATAAGCAATACGGTGCAGTACTTATGAAGGTATTGCACCGTATTTTTAGGGGTATTAAGGAACTCTCTATAAGAAAATTGGCTCTCTCTGTTGATTCAGGTGGAAACTGTCCGCACAGTTTCCCTGCTTGTTATCGTATGCGACCGTCTTCTTACTACGCACGATTCGCTGTTTTCTATGAACTTGTCCTTCAAAGGACTCCCTATAGCATTGCTGTGCTGTAAAGAAAGACCACTGCCAAAAAATCAGCAGCGGCCTAAGCTATATGCATCATTTCAAAATAACATAGGTTGTAGGTAATACCTCTTCGCCGTGATGTGGCAGCAGGAATTTTCTGTCGCACAGAATAGATACCGGTGCGGATATTGCATCTTCAAACAGACGAAGATATGCCATATCCTTGGCAAGTCGTTTCAGATACGACGGAACATGGTTTTTCAAAATTCCTGTTACCGTCTCCATCAGGGCTTCCGCCTCGTAAGCAATTCTCATAGCACTTTCCGAGAACATTTCTTTTAACATTTGATGCTGTTCTTTTGTTAAAACAGGAGCATTTACAAACAGGCCATTTTCCTTCGAAAACACATATCCTTTCCGAACCATATCGGCAGCGACCGCCAGATCGTTTTCGCTGAAATGCGCGGTATTGCGTTTTGCAATATTCAGAAATACATTGGTGGCAGTTTGCCGATTAAAAAAGTAGTGATGTACCATCTCTCCGTTAATCGGAAAATCCATAAATTGAATATAATCGCCGTTGTCATTCACTACATTTGATATTCCAAAGCCAAATTGCGATTCCCAAGCGCTGTGTTCCCCTTTTTCAGCGGCCCAGACAAAGCATTCGGTTCCGAACTTATCTTTCGGATAGATTACCTTTATTTTGTTTTGAAGTATATCAATAACCGCCCGATACAAAATAAAGCCAACCATCTGCCATGCAAACGAATTGCCTCCCATATCGGCTCCGTAAAATCCAATATTACGAACAGCTGTCTCTTGCCTTGAAATAGAATCCGTCAGGAGGACTGCAATCCGCTCGCGCAGCTCGGCTGTCTTCACATTGACTTCTTTTGAAAAATCATCCGTAAAAATGACGATATTTGTTGAATACCGATTGCCGTCTTTTTTTAGCAGGTCATATTCGTACAGTTCGGACAGCTTATCCTCCATATAAGGAAGGGCAACACCGATTTCCAGACTGATCTGCTCCGCCGTCAAATTATCATTATAACAGGCGAACAAAATATTTTGAGAGATTTTGCTATCACACAGGTTATAATACCGATTTGTTCCGTTTCCCCAAAACAGAAGGGTTAGTTCTTTTGGAGCATAACTTTGCTGACCGTAGGTTCGTTCCATATTCACACCTTCTTTCAGAATTTGTCGTGACTTGAAAAGCAAGTATTTTACCATGCCTTCGCTGATTTTGAGGTAAGTGGAAATTTCTGAACAGGCCTTATTTTCAATGTAATACAAAATAACTGCCTTACGATATTTTTCGGAAAGCAAAGATAATTCGCGGCGCAGCAAATGCACTTCGGAATCATCTTCGGGTAGCAGTTCGGATTCATCTGAAAGGTTTTCTATCAACTCGCAATCCTGAACTTTGGCCCTTTTTCGCAGCCATTGTTTATATACATTGCCTGCGACCGCCCACATAAACCCGTAAAAGGTGTCCGCACTTCGTATTTTTTCGGCGGATTTATAAACCTCGATCAGGATATCCTGTGCCAAATCCTCTGCTTCAAACTGGTTTGGTGTGCGAGCGGCACAGTAAGAGAAGAGCGTTTTTGTAATCTTCTCTATTTTGTCATCCAGTTCGTGCCTATCCACTTTTTTGCCTCCTTACTTTTGTGATTGCCGGCTTTCACTTATATAGTGAAACGAAATCGTCTACGGTTAATTTTTGGGTAAAAAATTTTTCAAGTCAGTAAGGCCGACCGCAAACATAAGCGACATATCGATTATTGTTAATTATAGCGGACAACAGAAGAAACGCCAGATAAAGCATAAGAGGTTCATAAAAAACTGCTCCTGTATTGAACTTCTTGTATATGCTTTTCTTTTTCAGACAGAAAAGAAAGACAGCATAAAAAGCATTTTTGCCTTCGTAGCACCCATAAGATGTATTTCATTTTGTTTTTGAATTACTTTCTTATCTGGTGTTAACATTTATATCCGCCTCTTTTTATCGGTGACAGCTATTTTCAGATCTATATTACATAAAGCTTATATTACTATAAGATTACGGTCAGTTTGGGTAATCACTTCACATCCTCCGTCTTTAATAATTATCATATCTTCTATCCTAACGCCACCAAGTCCTTCAATATAAATTCCAGGCTCTATGGTTATGATGCTGTTTGCCTCAAGTGGTCTGTCATTTGAAGTATTTGCGTTGGGTGCTTCATGTATCATAAGCCCTACACCGTGTCCCAGTCCGTGGCCAAAATTTTCTCCGTAACCCATTTCCCGTATATAGCTTCTTGCTACAAAATCCAAATCCTTACCCGTAATTCCCGCTTTTGCCGCTTTTATAGCTTTTTCTCTCGCTGTATTTACTATATGATATATTTTTTCAAGCGCTTTTGTCTCGTCTCGTTTTTCAGTGTTTCCTACAAAAAAAGTCCTCGTCATATCAGAGCAATATCCTTTATAGATACATCCAAAATCAACGGTAACTATATCTCCGTCGTCAATAACTTTCTCGCTTGCCGTTCCGTGGGGCATAGCCGAACGTTTTCCTGAAGCAACTATAGTTTCAAAAGAAGTCCCCGAAGCTCCTAGTTCCATCATCTCGTATTCTAGCCGGTTTTTGACCTGAAGCTCAGTCATCCCAGGCCTTATATACCGTATCACACGTTCAAGCGCCGCGTCGCCTATACGCGCGGCCTGATATATCAAAGCAGTCTCAGTTTCATCTTTAATACTTCTAAGCCTTTCTACTTTTCCGCTCCCGTCCAAAAGCATTATCCCGTTAAGACTTTCCCTAAGATTTTTATACTCTTTATAAGTTATAAAATCCTCTTCTATAAAAATATTTTTTATTCTATTTTCCTTTGCCAGTTTATGCAAAAATTTTCCCGGGTCTCTCCCTCCGTTCAATACTTTATATGCCCCCTCTGTTTCAAGTCCGGCCTGTTCAATATACCTGAAATCTGTTATGAGGAAATTTTCCCTGTCGGTAATCAAAAGTTGGGCCTCTCCGCCTGTAAATCCTGATAAATACCTGACATTGATGGGATTTACAATGTAAAAACCTCCGCCTGCCCCAAATTGGGCAGTTCCTTTCAATTTATAGATTCTTTTTTCAATAATCTTTTCTTTCATTTATTTTTTCTCTCCTGTATAAGAAGTCAATATTCTCTTAAACTCTAATGCGTCTTCCGCCTGATTTCCCGCGGATTCGCAAATAATGACCGGGCTCATATCCCTTTTTTGGATAACCTCCGCCAAGGGTTCAAAATCCGGTCCGTATTCAACATCGCAATAGTTCCAGTGACGGACCTCGCCTCCGGTAGAAAACTGTATTCTGCTGAAATGAACGTGCAGATTTCTCATTCTGTCCACTCCAAGCTTATTCTCCACCATATCCATAAGCCTATCGAAATCCTCCGCCGTCTTTAATCCTCCGTGAGTCCTGGCGTTTATATGTCCGAAATCGAAAGTGGGGATAAGCCTTTCATCTAAAGAGCAAAGGTCTATTACCTCTTCCACATTTCCGAGCTGATTTATTTTTCCCATAACCTCGGGGCAAATAGTTATATTTCCATAGCCGCCTTCGTCCGCTTCTCTGATAATTCTCGGCATAAGACCGAGAGCTAGCTCCATAGCTTTATCTCTTGACATTTTCCCGCAGCCTCCGGGATGAAAAACTATTCTGGAAGCCCCTAAATTTTTTGCGGCCTCCAGAGTCTGCATAATGTACATTACGGAATTATCTATTTTTTGCTGCTCAGTACTGGCCAAATTTATAAAATATGGAGCGTGTACGCTCATGGCTATATCATATTTTTCCGCCTCATCTTTTATTGCTTTAGCCGTTTCCTTCCCTATCCGTACACCCTGTCCGCACTGATATTCATAGGCGTTAAGTCCCATTTCGCGCAGCCACGCGGGAGCCTGCTCCGACCGTTTAAAACCTGCTTTGTAAAAAGCTTCTCCGTTTCCCGCCGGTCCAAATCTCACCATACCTTTATACCTCTTTCTTTTAAAAGTTTAACAGCGCTGTCTACCTGTTCTTCCGTAATTTCCGGGCAGCCCGCTTCCTTAGTCCATATTTTAAAAGCCTCTAATCCCTGGAAAAAAAGCATTCCCATTCCATTGATAGCCAAAGCCCCCTCTTTTTCAGCTTTTTTCAAAAGCAGGGTCCTTTCCGGATCATATATCGCATCAAAGCAAACCTGGCCTTTTCTAAATTCAAACGGTACAGTTATAGGCAAAATGTCCTCCTGGGGTCTCATTCCTGCGGACGTAGTGTTTGCGATCAGGTCATATTCTTTGAATTTTTCTGAAAAATCCCCGTCCTCCCAGTCTATAACCTGGCCTCCGAAGATCTCAGCCAGTTCTCTGGCCTTAGATATCGTGCGGTTGCAAAAATCCACGGTTGCCCCGCTTTCTATACATCCTGCCGCGACTCCTCTGGCAGCTCCGCCAGCGCCGAGGATAAGTATTTTCTTATCTTTAAAATCAAATCCCGTTTCATGTTTTACAGCGTTTACAAAACCGTACATATCCGTATTGTATCCATAGGTTTTTCCATTTTTAAACACTATCGTATTTACCGCGCCTATCTTTTTGGACCAATGGTCGGCGCTGTCAAGGAATTTCATTATATTTTCTTTATGAGGTACGGTGACGTTCAGTCCTTTAAATCCTTTAGCTTTAAACGCCTCAAAGCTTTGTTCTAAACTTTCCGGAGCCACGCAGAATTTTTCGTAGAAAAAATTAAAACCTGTAACCTGGCAAAATACATTGTGAAGCTGAGGCGATACGGAATGTTCTATAGGATAGCCTATTACTCCCAAAAGTCCCACTGTATCTCCCCCCATTTTCTTCAAAGATCTTCGGTAAGAAGAAATAATGGGACGCTCCAGGACTCTTTTGGACTTTATAAACAAAGATTCATTTTTATCGATAGGCGTTACCCATATTGTAAAAACGCCGTTTATATTCCCGCCTAAAATGTCCGTAAAAAACTGATCCCCTATTATACACATATTCTTAAAGTCCGCTCCAAGCAGCCTGGCCGCGCGCTTAAAACCCTTTCCAAGGGGTTTCCCCGCTTTTCCTATAGTTATTATTTCATCCTTTTTAAAAATATCCTCCGGAATATTTTCAGTGAATACGCTGGCTCTTTCTTCTGTAGCATTGGAAAGGACAGCCGTTGTTATACCTGCTCCTTTTAGTGCTCTAAGCCAATCTATAACTTTTTTATCAGGAATTTTTACACTGTATGGTACCAGAGTGTTATCAATGTCTAAGAGCACGTGGGTTATTCCTTTATACTTCAAAAACTCAGGTGATATTTCATATATATTATTAAAATGAACATTGGGGAAAAAAATATTGCTCATTTTTTACCGCTCCTATTCTCTGCTTTTGCTGCGTTTTATTTTAGCATAATTTCAGCCTTGCGAAAAGAAAAATACTGGTATAAAATATTAAATTAAAGTCAGGAGGTATTGATTATGGCATTAGATATTAAAGTAACAAGAACAACTACTCCGAAGGCTAAGCCGGATATGGACAATCTAGGCTTCGGAAAGTACTTTACGGACCACATGTTTATAATGAACTACACTGAGGGCAAGGGTTGGCATGACGCCCGCATAGTACCCTATGAGCCTATTGTGTTGGACCCCGCGGCAATGGTATTTCACTATGGTCAGGAAATGTTTGAAGGGTTAAAAGCATATAAGACGGAAGACGGAAGGACTCTTCTTTTCAGACCTGATAAGAATATAGAGAGAGCTAACCGCACAAATGAAAGAATATGTATCCCAACCATTCCGAAAGAGGATTTTCTGGACGCGATAAAGGCGATCGTAAAGACTGACGAGGATTGGATTCCTACAAATCCCGGAACATCACTATACATAAGACCTTTTATCATAGCTACCGACCCTGTTTTGGGAGTTCGCCCTTCCTATACTTATATGTTCATTATAATTCTTTCACCGGTAGGTGCCTATTACTCAGAGGGACTTAATCCGGTAAAAATATGGATCGAAGACGATTATGTAAGAGCTGTACGCGGCGGCGTAGGAGAAGCAAAGACAGGCGCTAACTATGTGGCAAGTATGAAAGCCCAGGTAAAAGCGCATGACGAGGGATATTCCCAGGTTTTATGGCTTGACGGCGTTTACCGCAAATATATAGAAGAAGTGGGCGCCATGAACATTTTCTTTAAGATCAATGGAACTATTGTAACTCCCGCCCTGAACGGAAGTATTCTTCCTGGCGTTACCAGAGATTCTGTAATCCAACTTTGCAAATACTGGGGCGTTCCCGTAGAGGAAAAAAGGATATCTATAGACGACATATTCGAGGCGTATCAGAACGGAACTCTTGAAGAGGTTTTCGGAACAGGTACGGCGGCCGTCATCTCCCCGGTAGGCGAACTCAGGTGGGAGGACAGGATCATGCCCGTAAACGGCGGAAAGATAGGCGCTTTCAGCCAGAAATTCTATGATACTGTTACCGGGATCCAAACTGGCAAGATTGCTGACGAACACAACTGGACTGTTGAAGTAAAATGATTTTTCTTTTCTAAATATAAATAAACAGCCAGTCTATTTGATGATTGGCTGTTTATTTTTTCTTGGATATAAATCTGAAATTTAAATTTTACATTAAAATCTTGATCGCGTCGGTAATGGTTTTTTCATAGGCCTCTTTGCCGTATTTGTCAACTTCGCTCTTGTTCTTCTCTCCGTGAGTAAGACATCCGGCTCCGCCTATGCATCCTCCCTTGCAGGCCATTCCCTCAATAAAGTTATACGGCACTCCCTCGATTCCAGAGCTCTTAATTATCGCCGAGGCCTTTAAAAGCGCCGCTCTGCATTCTTCTATTCCATCGCAGGATACGGATTTTACTTCAAAGTCTATATTTTGTTCCTTTAGGGACTCTTTTACAGCGTCGCTTAATCCACCGCAGCGCGCGAATATACGTCCGTAATAGGAAGCGTTGTCCAAAACTCCCAGAGGAAGCTCGGAAAGCTCTATATCTCTGCTGTCAATAAGAGCCTGAAGCTCCTCAAAAGTAAGAACGCTGTCAACATAAGGACTGACGCTTTCTTTCTTAATCTCCATTTTCTTAGCGGTACAAGGCCCTATAAAGACAATCTTTGAGGTAGGATCCGTTTCTTTTATATACTTTGAAATAGTAGCCATAGGGGATATATTGTGAGAAATAAACTCCCTGAGCTGTGGAAAGCTTTTTTCTATATAATCTACAAAAGCCGGGCAGCAGGAACTTGTAAGGAATCCTTTTTCAGCAAGCTCCGGTCCCTCTTTGTACGCTACCATGTCGGCTCCCAGGGCCGCCTCTACTACACTGTAAAATCCAAGTTCCTTTATAGCGCTTATTATCTGTCCCAACGGCGCGTATGTAAACTGACTGGATATAGAAGGTGCTACTACCGCATATAACTTATATTTCGTATTATTCTCACTCTTTTTAATAAGATCGATAACATCAAGTATATAAGATTTATCCATTATTGCCCCAAAGGGACACTGATATACGCAGGCTCCGCAGGCGGTGCATTTATCGTTATCTATTGAGGCGACTTTAGTATCGCTCATACTTATAGCCTTGACCTTACACGCGTTTTCACAGGGTCTCTTATTATTTGAAATAGCATTATACGGACACACCTTGGCACACATACCGCATTCTACGCATTTGTCCTTATCTATGTGAGCCTTTTGATTATGGTCGAATGTTATGGCCCCTTTCTTACAAACATCCTCGCAGCGGTGGGCTATACATCCTCTGCACGCGTTGGTAACCTCATATCCGCCTACCGGACATTCATCACAGGCAATATTTAAGACCTCTATTACATTGGGATTATTACGATCTCCTCCCATAGCCAGAGCAATCCTTTCTCCTACTATAGCTCTTTCTTTATATACGCAGCATCTCATAGTAGCTTCAGTTCCGGAAATTATTTTAGTAGGTATTTCTAAAGGCGCCCTTTCTAAATTTCCGTCGAAGGCATATCTGGCGACCTCTCTGAGTACCTTATATTTTAGATGCTGGACTTTTGTATCAAATTTTCTCATATTATACCCCCTCTTTTTTTAAAAATAGCTTACCTTGATTTTCTTCCCCATCTGTTTAAGGCATTCCGCTAATTCATCTACAAGTCTCATCTTTATACTGAAGTTTATAGGCAGATCGGGATTCTGATGAGCCGGATTTATGGCTCTTCCTATATAAAAACTTATATCCGTAGCCTCTTCAAATAATAATTTTGATATCTGTGAAGCTCCGTCCTTTTTGTATGCCCATTCCATAGTTTTAGTGTCGTCCGCAAGATATCCTTTGGCATACTCAAGCACTTTGTTGATGGTTATGACCCCCTCAGTTACAAGATCTACACCCTCGATCACTCCTATAGGCGGTATTTCCGGATCCATATATCCTAAAGTGGTCCCCAGTGGTTTCCCCAAATACTTGGCCGCCAATGTGGATGTGGTCCCTCCGCATACAATATGCTTTCCTTCCTTTGAGAAAAACAGTGACATCATTTTATCAACATCATCAGGATTGGACGGAGGACCTATCATAAGATTCATAGGCTGACGCTTTCTTATCTTTACAGTACAAATAGTGGTGTCGTCTCCGGGACGACCTCCATAAAGTCTGTCGCACTCGCCTAAAAGAATGGTAGAAAGAGCTTTAGCGGTAAATTCATTGTCATAACTAAGCTCCATAAACTCAATTATGCTGTCTCTCTGCCATCCATAATTTAAAGTCATTCCTATTCCCGCATGTATGGCGCCGTCGCTCATGGCAATAAAAGTATCGTTCTCTTTTATTAATACCTTTGCCTTATATATAGTCTTTCCTTCTATCTCTTCTGTAGTCTGCGGATAATCCACATTTTTCCCGTCCCGGAGAAAAATTACATGAGGATTATCGTACTGTATTATCTCGGCCTCACGGTTATCTACGACTCTTATTATAGTAAACGTGGAGTATGCTATTTTTCTCTCTTCGCACACCGGAAGGGTAGCCGCTATGGTTTTTACACATTCTTCCACGCTCATGGAGTTCGCCATCATTGTAGATATTATCTTGGAAGTAAGAGTAGAAAGAATATTTGCCTTTACACCGCTTCCAAGCCCGTCCGCAAGTACTATTACCGTAGAGTTTTCGCCCTGCTCCACGATCTCTATATGATCCCCGCAAAGCTGTTCTCCGTATTTATTTACACTTTTATACCCTATATCGGTACATAAATTATTCATTTTTCAACGACTCCTTAAGATTTGTAAGAGCTATTTTAGTTTCCGCCGTAGTTTCTCCCAGTAAAGAAGCAATTTCCTGGACTACTCTCATCTGCTTTTCTATAACCTTATCCGTTATCTCAATAGTCTGTCTGCTCATATTTTCCTTTTTGTATCTTTCATTTTCTTCTTCTGTTACATCTCTCATTATGATTATTATTATTTTATAGCCCCGGTCATATATAATGGACTCTTCCACATATTTTTCATATTCCGCCAAATACATTTTTCTGTCGTGTATATTGACCCCTTTATTGAGTACCTCAAAAAATGGCTGCGGATCCAGTATCCTTACGACCTGCTCTCCAAGAACGTCTTTTTCATTTCTTATATTCATTATCTTTCTTGCGGCCGCGTTTATCTGCTGTACCTCAAGCGCCTCATTAAGAACTATGATCCCGTTAGGCGTGTTTTTTATTATATTGTCTGAAAATGACTCCGCCTTTTCTTTTAAAAACGGTAAGCACATTGTCAGATCCGCTTTTCCCTGCAAAACAGCCACTGCCTTTTCTCTGCAGCTCTCGTAGCCGCAGCTTCCGCAGTTGAGCTCCTGTTCAGGAGTCATTTTCCCCATTTTATGCAGAATTTCTTCAATAGCCGCTCCGCCGGGTTTTTGCTTATGTGTTCCTATGAACGCGATATCCTTTTTAAGCAGTTCCTCTTCAGGCTGTTTTATATCAAAATCTTCCCTGCCCGCGTACTTATCCACCGCAATGAAATCTTTTATCGGCGATCTGTGATTCTTATCCATTGCAGGTCCGCCAATACAGCTTCCGGCGCACGCCGACATTTCTATAAAGCATTTATCAAGCTTGCCGTCTATAACATCGTTTATAGCATGTATACAGTTTTCTATCCCGTCTATAGTTATGTAGCTGTAATCCTCGCTTTCTCGATTCATAGATCTTAGTATTCCTCCTGTGGTAGGAAATAGTCTGGCTCTTCCGTCTCCGTTTTCCTTCTCAGAACCGTCCGGTTCAAGTTCTATCCCTTCTGAAGCCAACCACTTTGACAACTCTTCAAAGGTAAGAGCTACGTCTACTATATCTCCGTACTGCTCAGCCTCTTCTTTTTTTGAAATACACGGTCCTATAAAAACTGTTTTTGCTCCCGGATGTTCTCTTTTTATATAACTGCTGTGAGCCTGCATCGGCGACTGTACATGGGCAAGAAAAGGAAGCGCCTCCGGATAATGCTTTTGTATAAGTATATTTACCGTATGGCAGCAGGAGGATATTATTACGTTTTTCTCTCCGGACTCAACCATTTCGTCATAATACCTTTTCACTATGGTAGCGCCCAGAGCAGTCTCCTCCGCGTCGCAAAATCCCAGTTTCTTAAGGGCCTTTTTCATTGCTCCTATCCCTATTCCATCATAATTGGCAACAAAGGACGGAGCTATGCTCGCGTATACTGAAAATCCGTCCGCTATCAGTTTTTTTGCTTTGTCTATATCGTCGCGTATCTCTTTGGCATTCTGAGGACATGCGACAAAGCAGCGTCCGCACAAAATACATTCGTCCTCTACGATATGCGCCTGATTATCGGCAAAACGTATGGATTTAACCGGACAATTCCTTATACATTTATAGCAGTTTTTACAGTTAGACTTTTTTAGCCTCAAATAATCCTTCATACGATAGACCCCTTTTCACCTATTAAAATATATGTTAGCCGTGACTCCACGTAAAAACGCAGAACGCGGCTAACATTTCTAATTTATTACATTTTCTGCGCGTCTTGCAGCGTCAGCCGCCCGGTACAAATTATGCCAACCGCCCCTTTATTTCTTTTTCAAAGAAATCCTTCGTATCATCGGGAGTCAGGGAATACAGTCTGTCATCCACTGAAACACAGACGCCTTTAACACAGTTTCCGGTACAAAAAGTACCCTTTAACTCAACGTCATCACTAAGTCCGTTTTCTGCAACAAGTCTCTGCAGTTCTTCCACTATCAGTCTTGAACCCTTCACATGGCAGGAACTTCCTATACAAATTGTAACCGTCATTTTACTTACGCTCCTATCCAAAATTATTCATAATCTACTACATTAGCCCAGTGCATAAGGAATTCCCTCTCCTTGGGTTTTCCCTTCACAAGCTGTGACGCAGCTACTATAGGCAGCCATTGCTGTACGTACTGTTTCGCCGTATCGCTCTTTTTGCAGAACAGATCCAAGTACTTGTCAGCAGTAGTTATATCTCCGGCGATCCAGAAAAGGAGATATGTTCTTGCGGCGTCTGCACTGGCATTTCCCTGGGTAGCATGGGACCAGTCCAAAATATATGCCGTTCCGTCTTCTTTTATTATAATATTACTTGGGTTATAATCGCCATGGCAAAGTTTGGTGTGTTTAGGCATACCGTCAAGCCTCATATGCAGCTCATATCTTGCGGTGGCGTCAAGACTGGTTTCAGATATTTTTCTGTTCATCTTATCTTTAAGCTTATTAAGAAGAGGCGCCTTCTTTTCATGCATCTTAAGCTGAAGATCCACGAACAGATTCAAATACTCATCCTTCTTGTTAGGATTCTCTTCCATAAGTCTGGCAAGAGTTTTTCCCTCAATATATTCGGAAACTATCGCCCATTTACCGTCTACTTTAGTTACCTCCAATACTTTAGGGATATTAAGCCCGGTCTCTTCTACTCTCGCCTGGTTCAGGGCTTCATTCAATATATCTGACTTTGAATAATTCTCATCAAATACTTTGATGGCCAGATCCCCGTCTCTGTACACCGTTTTATCAGTTCTTACCGCGATTACTTTTTCCAAATTCATATCGCCTTTCCTCCTTTATTTACCGTAATATGCGTTCAAATACATCTCTTTTATTTCACTCATTAACGGATATCTCGGGTTTGCGCCAGTACACTGATCGTCAAATGCCTGCTCAACCATTTCGTCAAGTCTATCCAGGAAGTTCTGCTCGTCAACTCCATAGTCTTTAATAGTCTTCTTGATTCCGACTTTCTCCTTAAGTTCATCTATAGCTTTTATAAGATTCTCTACTTTCTCACTGTCATTTTTGCCTTTTATTCCCAGAGAATCAGCAATCTCAGCGTAACGGGCCATAGTGTGCGGATAAGCGTACTGAGGGAAAGTTCCCATTTTTCTTGGAGTCTCGGAAGCATTGAATCTTATAACCTCGTCGATCATAAGAGCATTTGCTATACCGTGGGGCAGATGATGGAAAGCGCCTAACTTATGGGCCATCGAGTGGCATACTCCCAAGAAAGCATTTGCAAAAGCCATACCTGCCATAGTAGAAGCATTGGCCATCTGTTCTCTTGCCTCAGGATCATTAGGTCCGTTGTCGTAAGCTCTTGGCAGATACTTGAATATAAGTCTTAAGGCTTCCTTGGCAAGTCCATCAGTATAAGGAGTCGCCAACATCGCCGCATATGCTTCCAAAGCATGGGTCATGGCGTCTATACCGGAAGCGGAAGTAAGTCCCTTAGGCATATTCATCATTAAGTCCGCATCTATGATAGCCATATTAGGCATAAGCTCATAATCAGCCAAAGGATACTTGATTCCTGTGCTCTCATCAGTAATTACCGCGAAAGGAGTTACCTCGGATCCTGTACCTGCCGAAGTAGGAACAGCGATAAAGTATGCCTTTTCACCCATTTTCGGGAAAGTGTACACTCTCTTTCTTATATCTACAAAACGCATTGCCATATCCATAAAGTCAACTTCCGGATGCTCATACATTACCCACATGATCTTTCCGGCGTCCATTGCAGAACCGCCGCCAAGAGCGATTATACAGTCAGGTTGGAAAGATTTCATTGCCGCCGCTCCTTCTTTCGCACTTGCCAGAGAAGGATCCGGAGCCACATCGTAAAATGTTGTGTGCTTTATTCCCATTTCGTCCAACTTATCGGTAATAGCTTTTGTATATCCATTATTATACAGGAAAGAGTCGGTAACAATAAAGGCTTTTTTCTTTCCCATTACATTTTTTAATTCATCAAGTGCTACAGGCAGACAGCCCTTTTTATGATAAACCTTCTGAGGCGTTCTGAACCACAACATATTTTCTCTCCTTTCGGCAACCGTCTTAATGTTAATCAAATGTTTTACGCCCACGTTTTCGGACACAGAGTTTCCGCCCCATGATCCGCAGCCCAATGTGAGTGACGGCTTAAGCTTAAAGTTGTAAAGGTCGCCTATACCTCCGTGTGAAGAAGGAGTGTTTACCAAAATACGGCAGGTCTTCATTCTCGCGCTGAATTTATCCAATTTTTCCTGCTCGGTTACCGCATTAAGATATATGGAAGAGGTATGTCCGTATCCTCCGTCGGCAATAAGTCTTTCAGCTTTATCCAAAGCTTCGTCGAAGTTCTTTACTCTGTACATCGCAAGTACAGGAGAAAGCTTTTCATGAGCAAACTCCTCTGAAAGATCAACGCTTTCGACCTCTCCGATAAGTATCTTGCAATCTTCCGGAACAGTAACCCCCGCCAAAGAAGCTATAGTATGAGCCGACTGACCTACGATCTTGGCGTTCAGCGCGCCGTTTATGATTATAGTCTTTCTTACTTTCTCAGTTTCTTCTTTATTTAAGAAATAGCAGCCTCTTTCTTTAAATTCTTTTTTAACCTCCGCATAAACCTTATCAAGAACGATCACAGACTGCTCGGAAGCGCAGATCATACCATTATCAAAAGTCTTGGAATGTATTATAGAGTTTACCGCCACAAGAATATCCGCTGTATCGTCTATTATCGCTGGAGTATTTCCGGCTCCCACGCCTACGGCAGGCTTTCCTGAAGAATAAGCGGCTTTTACCATACCTGGTCCTCCGGTGGCAAGAATTATATCCGCTTCTTTCATTATAGTATTTGTAAGCTCGAGAGACGGGATATCTATCCATCCTATTATTCCTTCCGGAGCTCCCGCTTTCACCGCCGCTTCAAGAACAATCTTAGCCGCCTCTATAGTAGACTTCTTTGCTCTCGGGTGTGGACTGATTATGATACCGTTTCTTGTCTTTAAAGATATGAGAGTTTTAAATATAGCGGTTGAAGTAGGGTTAGTGGTAGGAATGACCGCCGCGATAACTCCGATAGGTTCGGCGATCTTCTTTATTCCGAAAGCCTGATCTTCTTCAATAACACCGCAGGTACGGGTATTTTTATAAGCATTGTAAATGTACTCAGCCGCATAGTGGTTTTTGATCACCTTATCCTCTACTACGCCCATTCCTGTTTCTTCAACTGCCATTTTAGCAAGAGGTATTCTCTCTTTATTTGCAGCCGTAGCGGCAGCAAGAAAAATCTTGTCAACCTGCTCCTGAGTATAGGTCGAAAAAATCTGCTGCGCTTTTCTTACTTCCTCAAGCCTTGATTCCAAAGCTTCTACATTGTCTACTAAATCATAATGTTTCGCTTCATTTTTCATACGATCTCTCTCCAATCTAAATTATTTATATTTCGTTCTTTCTTACTATTTATCTCATCAGACAAATGTCTGGATAAAGCTGCGAGGGACGCCGCCATGTTCTCGTTCTGCACAAGTATTCCTTTTGGTACATTTAAGTGAACCGGGGCAAAATTCCATATCGCGAGGATTCCGCTTTCCACCATTATATCACAAACCTTCTGCGCGTTTTCAGCCGGAACTGTAATTATGCCTATATGAATATTCATGCGCTTAACAAGATTTTTTATCTTTTCTATATTGAATATCCTTATTCCCTTTACGCTTGTTCCACAGATATCCTCTCTGGTATCAAAGGCCGCTACGATCTTAAGTCCATACTCAGAAAACCCTTTGTAGGACATAAGCGTTTTCCCAAGCTGTCCCGCTCCCGCAAGCACTGCTTCATTTGTATTATCGTATCCGAGAGTCTTTGTGATATCTTCTATAAGCTCATTTATTTCAAACCCTGATTTAGGCTTCCCCACACATCCTGTAAGAGCAAGATCCTTCCTTACCTGCACGGGGTTAAGCTTAAGGTCCGTAGCTATAGTGGTGGACGATATGTACTGTATCTTTTCCTGCTGTTTGATTTTTAAATATTCCAAATATCTTGGTAACCTGTTTAAAGTTGGTACAGTCATTTTCCCACCTCCGTGTCGATATTTTTTTATCGATAAGATATTATCATATATACTCCTGCATTGTCAACAATTTAACAAACTTTTTTGTAAAAAAATTTTTTAAAATAAATTTGATTTTTTTGTAAAAAATATTGACAGGTTTAGATTCGGATTTTATAATCCAATTATACCCCATGGGGGTATATCGAAAACATACGATAACATGAAATAAGGAGGCAATATTATGGCGTCAGATTCTAAGAAAACAGAAATATACAATATAGACGGCATGAGCTGCGCGGCCTGCAGCAGCGCTGTCGAGCGGGTGACCTCCAAGCTTCCCGGAGTGGAAAAAAGTCAGGTAAATCTTACCACATCAAAAATGACTATAACATACGATGAAAATATTTTGACTCCGGAAGATATAATATCAAAAGTAGAGCGAGCAGGATTTAAAGCGTCGCTTGCTCCCGCAGATTCTATCAAAAGCGACAAGGAGCTATTTGTAAAGCAGGACGCTTCTTTAAAAATTTCTAGGATAAAACTTATAATCGCGCTCTGTTTCGCCATTCCCCTGTTATATATATCCATGGGACATATGCTTCCCTTCAGGCTCCCCCTTCCCGGAATAATAGATATGGACATAAATCCTATAGGATACGCTATTGCCCAACTTATACTCACCATACCCGTGCTGATCGCCGGATACAAATTTTATACGATAGGATTTAAAACTTTATTTAAAGGCCATCCCAACATGGACTCATTAGTGGCTATAGGCACTATCAGCGCTTTTCTCTATAGTCTTTACATGACTATAAAAATTCCTTCTGACGTCCACAGCGTACATTCTCTTTATTATGAGTCGGCGGCGGTTGTCGTTACTCTCGTAATGTTGGGAAAATATATGGAGAGCAGAAGCAAGGGAAAAACTTCCGAGGCTATTAAAAAGCTTATGGAACTTACCCCCGACACCGCTGTTTTGATAAATGACGGTGTTGAAACAGAAGTCCCAACTTCAGATGTTTCTGTGGGCGACCATCTCCTTATCAAGCCCGGATTTAGGATTCCTCTCGACGGAAAGATCCTATCAGGAAGCAGCAGTATAGACGAATCCATGCTTACAGGCGAAAGTATCCCCGTGGAAAAAGGCCCCGGGGACACAGTAATTGGCGGAAGCATGAATTACAACGGTTCATTTGAAATTGAAGTTACTAAAACCGGTTCCGATACTACTCTTTCAAAAATCATAAAACTTGTGGAAGACGCGCAGGGCCGCAAAGCCCCCATATCCAAAACAGCCGACCTGGTGGCGGGTTATTTTGTTCCTATTGTATTGCTCATAGCTTTGGCCGCTTCCCTTCTATGGTTTTTTATAGGAAATAAGGATTTTTCATTCTGTATCAATATATTTGTATCCGTTTTAGTTATAGCCTGCCCATGCGCCCTGGGCCTGGCCACACCTACTGCCATAATGGTAGGCACCGGCGTTGGCGCCAACCACGGTATACTGATCAAAAGCGGCGAGGCATTGGAGACTGCTCATAAAACTCAGGCCGTAATATTTGATAAAACGGGAACCGTTACCGAAGGAAAACCCAGAGTGGTAAATTTAGTATGCGACGACCAGCTTTTGGCTCTTGCCGCGGGCTGCGAGCAGATGTCTGAACACCCACTGGCGGCGGCTATAACAGAGTATGCGGCCGAAAAAGGCCTTATCCTCAAAAGGCCGTCCGAATTTGAAAGCATAACCGGGAAGGGCATACACGCCGTAATAGATGATAAAGATCTTTATATAGGTAATTCCTCTCTGGCGCAAAGTATAGGCGCAGATCTCGGAATCTTTGGAGAGTTTGCCGAAAAAGCCGCTTTAAAAGGCCAGACCCCTATGTTTATCATTTCTGAAGGTAAGACTGAGGGCGTTATCTGCGTTGCGGATACAGTCAAAAATACGAGCGTTACAGCCATAGAAAAAATAAAATCACTGGGTATAGATGTCTATATGCTTACCGGAGACAATAAACTGACTGCCGAATATATAGGCAAGCAGGTGCATATAGAAAACATTTTTTCTGAAGTTCTTCCCGGAGATAAATCGTCTATTGTGGAGAAGCTTCAAAAATCGGGAAAATGTGTTATGATGGTAGGAGATGGAATAAATGATGCACCCGCGCTTGCCGCCGCCGATATAGGGACCGCTATAGGCTCCGGAAGCGATATCGCTCTGGAATCCGCGGATATAGTCCTGATGAGATCGGATATAGATGATGTATACAAAGCCATAAAGCTGAGTAAATCTACTATAAGAAATATAAAGCAAAATCTTTTCTGGGCCTTTTTCTACAATACTTTAGGAATACCCGTGGCATGTGGTCTTTTATATCTCTTGGGCGGCCCTTTACTGAATCCCATGATAGGAGGATTCGCTATGTCCCTAAGTTCCGTCTGCGTAGTAGGAAACGCTCTTAGATTAAAGAGACTTAAACTTTAAATAAAAATACGGAAAAGGAGCTTTATATATGCAATGCTGTAATAAAACAAAACACCGGGACGACGACGAATATAAAGATCTGATAAATCGGTTAAACCGTATAGAGGGACAACTCAGAGGCATAAA
>CASDQQ010000151.1 GCA_949282945.1 uncultured Eubacteriales bacterium
AGTTCGGTGGATACCAGGACTGAGCTTCAGGTACAGAGGGCAATGGATATGCTTACAAAGGGTCGTACCAGTTTTGTGATCGCTCACAGGCTTTCTACCATAAAAAATGCCGATTGTATTCTTGTAATGAGAGACGGAGATATTGTTGAAAGTGGAAAACATGATGAACTTCTGGAAGAAGGAGGATTTTACGCAGAGTTGTATAATAGTCAGTTTGAACAAGCTTCATAAGAAAATAAAAGATAAATAAGGGAGACACTTCGTAAGGAAGTAGTCTACCTTCGGCTTTTATAATCAGCCGGAATGATTGGATTTGTAGGGAGATCAATCATATTGGAGGATTGCAGAATGAAAAACAGAGCGATTACCATATGCCGTGTTTAGAACTTCCCGAATAAGAAACACAGACGATCGGCATTTGGTGAGCAGGCAGAGGATATGTTTCTTCGGTTGGTAAAGCAGCTAGCGGAGCGTAAGGGCGTGACATAGCAGTTAAAGGAAAAAAATCAGATTGAGTGGGTTGGGGTAATGAACAGTATTCGGCACAGGGCAATGGAGATTGTAAATACTGAATTTATTTTCGTATAAAGCACAAAACAAATATGAAAGCTGAAAAATTGAGACTGTAACGCTTTCAAATGCAAAATTGAGGGGCAAGGTGTTTGTACCTTGCCCCTCAAAGTTTATGCCTTAGAAACGGCTTGAAATCAAGCTTTTTCAATCTCTAATTTTCTACTCTTAATATAGGACAGATGGAGCTGTTCGCTCTTTTGTGTTTGAGACAGCCTCATAATATACGCTTTAACATCAAAGCTGATCTTGCAGGCAGCTCTTTTATTCGGAGGCGAATCTTGACAAATAGATCGTTTTTCATTATAATACAGTCAATAAATTGACTGTAAAGAAATGTACTATTGGCGGTGAGTTATGACAAAGGAAGATAAGAAAAACGCATACCTGTATTGCAAATTCAGAGATGAGCAATTTTCTCTATATGACGAGTATGCAAAACGTCACGGTATGCTGATGAAAACACTTCTTGTGGTGAATGTCCTCTTTTACGCAAGGGATGGAATGACCCAGACAGAAATATGTAAACGGACTTTCCAATCCAAGCAGACTGTAAATTTAATTATTAAAAATCTGCTGTCCGACAGCTATGTTACTGTTACTGAAGTGCCGGAAAACAAGCGCAACAAAATCGTCCAAATGACAGAAGCGGGCAAAGCTTACTGCGAAAAAGTTGTCCGTCATATCACATGGGCAGAAGATACGGCTATGTCTATGTTTACACAGGAGGAGCAAAAACAGCTAATTGATCTCTCACGGACATTCACGAAAAATCTCACAGAGCTTATCAATCAGGAAACGGAGGATTGAAGGATGGAATTTTACGAAGTAATTAACAAAAGGAAAACGACAAGGGAATTTTTAGATACAGAGGTCGATTTTGAGGTCATTAAAAGAATTTTGGAGGCAGGGAACAAAGCCCCTACGTGGGATCATAACCGCAACTGGAAGTTTATTATTTTAAGAACCGATGAAGAAAAAGAATATGCTTTTTCCGAAGCCAAAGCGATTGCTGACAAATTCGATGCCGACAGATATCTGAATATGCCCAGACCTTACGAGATTACATTGGGACAAAAAATGTACGGCTACGCTATGCCTAAACAGTATACTATGCTGAAGGAAGCGCCGTATGTTATTATTCCTTTATTCAAATCGAAGGAATTGAACGGCGAGCATGTTTCAAAGTTAAATCCCTTTGCTACGATTTGGTGCGTGATAGAAAACATCTTTTTAGCGGCAACGGCGGAAGGGCTGTCCTGCTCCATGCGTATACCGCTGAATAAAGAACACGATATAGTCAAGAAAAAACTGAAAGTGCCGCCGACCTATATGATACCCGTATTTATCGGCATTGGTTACGCAAATCCGGAAGAACCGCAATTAGAACAATATAAGCCCGATATAGACAAACAAATACGCTTTGGAAGATGGAAATGATTATAAAAGAAATTGAAGTAAAAAATGTAATAACAAAATCCAATCTGCCCGTTTGCGAGTATTCGGTCAACCCTTATGCCGGCTGTACCCACGCCTGCAAATACTGTTATGCTTTTTTTATGAAGCGGTTTACAAACCACCCTGAGCCGTGGGGTGAATTTCTTGATGTAAAACACTGGGATAAAATTAAGAACCCGAAAAAATATGAGAGCAAAGAATTGTTCATAGGCTCGGTGACAGATCCGTACAACCCACAGGAAGAAATCTATGAGCGCACAAGAGTATTGCTGACCGAGCTGCAAAGCAGCGGAGCAAAGCTATCTATTGCCACGAAATCCGATTTGATTTTACGGGATTTAGATTTGATAAAAACATTTCATGACGTCCGTGTGTCATGGTCTGTCAATACGCTTGACGAAGGCTTCAAAGGCGATATGGATAAAGCAGTGTCAATTGAACGCAGACTTGCCGCTATGAAAGCGTTTCATAAAGCGGGTGTTCGCACAACCTGCTTTATTTCCCCGATTTTCCCCGGCATTACCGATGTGAAAGCGATTATAAAAAGAGCAAAAGAGCAGTGCAATCTGATTTGGCTAGAAAACCTCAATCTGCGGGGTAGCTACAAAGCAGTCATTATGGATTATATCAAAGAGAAATATCCTGCTCTCCTGCCGCTGTATCAGGATATTTATAACCGAAACGACCGCAGATATTGGGAAATGCTTGACGCAGAGCTGAAAGAGTATGCTTCCAGAATCGGTCTCGATTATGTGACGAATGACGACAGTATGAGCCGTCTTTTTGGCGCTCCGCCTGTGATCGTCAACTATTTCTATCACAGCGAAATCAAGAAATCAGCAAGAAAAGGCAGTGCAAAGAATGCCTGAATTGCCCGAAATAGAAACGATAAAAAGCGTGATTGCCGGAATAGAAAATATCTATTTCGATGAAATTCTGTTTCAGGCAAGAATCTACCCTGTTTAAACAGACGTAATTTTTTTTTGAAAATATATGTCAAAAAAATGCAAAGAATTTATTTGACATTAATTATGTTCTATTGTATACTGAACCCGAAGGAAATCAAATCCATTTGAAAAAAATTGAATTATGACAGGAGGGGAACTTATGAAGAAAAAATTTGAACTGATTCTGACTATAGTTTTGGCAGTATCAGTATTTACCGCGATTATTTCCGTAAATGTTTCTGCGGCGCCCAAAGAAGTGCTTGTAAAGCATTGGGGACCGGATCTGATAGGAGATGTGAGAGACAATAATCCTTCGGCGGTAGGACATAACTGCGGGAATCCCGCAAAAGACGGATATGGTAATGTAATAGGATGGGAGGCTGTTCAGGATCCAGAAAATCATGACCAGATGTATGATCACATGATATTTGGATGTGAAGAGGTACTTGAAGAGGGTGATTACGTATTTGAGGTACGTATGAAGGTGAGCAATATGGACTCTTCCTATTCAAGCAGATTCTTCAATATAGATATTTACTGCGCCAATCACGCGGGTTATCTGGGAAATTTATCTGTTACAAGAAGTTTGATAAACAGTACTGAGACTGATGAAAACGGATACGGGATCTACAGACTTGAATTTTCCGTGGACAGTAAACATAGTGGAGAGCTGCTTGAGGCAAGAATACATTTTTCCAATAAATGCGACGCTGTTGTCACTGATTGTTCCTACATTATGTTGGACAGTTCTGTGGTCATGGAGGACGTGGAAATACCTATAGAAGAGTACGTTACCGAAAATGCTGTAATAGAAGACGGAACGGTCATAACCGACCCTGAAAAACCGGGGTACATATTTGAAAATTATATAAACGATAAACTTCCTGAAGGACAGCTTTATATGAAAATGATTTTTGGATTGGGCGGTCCTATAAACGATATGAAAAACAGCAACAATATTTTTAAGTTCGAGGTATTGGATGTTTCAGGGGAAGAGGAAAATACGGTAGCTTCTCTTATTTTTACCGGTAAAAATTTTAAATTCGAAGACGGGGAGATATGGACTCCCGACCAACTCTACACACTGGTCATGCCTTTTAAAGTAAAAGAAGCTGACGTAGGGAAGAAACTGGAGTTCAGAGTTCACGGCTACGGAATAAATAACGGAAGGCAGGAGCCATTTGTATTTAACATCAAAAAGCTTATTATAAGCGATGATTCGGAAATCTATGACGATCCCAATAAGCCGGTCCCCGTAATATATGAGTTTAATGAAAAGACTGTTACGGGAGATATTCTTGAAAATGATATGGTGTACGGAGTTTATAAGACTGAGGATACCGGTTTTGTCAAAAAGCTTTATGATATAAATACAGACGCTTCGGGAAATTTTACTTTGGCTACGGAAGCGGGAACTTTCTGGCTTGTAAAAGATGGAGAGAGTGAGCCTTATATATATTTTACCGTGGATGACGGAGAAACGGCAAATTTCAGTATTATAGGCGCGGAACTTGAAGATAAAAATATCTTTACTGCTCCCGAAAATTTTGACCCCCGGGAAATAAAAAATATCGAGCCTCCTAAAGAGACTGTTTCGGAGAGCGGAACCGAATATAGCTCCGCGGAGGAAAACAATAACGGGACCTCAGGAGAAATAAATACATCGAAAGATATAAACGCTGAAAAGAAAAAGTCTTTGGAGGACACTGAAAATACGGTCAAAGAGTCAGGATATGAGGAAAATCATGAAGAAAATCAATTTAACGCGCTATATGTGATTATACCTTTTATTCTTGTGGCCGGGGCGGCGTTATTTGCGGCCCGTAAAATATAAAAAGGAGGGAATTATGAGCAAATATAGAAAAAAGTCATTTTTAAAAGTTATATCTTCATTACTTGCGCTGCTCTTTATGATCAATGCGATTCCTTTTTCAATAGGAAATATAAGCGCGGAAAATGAAGGGGATGTTATAAGCATATCCTTCAGATCCCAGGGGATAAAGACCGACTCCTACAGCGCCGTGTTTGTAAACGGGCAGTTTGACCATTATCTTTCCGGGGACAACGACGGAAATGATAACATAGTTCTTAATAAGTATCTTTTTACTACCGGAGAAAATATAATATCTTTTGTTACCGGAGCCGGCGAAAGCGGGAGCGGATCGTCAAGAAAAGCGGCCAGATATTATAACGTTACAAGGCTCCCTACAGACAGGGATTACAACGACTATACAATAGAAAATATAGAGCTTAATATAAGCGGAAAATCCTTTATGCCCGCGGAGGTAGTAAAAACATACCCGAAAGCTCTTAACAAAAAGCCATATGACACAAGCGGAAGTAAGCAGGAATGGAATATTGTGGAAGAGAGCCGGACCTACGACGCAAATGAAAAATATGTTATAGGAGACGGAGCGGAAGAAGGGGAACAGCTTACCACTCCTTATCAGGTGGATTTTAAGTTTGATTTGTCAGAATATACTCCAGATTCAAAGCTTAAAGCCGTAGAGCTTACTTTTACCCTTCCAAGTCAGGGAACTACTGTGGCATACCAACCGGCGCTTTTTGTAAACGGAGAGTTTGATCAATATATAATGAAATTATTTGACGGTACCACAGGTAACCGCACTCACACGGTAAAACTGGATCCGGCAAAATTTGTGGACGGCAAAAATTCCATAAGTATAAGATCGGGAAACGATGCCTTCGGAAGCTACTATGATCTGAAATCTCCCCTCTGGTCATCCTTTGATGAGAGCAGCGGAACGGAGAAAGCATATAAAAATCAGGTGGATATATATTTATATGATATTTCTTTAAATATAATAACTGATACCGCAGAAAAGCTTGAACCGGATAAGGTAATAGGACATTTTGCCAATGACTATTTAAAGCCGGTAGAAGAGTGCGGAGACTATACTGTGGAGTTAAATTACAGCCAGACAGGAAGCTCTTCGGGGAAACGTGCTTATGTAGGTGATAATGCCCAGACGGGGAAATCTGTTTGGACTGTGGAAATACCTGCGCCGGGAAGCGGAACGACGGGACAGATATCGGCGTATCAGGTGGACTATACATTTAATATAGAATTACCGGAGGAAGGAGAAAATTTTAAAGACGACGGTAAAGATTATGATGTAGAAGGCTATGAGTGGAATGTAGAGGACGGAAAAGTATATAAAGGATTATTGGAATTTGAGGCAAGATCTTCTCTTTCAGACAAACTTTATATGCTTATAGGAGGAAAAGAGATCAAAGGAGACAGCTTCGGCCAGGTAATTATGAAATATACTGCCGGGAGCTCTCAGGATAAATACGGCAACAATATTTACATAAATGATTC
>CASDQQ010000152.1 GCA_949282945.1 uncultured Eubacteriales bacterium
GCTTATTTTATCTAAAAAGAACAACGGATTTTATAGTATCATAAGTCCATTGAATACATTCTGTGTTTTTCGTAGTTGGCAAAACCACTTAAGTCTATCATTATGAGGTATTCTTTTTGCTAAACAAAAGGCAAAAGGCAAAAAATGGCGTCTCAAAGATAAAAATTGAGACACCATTTTTTGTACCACATAAACTAAATCCCGGCTATACCTGGGAAGACGAAGACTTTAGCAAAAAGAATACCTCATAATGATGACTTAACTGGTTTTGCCAACTACGAAAAACACAGGATGTATTCAATGGACGTTAGATATTATAAAACCCGCCGTTCTTTTTAAATAAAATAAGCGCCGGAAAATACTTCCGGCGCTTGGTACTAAAATTTATATTTTACTTCTTCTTTTTCTTTGCGGCCATATAGATTGCAGCAACTATCACTACGATTACTACCACTGCAATAACGACTATCAAAGCGGTAGGAAATCCACCATCTTCCGGTTCTTCTGCTGATTGATTTTCAGTAGGTGCTACAGTCTCAGTTTTAGTAGGAGCCGTCGTTGTACTATCCGGAGTGTTTTCAATTTTTTCTGTAGTTTCCGTAGGTTCCGGTTCTTCCGCTCTTGGCAGCATTTTTACAGAAATTGATACTACGACATTTTTCCCTGAACCTTTAACGCTTCCTACTTCCATTCCCCAGATCGCGTTTCTTCCGATCAGATTATCAGGATCGTCGGCGTCTTCTATAAGATAAAAGGCATTTTCAGTCTCATCCCACTCCATAAATGTATAGTCAAGCTCCTGATTATCATCTATCCTGAAATCGGTATGAGTTACTTCTGTGTCTCCCAGTATAAACTTCTTAAGATTCTCTCCGGAATAAACGTTTCCAACCTCTCCTTCAAATCCATAGGAGATACTGTTAATGTATAATCCTTCTTCTCCGCTGTATCTAAGCTGAAATTCCACAGAATCCCTTTCCGTCATGACATCAAAATATTCATCGCACTGATCCGCAGTAAGAGTATACTGTATAACAGTATATTCTTCGGTACTCAGTTCATCACTTGTAACCGTTCTTATTTCAACCGGGCCTTCGCCGTTTCCAGGCATATAGTAATGTATTTCCATTACGACAGCTCCGTCCTCCGCCCAAACAGCACCTGTCGGGAGCAGGGCAAACATGGTAATACATACCATACACATCATTATCGCGGCAATTTTCTTAATAGTTTTCATAAAATACCTCCTTCAAAATTATATAAATATTTTTTACTTCCCATAAAGCTCTATTTCGCCTATTCTGGCGATCCCATCCGTTCCTCCGTCCGTCACAAGTACCCTTACATACCTTGCGGTAAAAGGTTCTTTTAAATCCACGTCGCTGACGTCGCTAGTATTTTCTGTAAAAACACTCACATCCTTCCATGACTTTCCGTCAGAACTCATCTGTACCTTAAACCCTTTTGTATTATAAGATTTATCCATTTTAGCCGCTCCCGCATGCATTATTACATAACGGCTTATGCTCTTTTCACCGCCAAGATCCAATGTTATCCACTGTTCTTTTGAACCGTCTCCCACCCAAAGATCATTTTCTGTTGAATAAAGACTGTCCACGGTCTTTTCCGCATTCTCCGAATTACTTGAGGCTGATACGGTAACACTTTTATTTATGTAAGACCCGCTCACATTTACCTCAAATCCGTTGTACTGCTGCATAAGCAGGACGAGATGATCTCCTCTTACGAAAACTACATTATCTTCTCCGTATTTTTCCTCAAGATCTTCCCTGAATCTTATAAAATCACTTATATCCGTCTCCCATGTCATTCCCTGGGCAAATATAAATTCCGGCGCGCTTCCGTCAAATTCTCTCAGCTTTCTGTTGACCTCGTTCATTATAGAATCATAGCTTTTTTGAAAACTGGCATAACCCGGAACAAGAGTAACTCCTGTTAAATATCCCGCAGTAGGAATTTCCGGCATGGAGTCATGATGGCTTATTTCTGTCACTCCCCATAAAAATCTGCAATTTTCCCCATATGAGCTCCATATCGGATCTATAAGATAATTCCATACATTACCTAACCGTATCCCTGAGTATCTGCAATATTTATCGGTCATTTTTGTAAAACGGTCTATCCATTCTTCATCAGTCCAGGTTTCTGAAAGAATAAACGCTCCTCCCGACGGTCCTGTTATGAAGCAGTCGTTGTCCGTAGCAGAAGAATAATAGTAATTAAGCATTCCTGGACCCGCGTCATAAAGCGCTGGGGCTATAGACCAGGTTATAGGTATCTCTCCCCTTTGGGGATCGTTCCAAAGATCAAACATTGCGTTTTGATCATACTGCAGATTGTCTCCTTCACTGAACATGCACGCCACGTATATTTTATTTTCCAGATCAGGGAGATCAGGTATAGCCTTCATATTTATATTTTTAGACATTCCGGCAAGTACGCTCATGTTACGGAAAAAATCCGTGGATATGGTGCATATTCCATATTGCTTTCCAAAAAGCTCAAGTCCGCCGAATTCATTTTTCGGCCACCACCCTGCATAGTAAGTCTCGCCCGGTTTACAATCCTTTGCAAATTTAGAAAGTACCTCCGCCTCTTCGGCAATCGTAGGATCAAGATAAATAAAAGCTGATTTTGCGGCAACTCCCATATCCCTGTACGCATCACATATATCCGGATTTATTCCGGCAAAAAGTCTTTTGTCGCAATTCTGCCACAAATTATCGTACATATAATTATATACCTGAAGCTTATCTTCAAAATCTCCTGTATAATCTTCTATAATTTCAAGATTATACGGCGCTTCCGTAAGCTTTTGGGCAAAAACTGAATCTGTAACGATTGCATTTTTCTGTCCGGCTAACGTACATGCCAGATTTATAGTATGAGGTTGTTCAGAATCATATACGATTACTCCGCTTATTTCTGAAAGATATTTTTCAATAGCCTCGGTCGCGCTTATTCTCTCCGTGGAAAGCTCCAATTTTTCAAACCACAGCGTAGATCCGCTGCTCGTGAGGATCCTCGGCTTATTTCTATTTACTATTCCCTGGAGAGTTATAACTGCAAGCTGCCTCGATTTTCCCAAAGACCCTATATTTACAAGATCAAGGGTCTCGGCAGGCGAAGCCATAGAAGGAAATATCTGCCCTTCCGGCCACTGCATTCCGCTGTCAACGGCATTTACATGCTCATAATCAATATATTTATTGATATCTCCCGTAGGGGATCCTCCGTTTGTATTATGACATGACCCGAACGTACAAGCCATAATACATGTCGCTGACAGA
>CASDQQ010000153.1 GCA_949282945.1 uncultured Eubacteriales bacterium
TATTATAATAGAGGGACTGAAAATGCTGAGAGCCGGGGCGCTGCTCGAAAGAGAGATGGAATCGCCTTTTACCGACGGAGAAATTATAACTCTTAAATATCAGTATACTCTGCTTGACGGCGATGAAGCTAAAGATGTGTATTGTGACGCAGATAAAAATGAATATCATTTTGGAGTATCTTCGGAAATAAGTACCTATAGCAATAAAGAATGGTTTGAAAATAATATAGTATACCAAAAGAGAACAAAAGATAATACATCTTTGCCAGTTCTCACCAAAGAAGAAATACTGGAAATAGCGGACGATTTTGTTTATAAAAACATGAGATATCCGAATAAAATGAAAAGAACAATACTTTCAAATGATGATTCTTTGGAAATATATATGGTGGCCTATGATCAGTGTACGTCTAATGATATATTTGTAAGAAATGGAAGTTTTGTTGCAATTAATAAATATGGAGAAATAACATATTGTTCTATTAGAGAAACGGATAGATATGATGGTATTGAAGTAGAAATAGATGTTGACAAGGTTAAAGAATGTATAGCAAAACAGACCGAAAAAAATATAATCTCATACAGCTCTTCAAATAACGGTGTTATATACTATAAAGGAGACATCCTGTATTATGGAGTATCGCTGTATTATAAATGTTTGGAAACGGAAAATGGAGTTGAAAAAGAAGAGGAATACCATCTTGATCTTACCGCGAAAGCGTCGGAAGTAATGAAGAACTGGAAGGACTGACGATAATAGAAGGCTGATCTGTAATATTTTTATCAAATATATAAAAATATTACAGATTGTTTGATATTTAACAAATTACAGCAAAAATACGCTAGATTTGACCTTTGACAGGATTGGTTATTTTTTGCTGTAACTTGGACAGACTCAAACATATAATAAGTTTGACAATTCCAATTTTTCCAATTAAAATACAAGAGATGTAATTTGGTTACAATCATTTGAGATAAAGAGGTGCAGAGAATGGCTATGCAAGACAAAATTAACGAACTGGCGGCAATAAAAAGTAAGTTGGAAATGGCTGACGGTAAAGATGCAATAGACAAGCAACACTCACTTTCCAAACTCACAGCAAGAGAGAGAATAGCAAAATTATTTGACGATAACTCCTTTGTTGAGATTGATGCGTTCGTTGAAGCGAGAGGCATTGATTTTGGTATGCAGGAAAGAAAAGCATATGGTGACGGTGTTGTTACCGGATATGGAACTATAGACGGAAGACCGGTATATGCGTCGGCTCAGGACTTTACTTTTATCGTTGGTGCATTAGGAGAAATGCACGCAAAGAAGATCATGAAAGTTATGGATATGGCAATAAAGGCGGGCGTTCCTTATATTAGCCTTATAGATTCCAATGGAGCAAGGCTTCAGGAAGGAATAGACGCTTTGGCGGGATACGGTGATATAATTTGTAAAAGTGTTCAGGCATCGGGAGTTATACCCCAGATTACCGCGGTCATGGGTTCCTGCCCGGGAGCTTCTTCATACTTGCCGCCGTTAGCGGATTTTGTCTTTATGACTGAAAAAACTGCTTCATTAAATATAGTTGGAAGCCAGATAGTAAGCGCGACCTCCGGAAAGGATATATCTTCAGAGGAACTTGGAGGAGCTATGGTACATGCGAAAAAGAGCGGCATTGCCAATTTCGTGTGCGAATCAGACGAAGCTTGCCTTAGAGAGATAAGAAAGCTTATTTCCTATCTGCCTGATAATAATCTTTCAGATTCTCCGGAATATGTATGTGAAGATGACTTAAACAGGCTTATAGATGATCTTAACGACGATCTGGCTGCAAATTACGATATGAAAAACATCATAGCTTCTGTTTTTGACGAGGGAAGTATTTTTGAAGTTTCTTCAAATTATGCTGAAAATATAATTACTTCGTTTGCAAGAATGGGTGGAACCACAGTAGGCGTAGTTGCCAATCAGCCCGCTGTAGATGAGGGAAAATTAAATTCCTCTGCATATGTTAAAGCCGCTAGATTTGTAAGGATATGCGATGCGTTTAATATTCCGATAGTTACATTTACCGATTCAAACGGAATTGTTATCAGCGCGGAAGAAGAGCAGAGCGGAATTTCATCAAAGGCTGCGAAGCTTATGTATGCTTTTGCGGAAGCCACAGTACCAAAAATAAATATTATAATAGGAAAAGCAATAGGAGGCGTTTACGTTGCCATGAACAGCAAACAGCTCGGCGCCGATATTGTGTTTGCATGGCCTTCGGCAGAAATATCTGTTATGGACGCGCAGGCTGCGGCAAATATTTTGTATAGAAAAGAAATAGCTCAGGCAGATAATCCTATAGCCGAGAGAGAGATCAAGAGAGATGAATACAGAAATAGATATGCCAGTCCTTATATAGCCGCTGCAAAGGGCTATGTGGACGACATAGTAGAGCCGGGATCTACAAGAGTAAGGCTTGCCAGTGCGCTTATGATGCTATCAAGCAAGAGAGAAAGCAACCTTGCAAGAAAACACGGAAATATACCGCTTTAATATTTATTTAAACTGGAGGATAAAGTAATGAAAAAATTTATGATAACTGTTAACGGTAAACAATATGAAGTAGACTGTGAAGAAATAAAAGACGGCGCCGCGCCGCAGACAGTAACGGCTCCCGCGGCAAAGCCCGCAGAGCCTAAAGAAGCGCCTGCGCCTGTTTCTGCGCCTGCCGCAAAAGAGGCTCCTGTTTCAACTGGGAAAGAGGGCTCTGTCAAGATAAACGCTCCTATGCCGGGAGTTATAGTAAGAGTGGATGTAGCTGCGGGAGATTCCGTGACAAAAGGACAGGTACTTTTAGTGTTTGAAGCAATGAAAATGGAAAATGAAATAAAGGCTCCGAGCGACGGCGTTGTAGCTTCTGTAAATACAGCAAAAGGAGCAAATGTAAACAGCGGAGATTTGTTGCTTACATTAAACTAATAACACAGTCAGGAGGGTATCGTAATGGGGAAAGTTAAGATTACCGAAACAGTTTTAAGAGACGCTCATCAATCTCTTATAGCTACAAGAATGACAATAGATGAGATACTTCCCATAGTTGAAAAGCTTGACGATATAGGCTATAACGCGTTGGAAGCATGGGGAGGTGCGACCTTTGACAGCTGTCTCAGATTTTTGAACGAAGATCCGTGGGAAAGGCTGAGAAAAATAAAGGCCAAGGCCAAGAAAACTCCTCTGCAGATGCTTTTGAGAGGTCAGAATATATTAGGATACAGACATTACGCGGATGATGTGGTTGAATATTTTGTACAGAAATCTATAGCTAATGGTATGGACATTATAAGGATATTCGACGCTTTAAATGATCCGAGAAATATCGAAACCGCGATAAAAGCATGTAAGAAAGAGGGCGGCCACGCGCAGGGGTGTATTTGTTATACCACCAGTCCGTTCCACAGCAAAGAAAAGTTTGTAGAGGACGCGAAGACTTTAGTTGAAATGGGAGCCGACTCCATATGTATAAAAGATATGGCGGGATTGCTCATCCCTTATGACGCATATGAATTAGTAAAGGCGTTAAAGGAAAATGTATCGGTGCCTGTCGAACTTCATACTCACTATACTAGCGGTACAGGTTCAATGACCTATCTTAAGGCTATTGAAGCAGGAGTTGATATTGTTGATACAGCTATATCTCCTTTTGCTTTAGGAACTTCTCAGCCGCCTACGGAACCTTTAGTGGCTACGTTGAAGGGTACTGAGTATGATACGGGACTGGATCTCACTAAATTGAGCGAAATAGCTGATTACTTCAGACCTATAAGAGAGAAATATATCAAAAACGGACAGCTTGATCCTAAAATGCTAGGCGTGGATGTAAACGCTCTCATATATCAGGTTCCAGGCGGAATGCTATCAAACCTGGTATCTCAGCTTAAACAGCAGAACGCCATGGATAAATATGAAGAAGTATTGAAAGAGGTCCCCAGAGTAAGGGCGGATTTCGGATATCCTCCTCTTGTAACTCCGTCTAGCCAGATCGTGGGAACTCAGGCGGTCCTTAATGTTATAATGGGCGAAAGATACAAAATGGTGACCAAAGAGTCCAAAGGTATAGTAAAAGGCGAGTATGGCAGGACACCGGCTCCGATTTCAGATGAAATCAAGAAAAAGATACTGGGAGACGAGGAACCTATTACATGCAGGCCCGCGGATTTGCTTAAGCCGGAGCTTGAGGATATAAGGAACCAGATGAAAGAATATCTGGAGCAGGAGGAAGATGTACTTTCATACGCTCTTTTCCCTCAGGTTGCTGAAAAATATTTTAAATACAGGCAGGCGGCTAAGTATAAAATAGACGGAAATCAGGTTGATTATGAAAATATGACCCATCCCGTTTAATATAGGATTTAATCAATGTAAGCCTTCGTATAGTATGCGGAGGCTTTCTGCACGTATTTACATAAAACTTTAAAAGGAGAAGTCTGGATGTCAGCGGTAGCTGTAATAGGAGCCGGAGCGGCAGGGCTTATAGCGGCGGCGGAGGCGGCTAAGAACGGAAATAAAGTTGTTTTAATAGAAAAAAATAATAAAGTGGGACGTAAGCTTTATATTACAGGAAAGGGCAGATGTAATATTACCAATTCCTGTGATTTAAGTACGCTCATAGCTAACACTCCTGGAAACGGAAGATTTCTCTATTCCACATTCAGCAGGTTCGGATCACGGGAAATAGTAGATTATTTTGAAGATTTAGGCGTAGAGACAAAAGTGGAGCGAGGAAACAGAGTTTTTCCCAAATCTGATAAAGCTGCCGACGTGGTCGACGCGCTTTATGATAATATAAAAAAACTTAAAGTTAAGCTGATGTTGAATACAAGCGTAATTAAAATAAAATGTAAAGATGAAATAAAGACAGTGACATGCGTATCAGATGGTAAAAGATTCGAATTAGAGTTCGAAAAAATAATCATAGCTACGGGAGGACTTTCCTATCCTAAGACAGGTTCTACGGGAGACGGCTTTAAATTCGCGTCGGATATGGGGCACAGCGTTACAGAACTGAGGCCTTCTCTTGTCCCCCTTATTGCCGGGGAAAAGTGGATCAGAGAGCTTCAGGGACTTTCACTTCGAAATGTCTCTGTAAAACTTATTCAAAATGATAATAAACTTTTTGAAGATTTCGGTGAAATGTTATTTACTCACTATGGAATATCCGGACCGTTGATATTAAGCGCCAGCAGTCATATAAGAGGTTCAGACTTTGATAATATGAAATTAATGATCGACTTGAAGCCGGCTTTAACTTTAGAAGAGCTTAACAATAGGATAAAGAGAGATTTTTTAGCTCATGTGAGAAAGAATTTTTCAAACGCTTTAAATGATCTGCTTCCAGGTAAGCTCATACCGGTCGTTGTTGAGCTGTCGGGAATAGAAAATAATAAGCCTGTCAACCAGATAACAAGAGAAGAAAGAGAAAAACTGACGTTTTTACTAAAACATTTTACGGTTACGCCTACCGGGCCAAGACCTATAGAGGAAGCTATAATAACGTCCGGCGGGATCGATATAAAAGAAATAGATCCAAAGACAATGGAATCTTATATAATACCGGGAATATATTTTGCCGGTGAAATTATAGATGTTGACGCGTATACTGGAGGCTTTAATCTGACCATTGCCTTTTCAACAGGGTATACGGCGGGGAATAACGTATAAAAGGAGGATTTATTATGATCTTGGCGGTTTTGATTTTAAATGAAGTGGAATATCTTGACGATATTTTGAAAGGTTTCGTGGATATTGGAATCAAGGGAGCCACGGTATTTGACAGTACCGGTATGGCGAGAGTCATCGGAAGTTCCGGCGACATCCCGGTGTACGGACTTTTAAGACGTGTCCTGCACCCAGAATATGAAACAAACAAAACGATTTTGACAGTAATTGAAGAAGCACAGTACGACATGATGAAAAAAAAGATAAACGATGTTACCGGTGGGCTTTCAAAGCCCGATTCCGGAATCCTATTTACACTTCCGGTACTTACTTCCGAAGGCATAGGAGGCAAAAATGATTGAGGTAGGCGCTGTACATATTTTATTCTATCTTGGCGTTATGATGTTTGCCGGTATGTTGGGGGGAAAGCTGATCGGCTATTTGGGAATGCCAAAGGTTACGGGATATTTAGTGGCCGGCCTTCTTATAGGACCGTCGGTGTTAAATATAGTTCCCAAAGACGTTCTTGCCAGTTCAAATATAATAACAGAGGTTGCTCTTGCGTTTATAGCTTTTTCCATTGGCGGAGAATTTAAAATTTCATTTTTAAAGAAAATCGGCGTTAAACCTGTGATCATAACTTTATTTGAAGCTCTAACGGCTACAGTTTTAGTTACTATAGGCGTATACATTATTTCGGGAGATATGGCGTATTCTCTTTTACTTGGGGCTATAGCCGCCGCAACTGCTCCGGCCGCTACTCTTATGGTAGTAAAACAGTATAAGGCCAGTGGCCCGGTAACTGATATGCTTATTCCGGTGGTTGCCATGGACGACGCGGTCAGCATTATAGCGTTCGGAATATGCCTTGCGGCCGCGAAAATGCTTACTTCCAAAAGTGACGGGAATCTGATCCTTTCGCTCTTAAAACCTTTTGTTGAAATTATACTGGCTCTTTTGATAGGGCTTATTTTAGGATTTATCTTATCAGCGGTAATGAGAAGGATAAAAGGTAATGGGGAAAAGCTTGCCTGCATTATCGGATTTATCTTTTTAGGCACGGGTATAGCAAGTACTTTAAATGTATCGTCCCTGCTGCTTTGTATGGCTATGGGCGGAATACTTATAAATACTACGGCTTTTGCAATAAAATATATGAAGATGGCGGATGATATCACTCCTCCGATATTTTTATTGTTTTTCGTATCCTCCGGAGCGGATCTGAACCTTTCTATACTGCCGTCCATAGGAGTTGTGGGAGTTGTTTACATAGTTGTCAGGGTTTTGGGGAAAATGTTGGGAAGTTTTATCGGATCACTGCTTGCCAAGGCGGATAAACAGGTGGTAAAGTATCTTGGTCCGGCTCTCATTCCTCAGGCGGGCGTGGCTATAGGACTTTCTCTTGTAGCTATGAGCGTAGTGCCTCAGCACGGTGACGCTATAAGAGCGGTAATCCTTTCAGGGACATTGGTATACGAGCTTATAGGTCCTACAGTAGCAAAATTAACATTGAAGAAAGCCGGGGAAATCCAGTGAAAGAACTTTATATAATAGGCGGAGGAGCGTCAGGCCTTATCTCAGCCATATCAGCGTTTGAAGAACTTAAAAGAGCGGGCTTTGAAAGAAGAGTCAGTATATCCATTCTGGAAAGAAAAGATAAGGTGGGCAGGAAGCTTTTGGCTACGGGTAACGGCAGATGCAATCTTACAAATAAAAATATGGATATAAAGTTTTATTACAGCGACTGCTTAGAGGCTGTAGATAAAGTAATATCAGATTTTGATATAAGTATGACGATAGAGTTCTTTGAAGGCCTTGGCCTTATGACGAGATGCGGGGAGGAGGGAAAAATATACCCTTACAGTCTGCAGGCTTCTTCCGTATTGGATGTCCTCAGGGGCAAAGCAGGAGAATATGGAATAAATGAAATATGCTCCTCTGATATATCACGGGTATCTGCGCAGCGTGAAGAATTTATTTTAAAGGACAGAAGCGGGAAAACTTACAGAGCGGATTCGGTTATCATGGCGCCGGGAGGCTGCGCCTCTCCGAATCTGGGGTCGGACGGCTCCGGATTTAAGCTCATGACTGAGCTTGGACACAAGCTGAACCGCGTTTTTCCCGCAATAACTCAGATAAAAACAGAAACCGATGTCGTAAAGAGCATTCAGGGTATCAAGGTGGAAGGGGCTCTTGATATAGTTATAGACGGTGTGAGTGTAAGACGTGAGACAGGCGAGATTCTATTTACAGAATATGGCATTTCCGGTCCTGCAGTTTTTAAGGCGGCGAGGCTCGTGGGGGATACGGTAGGAAAAAATAAGCATAAGAATATCTTAGCCGTTATAGATCTTATGCCTGAGATAGATAAAGACAGTCTTTTGGAAATATTAAAAAAACGTGTGGAAATATTTAAAAACAAAAATATGGACGAATTTATGACGGGAACTGTAAATAAAAGGATTGGACAAACGATCGTAAAAATGTCCGGCCTCAGACTTTCAGACCCGGTGCTTCTCCTTGACAGCGAAAAGATGAGCAAACTTTGTAATAATATAAAAGGCTTTACCCTTAAATGTATAGGAACACAGTCCTTTCAAAATGCTCAGGTAACGGCGGGAGGAATATCTTTAAAGGAATTTGACAAAGAAACCCTCCAATCCCGGTTAGTCAGGGGACTATTTGCCTGTGGGGAAATATTGGATGCTGACGGAGAATGCGGAGGATATAATTTGCAGTGGGCATGGTCTTCGGGATATAAGGCGGGAAAGCATGCCGCGGAATATTTGATCAGGAAAAATAGGTGATATTATGGTTTACAGAGTTTCACAGATAAAAATGCCTCTGGACTATTCCGTAGATGGGTTAAAGGCGGCCGCGGCCGGCAGACTGGGAATATCAGAAGAAAATATTTTAGGTATTAGGATAGTGCGTAAGTCTGTGGACGCCAGAAATAAGAAAAACGTCTTTTTTACATTTGGAGTTGACGTAGAGGTCAAGAATGGAATAATATGCGCCGAAGAGCCTCATACAGAAGAAAAATACTCTTTTCCCACTTTAAAAGCAGTAAACTGCCGCGTACATCCTGTCATAGTGGGAGCAGGCCCGGCGGGATTGTTCGCGGCTTATACTCTTGCTATGGCAGGAACGGAACCTGTTATAATAGAAAGAGGGAGTAAGATTGAAAAAAGAGTATCCGATACAGAAAACTTTTTTCAAAACGCCGTGTTGGATGAGGAATCTAATATACAGTTTGGCGAAGGAGGGGCCGGCACCTTTTCTGACGGAAAGCTTACTACAGGTATAAAGGATATAAGAATAAAAAAAGTACTGGAGCTTTTTTATGAAATGGGGGCGCCCGAAGAAATACTGTATGAGGCAAAACCCCATATAGGTACGGATATACTGAGAAAAGTTATAGTCAATATTAGAAAAACCATTATCAAAATGGGCGGGAAATTTTACTTTGATACCAAACTTGCAGATATAAACATTGAAAAAAATGTACTTGCGTCGGTTACTGTGGAAGACATGGAGGGAAAAAGAACTGAAATACCGGCGCCTGTTCTTATACTGGCTGTAGGACACAGTGCCAGAGATACGTATAAAATGCTTTTTGAAAAGAATATCAAAATGATCCAAAAGCCATTTTCAGTAGGAGTGAGAATAGAGCATAAGCGCGATTTTATAGACAGGGCGCAATATGGGGATTTTTCCGGCCATCCTGCCTTAGGAGCGGCGGACTATAAATTCGCGGTCCATTTGAAAAACGGCAGAGGAGTTTATACTTTCTGCATGTGTCCCGGAGGATATGTGGTGCCGTCTGCTTCAGAAAAAGAAGCCGTGTGCGTAAATGGAATGAGCGAGTACAAAAGAGACGGAGAAAATTCGAACAGCGCGGTTTTAGTAAGCGTTTCTCCTGAAGATTTTAAAACAGACAGCCCTATGGAAGGCATAGAATTTCAGAGACATATTGAGAAAAATGCTTTTAATTTCGGAGGTGGAGGCTATAAAGCTCCGGTGCAGCTCGCCGATGATTTTATAAAAAATATTAAAAGTACGGGGCTTGCAAATGTTGAGCCGTCCTATTCAATAGGATATACCCTTACAAATTTATCCTGTATTTTTCCCGGTTTCATAAGCGATTCACTGAGAGAAGGACTTTTCCTCATGAATAAAAATATAAACGGGTTTACAAGAAACGGAGCGGTCATCACGGCCGCCGAGACAAGAAGTTCTTCGCCGCTCAGGATAGTCAGAAATGAGAATTTTGAAAGCAGCATATCCGGTATTTTTCCCTGCGGGGAGGGGGCCGGGTATGCAGGCGGTATAATGTCGTCGGCTGTAGACGGAATAAAGACCGCTGAAAAGGTTATGGAGTCAATTATAAATATAGGAAAAATAAGGTAAATACGAAAAATAATAGTCCTAAAAAAGTTGAAAAATATCTATTGACTTAATATAGACCTTGCTTTAGAATAAGCAAGATTCCATTTCAAAAAATAAAAGGAGATATTATTTTATGAGCGATAGATTCAGGTGTGAGAACGAGCTGATAAGAAGAAAGATAAGGGACGTTTTTAGTCGCAGATACAGCTATTTATGCGATTTAAAAATAGAAGGATGGCGTACCAAAGAGCCTGTTACATTTGAAAACAGAATGACAGGAGAATATATTTCTGTAAATAAAGGCGAAAGCTGGGGTGAAAGGTGGGACTGCGCCTGGTTTCATATAACGGGCGAGGTACCTTGCGAGGCCGCAGGAAAATACATAATAGCTAAAATAGATTTCAGCGGAGAGGGCTGCCTTTACAGTGAGGAAGGCGTACCTTTAGAAGGACTGAACCTTGCCAGAAGACACCGTCCCGGCGAAATGCTAGGAGATGAAAGCAAGACAGATATAAAAATATCCGAATCAGCCCAGGGAGGAGAAAAGGTCGATCTGTGGATCGACGCGGGATGTAATGATCTCTTTGGCCACTATATCGACAACGGAGCTTTTAAAACGGCGGATATAGAAATATTAAATTATGAGACTAATCAGCTTTATTATGATTTCCAGATACTTAAATCTTTAATGGACAATCTTCCGGGAGACAGCGCCAGAAGACAATCTATATTTTATTCATTACTTAAAGCATGTTATGAGCTAAAGACGTTTTCTGAGGAAGAGGTACTTAAAGCCAGGGCTATACTGAAAAAGGAGCTTGATAAAAAGGGCGGAGATCCGTCTTTATCCTTTACAGCGTTGGGGCATGCTCATTTGGACCTGGCATGGCTGTGGCCGATAAGAGAGTCGAAAAGAAAAGCTGCGGCTACTTTTGCGTCCGCTTTAAGAAACATGGAAAGATATCCTGACTATTGTTTCGGACAAAGCCAGCCTCAGCAGTTTAAATGGGTGAAGGACGAACATCCCGAGCTATACAGACAGATAAAAGAAAAAGTTAAAGAAGGCAGACTTGAGCCTCAGGGTGCTATGTGGGTGGAAGCCGATACCAATGTTTCGGGCGGAGAGGCACTTATAAGACAGCTGCTTTATGGAAAAAGGTTCTTTAAGGAAGAATTTGACAAGGATATAAAGGTTTTGTGGCTGCCTGATGTATTCGGTTACAGCGGAGCCCTTCCTCAGATATTAAAAAAATCAGGTGTAGAGTATTTTATGACTATTAAGCTTTCCTGGAGCAAGATAAATGACTTCCCGTATCATACTTTTAAATGGGTTGGCATAGACGGAAGCGAAGTCCTTGCTCATATGCCTCCGGAAGGTACTTACGGAAGCTGGGCCGAGCCGAGAAGCGTGATCTTTGCGGAAAAAAATTTCAGAGAAAAAGGTATATCGGACGAAGCTTTACTTCTTTACGGGGTGTGCGACGGGGGAGGCGGACCCAGCGAAGATCATCTTGAATCTATTAAAAGAATAAAGAATTTAAGCGGAGTTTCTCCGGTACATCAGGAACCCGCGATCAATTTCTTTGAAAGGATAGATAAACACAGGGAAGATTTCCCTTCATGGAACGGCGAGCTTTATCTTGAATACCACCAGGGAACATATACTACGCAGGCAAGAAATAAGCTGTTTAACAGAAAAATGGAAAACAGTCTGAGAGAAGCGGAGTTTGCCCTTACAGCCGCGTTTTTGCAAAGCGGGTATGAATATCCTAAAGAAAGGCTTGATGAAATCTGGCAGGAGGTGCTTTTATATCAATTCCATGATATTTTACCAGGATCTTCAATAAAGAGGGTTTATGACGAAAGTGTGGAAAGATATATGAAGCTTCATGAGGAAGTATGTGAAATTACGGAAAAGGCTTATACTCATATAGCTGCTTCGCTCATAAAAAACTCAGATAATAAGGATATGGCCATATTCAATTCGTTATCATGGACCAGAAAAGAGTGGGTCAACACAGCTACCGGTTGGATCAATGTGGAAATTCCTCCTATGGGCTATAGCCTTATAAGCGTGAGCGACGGGGCAAAAAGCCGGGAACTTTCTGATTTTTCAAAAATAAAATCAGAAAACGGAGTTTTGGAAAATGATAAGCTTTCTGTAAAGTTAAATGAGCGGGGACATATCATATCTTTATATGATAAAGTAAGCAGGCGTGAGGCTGTGGCTCCGGGAACAGAGATGAACAGGCTTGCCGTGTATAACGACCCGGGAGACGCGTGGGACTTTTCACTTGAATATAGAAATGAAGAACTCGGAGAATTTATGCTTGAAAGTGAACGCTATTATACCGAGGGACCGGACGCTGTAGCAGAGCTTACGTTTAAATATGGAAATTCTTGTGTAAAGCAGACTCTGAGACTCAGGAGCGGAGAGGACATTTTAGCGGTGGAATGTTTTGCAGACTGGCAGGAAACAGAAAAAATGTTGAGGGCAGAGCTTCCGCTCAATATTCACTCTGAAAATGTGAAATGCGGAATACAGTTCGGAAATGTTACCCGTCCTACTCATAATAATACATCATGGGATTATGCCAAGTATGAAATATGCGCTCAGAAATGGATAGATATTTCAAACAGAGGTTACGGAATAGCTGTTTTAAACGATTGCAAATACGGACACGGGGTTTTGGAGAACAATATATCTTTAAATCTTTTGAGAAGTCCGTCTCATCCGGGGGAAAACTCTGATAAAGGGTATCATGTTTTCTCATATGCTGTATATCCTCATAAAGGAGATTACTTTGAGGGAGAAGTTGATAAGAGGGCCTATGAATTTAACATTAAGCCGGTTATGATACAGTTAGATACATCTCTGCCTAATAAAGATTCTGAAATAAAAAATTCAAAAGGATATATTTCTGTGGATTCTGAAAATAGCAGCGTTATGATAGAAACGGTTAAAAAGGCTGAAGACGGAGGAGATATTATAATCAGGATGTATGAATACTCAGGCGGTGAAACTTTTGGAACGCTTTCCCTTAATATAGGCAAGGCTCCCAAAAGAGCATGGCTTACCGACTTAATGGAAAATAATATTTCTGAGCTTGAAATTGAGGAAAATCGTATTAAAATACCTTTTGGAGCTTTTGAAATACAGACTGTAAAGGTTGAGTTTTAAAAAATGTTTTTTGTAAAGTATGAAGTCCGCGTTAACGCGGACTTCTCAATGGATATCAAATTTTTTTTAGACGGGTTGGCTTATGAGGGGAGCGCTTCCCTCGGCTATCCTGGAAAACATGGAATACAGGGGATTTGCAGAGAGGACCTTTTATGCTTTGAGGGAGCTAAGGTTCTCTTTCAGCCTGATTTTTTTTATTTGGATGAAGATATACACATTGATTTCATAGATATAGATATAATAAAAAATGGAGAACATTTTAAGTATTCTTTGAAAAACGCCGATTGGTTTACGCTTCACGATCTGAGAAAACGCTGCTTCGCGATAGGCGAGTTTGATATATACTGCCCCGACGACGGTCTTAATGTACTTTTTGAAAAAAAGTATCCCGCCGCGAGGGAAAAAATGTGCGATAAAATAAAATATCTGTACGGATATTATAAAAATCTCTTTGGAAATATTTATAGCAAAGGAAACGGAAATATTTACGCTGTCTATGTCTTTGACAGATATAATGGGAAAAACATATTTGCAGGGGCGGGAATGAGCTCTCAGGGAAGTACATTTTTCCCTGATGAGCAAAGAGATATAGAACTTTTGTCTCATAGGATGTTCCATGCTTTTTTTGATTCGGCCTTTAAAAACAAATATTTGCTGATTCCACCCTATCTGTGGCTTTATGAGGGACTTGCTGTTTACTGTGAAACAGAATCTGTGAGAGAGCTTACCGGAAAAAACGGATGGGAAGCCTTAGAACGCAGATACAGATACGCCTTAAATAAATATGGAGATAAGCTTAAGCTTGATCCTATGCTTGAAAGAAAATATATTTCCTGTGGGTATAAAATGGAGTTTCTTCACTATACGCAAGCGCCTCTTATTATAAAAGAAAACGGCGGCATGGAAATAATCGAACTTTTAAAAAAAGGTTTTTCTCCGGAGGATATTGCCAGAAATTTAAAAACTGATATAATCTTTGAAGAGTTTGACGAAGCTTTGGACGAGGACCTGAGATATTTTGATTATATACTTAAAACCTGGGGAATTTAATTATAGATTGGAGTTAAAATATAAATGATCAGTACTAACGGATTATCTTTAAGATATGGAGGGAGAGCCCTGTTTGAAAATGTAAACGTTAAGTTTACGCCTGGGAACTGTTATGGACTTATAGGAGCCAACGGTACGGGAAAATCCACTTTTTTGAAAATACTCGCGGGAGATATTGAGCCAAGCAAGGGAGAAGTTTTGATTACTCCCGGAGAGCGTATGGCGGTGCTGAAGCAAGACCACTTCGCGTATGACGATTTTCAGGTAATACAGACAGTTATAATGGGGCATAAAAGGCTTTTTGAGATAATGCAGGAAAAGGAAGAGATATATTCTCATGAGGATTTTTCAGACGAAGACGGTATCAAAATAGCCGAACTTGAGGGGGAATTTGCTGAACTGAACGGTTGGAACGCTGAATCTGACGCAGCCATATTGCTTAACGGACTAGGGATAGAAACTCAGTTTCATTATATGAATATGTCAGAGCTTACAGGAGCCCAAAAGGTTAAGGTGCTTTTGGCTCAGGCTCTTTTTGGGAATCCAGATATTTTATTGCTGGACGAGCCTACGAATCACCTGGATATTGCAGCTGTAAAATGGCTTGAGGATTTTTTAATGGAGTTTGAAAATACTGTTATAGTAGTTTCACACGACAGGCATTTTTTGAATAAGGTGTGTACTCATATAGCGGATATAGATTATGGAAAAATACAGATGTATGTGGGAAATTATGATTTCTGGTATGAATATACGCAAATGGCCTTAAGACAAATGAAGGAACAGAATAAAAAGACAGAAGCTAAAATGAAGGAACTGCAGGAGTTCATACAGAGATTCAGCGCCAACGCGTCAAAATCCAAGCAGGCTACTTCAAGAAAAAAGCTTTTAGATAATCTTACGCTTGAAAATTTCAAACCTTCTTCAAGAAGATATCCTTTTGTAAGTTTTAAGCCTGACAGAGAAATAGGAAATGATTTGCTTTTCATTAAGAATATTTCTAAAACTGTGGGAGAACGTAAAGTGTTAAATGATATAAGCTTTTCTGTCCTGCCGGGGGACAAGGTTGCGTTTGTTGGAACGGACGAACTGGCAAAGACCACGTTTTTTCAGATAATTACAGGAGCCGAAGAGCCGGACAGGGGAAGCTACGTCTGGGGAAAGACCACGTCTGTATCCTATTTCCCAAAAGATAATTCGGAATTTTTTGACGGCTGTGAGCTGTCGCTTATCGACTGGCTCAGACAGTTTTCAAAAGAACAGTATGAACAGGACATAAGGGGATGGCTCGGAAGAATGCTCTTTTCAGGGGATGAGGCTCTGAAACAGGCCAGTGTGCTTTCCGGAGGAGAGCGGGTAAG